>NZ_JOBX01000045.1:0-55837 GCF_000720645.1 Streptomyces sp. NRRL S-378
TCCGGCCGCCTGGTCGCCGCCCCCGCCGCCGGGAAGATCAACCTGGACAAGGGCCGCGTCAGCCTGCAGAAGAACCAGACCGTCTCGCTGGTCAAGGGCGGCCGTCCACTGCTCTCGCAGGTCAAGATGGGCCTCGGCTGGGAGCCCGCCTTCCGCGGCCGGGACATCGACCTCGACGCGTCCGTCATCGCGTACGGCCCGCAGCGCAACCACATCGACAGCTGCTACTTCGGCAAGCTGTCCATCCTGAACGGCGCCATCAAGCACTCCGGGGACAACCTCACCGGTGAGGGCGCCGGCGACGACGAGGTGATCGTCGTCGACCTCGGCCGACTCCCCGCCGACGCCACCGGCCTGGTCTTCACGGTCAACTCCTTCTCCGGCCAGAAGTTCACCGACGTGGCCAAGGCCTACTGCCGCCTGATCGACGCGGCCAGCGGCGAGGAGCTGGTCCGCTTCGACCTCACGAGCGCCGAGCCGCAGACGGGCGTGATGATGGCGAAGCTGATCCGTCAGTTCTCCGGCGAGTGGGAGATGACGGCCATGGGCGAGTTTGTGAAGTCGCGCACAGTGCGCGGCATGGTCAAGCCCGCCGCGCAGGCACTCTGAGCAGGTGGGCGGGCACGGGCGGCCACCGGGCGGGTCCGCGGGTGATGGATGCCACGCGTAATCCGTGGGTGGCTGTCAGTGCCCGCCCGTAGCCTTGGAAGCATGCACGAGACACTCACGCCCGCGGGGCCCGCCCGCCCGTCCGCCGCCGAGGCGAACGAGGCGATACGGCACCTCGTGGAGACCCGGGTGGACGGCGAGTGGCCTTCCGAGGCGTATGAGTTCCTGCTCGCCGAGTGGGCCGAGGCCTCCCGCGCGGAGGTCTCCCCGGCCCACTGAGGCCCGCGATGCCGGCCGGGCGGAGCGTCAGCGTGCGCGCCGCCACGGCCCGGTGACGGCCAGCATGATGCCCGGGTCCTGGAGGTTGGCGTACAGGGTGCGCCCGTCCGGTGAGAAGCAGACCCCGGTGAATTCGGAGTATTCGGGCTCCTCGGCCGACCCGATGTTCAGCTCGTTGCGCGCCAGCGGGTAGGTGCGCCCCGAGTCGGTCGCGCCGAAGAGGTGCTGCAGCCCCGAGCCGTCCTCCGCGATGACCAGGCCCCCGTAGGGCGACACGGTGATGTTGTCCGGGCCGTCGTGGCCACCGCCCGCCGACGGGTCGGCGTTGACCCCGATGAGGACGGTCAGCCGGATCGTGCGCCGCTTGGGGTCGTAGAACCAGACCTGGCCGTCGTGCGCCGCGCCCGGGCTCTCCTGGCGGGCGTAGGAGGACACGAAGTAGACGCCCCCGTCGCCCCACCACATGCCCTCCAGCTTGCGTCCGCGCGTCACCGCGTCGTCCGCGAACTGCTTGCGCACGGGCACCGTCCGCGCGTCGCGGTCCGGTACGTCCACCCAGTCGACGCCGTAGACGGTGCCGATCCGCGTGGCGCGCGAGAGGTCGTCGACGAACCGGCCCGAGCTGTCGGTGCACTTGGCGGCCTGGAGCACACCCGCGTCGGCGGCGAGCGTACGGAGCCTGCCGCGCCCGTGCCGGAAGCCGCGGGGCGGGGTCCAGCGGTAGAGCAGCCCGCTGGGACCGGAGGCGTCCTCGGTCAGGTACGCGTGGCCCTGGCGCGGGTCGATGACCACGGCCTCGTGGTCGTAGCGGCCGAAAGCCCTGATCGGCCGCGGGTCGCGGTTGGCCCGGCGGTCGTGCGGGTCGACCTCGAAGACGTAGCCGTGGTCCTTGGTCATGCCGTTCTTGCCGGCGAGGTCGGAATTCTCCTCGCAGGTCAGCCAGGTGTCCCAGGGGGTGGCGCCGCCAGCGCAGTTGGTCGACGTACCGGCGATGCCCACCCATTCGGCGACCTCGCCGCCCCGCCGGACCTCGACGACCGTGCATCCGCCGGCCGCGGCCGGGTCGTAGACGAGGCCTTCGGCGAGCGGGACGGGACGGGCCCAGTTCTCCCGCTTGCCCTTGAGCTCGTGGTTGTTGACGAGGAGGGTGACGCCGCGGTGGCCCTCGAACGCCGCGGTCCCGTCGTGGTGGGACGGGGTGGTCTCGCCTGACTCCAGCCGGGTGACGCCGCTGTGCGTGATCACGCGGTACGTGAAGCCGGCGGGCAGCGCGAGGATGCCGGCCGGGTCGGGGAGGAGCGGGCCGTAGCCGGGCTCGCAGGGCCGCCCGTGCTCGTCGCGGTCCGCTGCGTCCTCGGCCGCCAGCGCGCCCGGAGCGGTGGCGAGGGCGCCGACCGTCCCGGTGAGCGCGACTCCCGCGCCGGCGATGACGGTACGGGCGGTGAAGTCTCTGCGGCTGAGCGGCATCGGGTCTCCTGGGGTGGGGAGTGGAGCGCCTGTCGTGCGGTCGTCGGCGCACACGCTCCCGCCCGCACGTGAACGGCGGCTGAATTACCCACGATGGAGAACCGACCTCTCGCCGGTCGGGGTCAATGGCCAACTCCGGCCCAGGAACGGCGCATTGTCACCCGCCCCCGGACCGCGCGCTCAGGGCCTGCGGGAGCGCGCCTTGAAGGCGGCCGTGCGGGCCTCCTTCGCCGTCTTCCGGTCGGGGTGCAGCCGGCCCATCGCCTCCAGGACCCGCACCGTCGACGGGTGCTCGACGCGCCACACCTGGTCGAAGAAGCCCGCGTGATGGGCGGTCAGGGTCTCCATCAGGAGGGGCAGCTCCTCCGTCTCCCCGTCTGCGGCCAGCTGAGCCGCGATCGTGTCGACCGTCAGCCAGAAGACCATCTCCGGGGCGGGCGCCGGTACGCCGGTCACTCCGTGCTCCGCCAGCCAGACCCGGGCGAGCCCGCCGAGCTCCGCCTCGTCCAGCACCGCGCGGACCGCTCCTTCGGCCTCCGGCCCGGCCAGCGCGAGGGCCTGCTGGCAGCGCAGTCGGCGCAGCGGGCCGCCCTCGTCGTCCCCGCGGGCGGCGGCCAGCAGTTCGGTGACCGCGACGGACGGTTCGCGGCCCGCCATCCACTGCTCGATCTCGGCCTGCGCCGCGTGCTCGGGGTAGGAGGAGACGGCGTCGAGGAGGGCGTCGGCGCCCTTGCCGGCCAGTTCGCCGACGGCAGGGGCCGCCGCTCCGGCCTCCAGCATCCGGGCGCGGATCCCGTACAGCCCGAGCGGGGTCAGCCGGACCATGCCGTAACGGGAGACGTCCTCGTCCTCGTCCTCGCGCTCACCGCGCCCGCCGTCCTCGTCGCCCTGCGCCATCAGCCCCTCGTCGACGGGCCGGAACTCCACCAGTCCGATCGGCTCCAGCTGCCGGAACTGGTCGTCCAGGCGCATCATCGCGTGCGAGACCTGCTCCAGCACGGCATCGGTCGGCTCGCCCATTCCGTCGGGCACGACCACCGACGCGGCCAGCACCGGAAGCGGAATCTGACGGTCCGCAGGCCTGCCCCCGGCGACGCTGAGCAGGTACAGATGGGCGAGGACCTGGTCGAGCAGGTCCGCCTCGCGGCCCGGGTTCCAGTCCAGCCGCTCGAAGTCGATCACCCCGCCCGCGTCCAGCGCGTCGACCAGGCCCTCCAGGTCCGGCACCGCCGCGTCGGCGAGCACCGCCTCCAGGGCCGCCCGCCACAGGCCGAGGACGTCGGCGGGCGCCCCGCCCGTCACCAGCGCCAGGTCCTCGCCGGGCGCGGCCGTGCCGTACGGCTCCTCCCCCGCCTCGCCGCCCTCCTCCGCGGCCGCGTCCTCCTCCGGTTCGGTCACGTCCACCAGTCCGGTGTCCACGGCCACCCGCCAGGCCCGGCTCGCGTACACGGCGGCGTCCTCGTCGCCGGCGTCGAGACCGAGATGGGCGGCGGCCCCGGGCAGCTGGTCGGCCGCCAGTTCGCCGCCGACGCCGACGCGGGTTGCGGGCCCGGCCCAGCGGGCCAGCCGCACGGCGCGCGCGAACAGCGGGGCGCCGAGGGCGTCGCGGGCCAGCTCCGCGTCGGAGTGCAGCCGTACCGGCGGCAGTGTGGGGTGCGACTCAGCGGACATGGGTGAGGGTCTCCTCGCGGACGCGGTGATGAGGGCGGGCCGTGACGGACCGGCCGGGCCGCCGGACCGTCATACGTGCCCGAAAACCGGCGACATGGCCGACATGACGGGGCAGTACGGGCATGGCGGATGTGGCGCAGGTGACAGCCGAGGCCGTCGTACGGCGACCCAGCGTAGACGCATATCGGGCACGCCCGCCGGGCCATCGTCTTTGGTTCATCCCACAGTCGACTCCCGTCTCCTCTGGAGGGCTTGACAACTTTGCTGACGACACAGGAAATTGACGCGCGTAGACGTTTGGGGGCTGACCAACCCCCCGCAGATCTCGCTGTTCGCAGCCTCTCCCTTCCCCTCTCCCACACCGGAGTTTCCTGACCATGCGCTCCTCGCATCCCCGCTCCGCCGCCGTCGCGGCCCTCGTCGCCACCGCGCTGGCCACCGGCCTGCTCGCGGGCTCCGCCGACGCGGCCGAGGGCGCGGCGTCCGCCGATCCGGTCCGCATCCACGACATCCAGGGCACCACCCGGATATCCCCGCTCAACGGCAAGCAGGTCTCCGACGTCGAGGGCATCGTGACGGGCGTGCGGACCTACGGCTCGCGCGGCTTCTGGATCCAGGACCCCGACGCCGACGACAACGCCGCGACGAGTGAGGGCGTCTTCGTCTTCACCAACTCGGTCCCCACCGTCGCCGTGGGCGACGCGGTCAAGGTCTCCGGCACCGTCGGCGAGTACATCCCCGGCGGTGTGAAGTCCGGCAACCAGTCGGTGACCCAGATCTCCAAGCCGACGGTCACCGTGGTCTCCTCCGGCAACGCCCTGCCCGAGGCCACCGCGATCAACGAGTACAACGTCCCCGCCGAGTACACCCCGGCCGGCGACCCGGCCGCCGACGGCAGCATCAACGGCCTGACGCTGGACCCCTCGCGCTACGCCCTGGACTTCTACGAGTCCCTCGAGGGCATGAACGTCAAGATCGGCACCTCACGCGTCGTCGGCGCCACCGACCCGTACTCCGAGCTGTGGGTCACGGTGAAGGGATGGGAGAACGCCGCCAAGCGCGGCGGCACCGTCTACGGCTCCTACGAGTCCCAGAACACCGGGCGCCTGCAGATCCAGCAGCTCGCGCCGATCGCGCAGCAGCCCTTCCCCGTGGCCAACGTGGGCGACAAGCTGACCGGCACCACGGAAGGCCCGCTGGACTTCAACCAGTTCGGCGGCTACACCCTGGTGGCCCGCACCCTCGGCACCGTCAAGGCGGGCACCCTCGCCCCCGAGAAGACGAAGCCGCAGGCCGAGCAGGAGCTCGCGGTCGCCACGTACAACGTCGAGAACCTCGATCCGACGGACCCGCAGGAGAAGTTCGACGCGCTGGCGAAGGCCGTCGTCGAGAACCTCGCCTCCCCCGACATCCTCGCCCTGGAGGAGATCCAGGACGACAACGGCGCCAAGAACGACGGCACCGTCTCGGCGGAGCAGACCCTCACCAAGTTCACCGCGGCCATCGCGGCGGCGGGCGGCCCGGCCTACCAGTGGCGGACCATCAACCCGGAGGACAAGAAGGACGGAGGCGAGCCCGGCGGCAACATCCGCCAGGTCTTCCTCTTCAACCCGGCCCGGGTCTCCTTCACCGAGCGCGCCCCGGGTGACGCGGTGACGGCGACGGGCGTCGTCAAGGAGAACGGCAAGACCCACCTGACCCACTCCCCCGGTCGCGTGGACCCCGCGAACCCGGCGTGGGCCGACAGCCGCAAGCCGCTGGCCGGCGAGTTCGTCTTCCGCGGCAAGACGGTCTTCGTGATCGCCAACCACTTCGGCTCCAAGGGCGGCGACGAGGGCCTGACCTCGCACCACCAGCCGCCGCTGCGCTCCTCGGAGGCCAAGCGGCTGCTGCAGGCGCAGGCCGTGAACGGCTTCGTGAAGCAGATCCTGGCGGAGGACAAGAACGCCAACGTCCTCGTGCTCGGTGACATCAACGACTTCGAGTTCTCGGCGACCACGGACGCGCTGGCCGACGGCGGGGCGCTGTACCCGGCGATCAAGTCGCTGCCGAAGGCCGAGCGCTACTCGTACGTCTACCAGGGCAACGCCCAGGTGCTGGACCAGATCCTGACCAGCCCGGCGATCAAGAAGTTCACGTACGACAGCGTGCACATCAACGCGGAGTTCGCGGCGCAGAACAGCGACCACGACCCGCAGGTGCTGCGCTTCCGCCCGTAACCCCCGGGGCGGGAGCAGCAGGAGGTCCGGCCGCCGTCCCGGCCGGGCCCCCTGCCACCATCCCGCCATGATCTTCCGTGTCGCCACACGCCGGGACCTGCCGGCCGTACTCGCCCTGCTCTCCGACGAGGACCAGGTCCTCGATCCGGCCTCGATGCCGGTCGGCGAGGAGCACGAGCGGGCCTTCTCCGCGATCGAGTCGGACGCCCGCAACGAGATGCTGGTCCTCACGGACACGGAGGCCGACGGGACCGTCCTCGGCTGCCTCCAGCTGACGTACGTACCGGGCCTGGGCCGGGGCGGGCAGGAGCGGGACCTGGTGGAGGCCGTACGGGTCCGTGCGGACCGGCGGGGCGAGGGACTCGGCGCGGAGCTGATGCGGCTGGCCGCCGAGCGGGCCCTCGGGCGCGGCTGCGGCCTGATCCAGCTCACCAGCAACAAGCGGCGCACGGCGGCCCACCGCTTCTACGAGCGGCTGGGCTTCGCGCGCAGCCACGAGGGCTTCAAGCTGCCGCTGGAGCGGCCGTGACGGGCCGGTCACGGGCAAGACAGGGACTTTCGCCCCTGGCGTGACGCTCGCCACATCTCCACCGAATGGACCGGTTGTGGTGTTGAGTGTCTGCACGCCCGATCTTGTCCCGGCCCGCGCCGCCCGCATCCCTGGAGGATCCTGGTGTTCCCCTCGATCTCCTTCGCCCAGGAAATCGGCCTCGCCGTCCTGCTCGTGGCTGCGCTCGTCTCGGTGGCCGGCCTGGGCCGCATGCTGTGGGACAGCCGCTTCCCCCAGCCGGAGACCGGAGCGGTCGAGGCCCTGCCGATGATCCCGGCCCAGCGTGGCTCCGCCGGGCACCCGATGGAGTCGGTGCAGCTCACCGAGGCGGAGGAACAGGCCTTCGCGGGCCTGATCCGTACGATCCCCCTCCACTGAGCGTCCGACCGGCGCACGGATCCCGGGTGGCCGTCTTCAAGTGCCGCGCCTGCCACCGCGCGGTGACCCCGCCCGTCACCGAGCGGTCCCTGCCGGGTCAGGACACGGATGACGGCTGGGCGGGACCCGGCGGGCGTACGCGGCCTTTCACGGCCGTGCTGAGCACAGCCGGGCGCCCTCCCGGACCGTGGGGTCCGGGAGGGCGCCCGGGGACGGCCACGGCCGTCAGTTGTGGCTGTGCAGGACCTCGTTCAGGCCGCCCCAGTTCGCCTTGTACGGGCGGGCCTCGACGGCGCCGGTCACCGAGTTGCGGCGGAAGAGGATGTTGTCGGCGCCGGAGAGCTCCAGGGCCTTGACGACCTGGCCGTCCGGCAGGGTGACGCGGGTGCCGGCGGTGACGTAGAGGCCGGCCTCGACGACGCACTCGTTGCCGAGGGCGATGCCGATGCCCGCCTCGGCGCCGATCAGGGTGCGCTCGCCGATCGAGATGATCTGCTTGCCGCCGCCGGAGAGCGTGCCCATGGTGGAGGCGCCGCCGCCGATGTCGGAGCCGTCGCCGACGACGACGCCCGCGGAGATGCGGCCCTCGACCATGGAGGTGCCGAGGGTACCGGCGTTGAAGTTGACGAAGCCCTCGTGCATGACGGTGGTGCCCTCGGCGAGGTGGGCGCCGAGGCGGACGCGGTCGGCGTCGGCGATGCGCACGCCCTTGGGGGCGACGTAGTCCGTCATCCGCGGGAACTTGTCGATCGAGGTGACCTGCAGGTGCAGGCCCTCGGCGCGGGCGTTGAGGCGGACGGTCTCGACCTGGTCGACGGCGACCGGGCCGAGCGAGGTCCAGGCGACGTTGGTCAGCAGGCCGAAGACACCGTCGAGGTTCTGGCCGTGCGGCTTGACCAGGCGGTGGCTGAGCAGGTGCAGGCGCAGGTACGCGTCGTGCGCGTCCAGCGGCTTGTCCTCCAGGGAGGCGATGACCGTGCGGACGGCTACGACCTCGACGCCGCGGACCGCGTCGCTACGGATCGCCTTGGCCGCGGCGGCGCCGAGGGACTCCACGGCCTGCTCGGCGGTGAGGCGCTCGGTGCCGGCCGGGCCGGGCTCGGCGACCAGCTCGGGGGCGGGGAACCAGGTGTCGAGGACGGTGCCGTCGGCGGTGATGGTGGCAAGTCCGGCGGCGACGGCGCCGGTGGTACGCGTAGCAGTCATGCCCGAAACCTAACCGGCGACGGCCTGAGGTTGCGAACCGGTCTCATGTGCCGGGCGGGCCGCGTGTCGCCGCTGCCGCGCCGAGGCCCACAGCACCGCCCCGCCCGCCGTCGCCGCGAGCCCGGCGCACAGCGGCCACAGCAGCCCGGGCGCGGCCGCGTACAGGGCACCGCCCAGAGGCGGTCCGATGACGACCCCGCTGACCGAGATGCCCGCGTACAGGCTCTGGAAGCGTCCGACGGCGTGCTCGGGTGCCTCGTCGGCGACGTAGGCGGTGGCGGTGGTCTTGTAGAGGATCTCGCCGAGGCTCAGCAGGACCATCATCACCACGGCGCTCGTGATTCCGGCTCCGAGCAGCAGCGCCGCGTACCCGGCCCCGACCAGCACCAGGCCGGTGCCGATCACCGGCAGTGCCGGGCGCTCGCGCAGCGCGACCGCGGCGGGCAGCTCCAGCAGCAGGATGACCCCGCCGTTGAGGGCGATGACGAGCCCGAAGACACGCGGGTCCAGGCCCTGGTCGGTGAGGAAGACGGAGAAGGTGGAGTACTGCTGGCGGTAGACGACGTCGGTCACCAGGATCGCGCCGAGCACCACCAGCAGGGCGGGCCGGGCCCGTAGTTCGGCGGCGATTCCGCGGCCCCGACCCCCGTCCGGGGCCGCGGAGGTCTTGCGGGACGCACCGCGCGCCGGGACGACGCGGGCGGTCCAGAAGGCGAAGAAGAGGGTTCCGACCCCGTCGGCCACGAAGAGCCAGTCGTACGAGAGGCCGGTCGCGACCAGGGCGCCCAGCGGCGGCCCGAGGGTGAACCCGCCGTTGGACACGCAGCGCACGAGGGCGAAGGCCTGGCGGCGGCCTCCCTCCGGGACGGTGACCGCGACCAGCGCGGAGTTGGCGGCCCGGATCACACCGGAGGCGTACTGGGCCACCGGCATGGCCACGAACAGGAGCGGCACGGACAGCAGCGGGAAGGCCATGAGGGTCAGCCCGCCCAGGGTGGCGGCGGCCAGGAGCACCCGGCGGTGGCCGAAGCGGTCCCCGTACCAGCCGCCGGTGAAGTTGCCCACGACCAGGCCGACTCCGCCGATTCCGGTGACGAGGCCGGCCTGCGCGGCGCCGAGGCCGCGCGGGCCGGTCAGGTAGAGGAAGACGAAGACGAAGGTGAAGCTGACGACGGCGTTGACGAACACCCCCGCAGCCAGCAGCCACACGACCCTCGGTATGTCCTTGAACCCCTGCAGCACACCCGTGCCCCCCGCTTCCGACGACGCGATCCTGGTCAGTTCCCTTTGGGAACGGACTATGTCAGCATGACAGCCTTGGGTCAACGGACGAAGGAGCTCCCATGGCCCAGCGCACACACCTCGGCGACGCGGACTGCGCGATCGCTCAGGCCCTCGACGTCGTGGGCGACTGGTGGACGCTGCTGATCGTGCGGGACACCGCACGCGGCCTGCACCGCTTCGAGGAGCTCCAGCGCGAGCTGGGGGTCTCCCGCAAGGTGCTCGCGGAGCGGCTGAAGCTGCTCGTGGAGGCCGGGGTGCTGTCGCGCGAGCCGTACCAGGAACGTCCGGTGCGGCACGAGTACCGGCTGACCCCGCGCGGGCGGGGGCTGCTGCCGGTCCTGGTGGCCCTCCAGGACTGGGGTGACACCTGGGTCCTGGGAGAGGGAGAGATGACGGCGACGACCGACGAGGCATCGCGCGAGGCGGAACGGGTGCACGCGCTGCACGGCACGCGGGTGCCGCCACTGCTGCTGCCGGACCGTTTCGGCGGGGTCGGCGACCCGGTGGCGGACACCCCGTTCACGGTCCTGTACTTCTTCCCGGGCGCGTACGCGCGCGCCGAGTCCTACCCGCCCGGCTGGGCCGGGATCCCGGGCGCCAAGGGCTGCACGTTCGAGTCGTGCACGTACCGCGACCAGCTCGCGGAGTTCACGGCGGCCGGCGCCACCGTGCACGGCGTCTCGACGCAGCGCCCCGACGAGCAGCGGGAGTTCGCGGAGCAGGAACGGCTGCGCTTCCCACTCCTCTCGGACGCCGACCTGGCCCTGACGGCCGCGCTGCGCCTGCCGACGTTCCGTGCGGCGGGGGTGAGCCGGATCAAGCGGCTGACCCTGGTCGTCGACCGCGACCGCACGGTGCGTGAGGTGATCTATCCGATCCGCGACATCGAGGCGAGCGTGCGGACGGCCCTCGCGGCGGTCCGCACCGCCACCTCCGCGGGCTAGGGGGCGTCTTGCCGGCGAGCCCGGCCTGACGGCGAGACACCCCTACTCTTGTGGCCGGCCCCGGTTCCCCAGGACCCGGGACAGGATCTCGCGGGCGTGGTGCTCGTCGTACTCGGCGTCCGTCAGCAGGACTTGCAGGCTGATGCCGTCCATCACGGCCACCAGCGCCCTGGCCGTCAGCGGGTCGGTCCGCGGCGTCAGCGCCTCGGCCGCGGCCGCGCACCACTCGGCGGCCACCGGCCGCAGCGCCGGACGGCGCAGCGCCGCGAGGTAGAGCTCGTACTCCAGCTCCACCCGGCCGCGGTCCGCCGCCAGGAGGTCGCCGAGCAGCCGGGCGAGCGCCCCGGCGAGGTCCGTGTCCGGGTCGGTCAGCGCCGCCGAGTCGGCCACCGCCTGCGCGAAGCCCTCGTTGGCCTGCCGGAGGGCCGCGACCAGCAGGTCGTCCAGCGTCTTGAAGTGGTACGTCGTCGAGCCCAGTGGTACGTCGGCCTCCGCGGCAGCGCTGCGGTGGCTCAGCCCCGCGATGCCCTTGGCGCCGACCACCCGGATCGCGGCGTCGATGATGCGCTGGCGCCGGTCCGGGTCGTAGCGCCGTACGCCCTGCGGCATCAGTGCGCCCCGCCCAGGTTCAGCAGGACCACCCCGCCGATCACCAGGGCGATCCCGGCGATCTTCGCGGCGGTGGCCGCCTCCCCCATGAACACCATGCCGATCGCGGCGATGGCGGCGGTGCCGACGCCGGCCCATATCGCGTAGGCCGTGCCGACCGACATGGTCTTCAGCGTCTGCGCGAGCAGGGTGAACGCTATGGCGTACCCCAGGAGGGTGCCGAGCGAGGGCCACAGCTTCGTGAAGCCGTCGCTGTACTTCATGGCGGTGGTGCCGGCGACCTCGGCGGCGATGGCTGCGGCGAGCAGGACGTAAGGCATGTGTACGAGAGTACACATCGATGCGTACGACCGTACACACAAAGGGACGCGCGACCCGGGGCACCCCCGCGGCCTGGCCGGGCGTCTGCTCCACGGCGGCCGGCGGCTCCGCCGCGGGCGCAACGTGGCGGCGACGACGGACCCCACGGGGTGCGCGCCGCCCGTCCGCCCGGAGAACAAGCGAGGGCCCCCGGCACGACCGTGCCGGGGGCCCTCCTGGACGAGCGGGGGTGCTCAGACGTTGAAGCCGAGCGCGCGGAGCTGCTCACGACCGTCGTCCGTGATCTTGTCCGGGCCCCACGGCGGCATCCAGACCCAGTTGATCCGGAGTTCGTTGACGATGCCGTCCGTCGCCGACTTCGCCTGGTCCTCGATGACGTCCGTCAGCGGGCAGGCCGCCGAGGTCAGGGTCATGTCGAGGGTGGCGATGTTCGCGTCGTCGATGTGGATGCCGTAGATCAGGCCCAGGTTGACGACGTCGATGCCCAGCTCGGGGTCGACCACGTCGTAGAGGGCCTCGCGGACCTCCTCCTCGGTGGCCGGCTTGGTCGACGCCTCGGGCGTCGCGTTCTCGGTCATGCCGTCTTCCTCTCGGCGTCGCCCAGGGCCTGGGCGGTCGCGTCCTTCCACGCCATCCAGCTCAGCAGGGCGCACTTCACACGGGCCGGGTACTTGGAGACGCCGACGAACGCGACCGCGTCCTCCAGCACCTCCTCCATGGCCTCGTCGGGCTCGATCTTGCCCTTGGACTGCATCATCTCCAGGAAGACAGCCTGGATCTTCTGCGCCTCGGCCAGTTCCTTGCCCACGAGCAGCTCGTTCAGTACGGAGGCGCTGGCCTGGCTGATGGAGCAGCCCTGGCCCTCGTAGCTGACATCTGTCAGCTTCTCACCGTCGTACTTCACGCGCAGCGTGATCTCGTCGCCGCACGTCGGGTTGACGTGGTGCACCTCGGCGTCGCCGTCGCGCAGGCCACGCCCGTGCGGGTGCTTGTAGTGGTCCAGGATCAGTTCCTGGTACATCGAATCCAGCTTCACTGCGTCCTCGTCGCCTCGTCCGTCAGCCGAAGAAGTTCCGTACGTGCTCCAGCCCGTCGATCAGCGCGTCGACGTCGGCCGGAGAGGAGTACAGGTAGAAAGACGCTCGCGTCGTCGCCGGAATTCCGTAGCGCAGGCAGACGGGGCGCGCGCAGTGGTGTCCCACGCGGACCGCGATGCCCTGCTCGTCCAGGACCTGGCCGACGTCGTGCGGGTGGATGTCGCCGAGCACGAAGGAGATCGCTGCGCCGCGGTCCTCGGCCGTGGTGGGGCCGATGATCCGCAGGTCGGGCACCTCGGCGAGGCGCTTGATCGCGTACTCGGTGATCGCGTGCTCGTGCGCGGCGATCTTGTCCATGCCGATCGAGGTCAGGTAGTCCACGGCCGCGCCGAGGCCGACGGCCTGGGCGATCGGGGGCGTACCGGCCTCGAACTTGTGCGGCGCCGGGGCGTAGGTCGAGGCGTGCATCGACACGGTCTCGATCATCTCGCCGCCGCCGAGGAACGGAGGCAGGTCCTCCAGGAGCTCCTGGCGGCCCCACAGGACGCCGATGCCGGTCGGGCCGCACATCTTGTGGCCGGTGAAGGCCACGAAGTCGGCGCCGAGCGCCTGCACGTCCAGCGGCATGTGCGGAGCGGCCTGGGAGGCGTCGATCAGCACGAGCGCGCCGACGTCCTGGGCGCGCCGGACGATGGCCTCGACCGGGTTGACCGTGCCCATGATGTTGGAGACCAGCGTGAAGGAGACGATCTTCGTCTTCTCCGTGATGACCTCTTCGATGGTGGACAGGTCGAGCCGGCCGTCGTCGGTGAGGCCGAACCACTTCAGCTTGGCGCCGGTGCGCTGCGCGAGCAGCTGCCACGGCACGATGTTGGAGTGGTGCTCCATCTCCGTGATGGCGATCTCGGTGTCGCGGTCGACCCGGTAGGGCTCGTCCGCCCAGCCGAGCATGTTCGCGACGAGGTTGAGCGACTCCGAGGCGTTCTTGGTGAAGATCACCTCGTCGCGGCTCGGCGCGTTGATGAAGGCGGCGACCTTGTCGCGGGCACCCTCGTACAGCGCCGTGGCCTCCTCGGCGAGCACGTGCACGCCGCGGTGGACGTTCGCGTTGTGCTGCTCGTAGTACTCGTTCAGCGCGTCGAGCACCTGGCGCGGCTTCTGCGAGGTCGCAGCGTTGTCCAGGTAAACGATCTTCTTCCCGTCGTGGACCACACGATCCAGCAGGGGGAAGTCCTTGCGGATCGCCTCGATGTCGAGGAGGCCAGGCAGCTGTGTCACGCGGTCGCGCCACCCTTCACGTACTTGTCGTAGCCCTCGTTCTCCAGCTGGTCGGCGAGCTCGGCACCGCCGGACTCGGCGATGCGGCCGTTCGCGAACACGTGCACGAAGTCGGGCTTGATGTAGCGCAGGATGCGCGTGTAGTGGGTGATCAGCAGGGTGCCGACCTCACCGCTCTCGCGGACACGGTTGACGCCCTCGGAGACGATGCGCAGGGCGTCGACGTCGAGGCCGGAGTCGGTCTCGTCGAGGATCGCGATCTTCGGCTTCAGGAGCTCCAGCTGGAGGATCTCGTGACGCTTCTTCTCACCGCCGGAGAAGCCCTCGTTGACGTTGCGCTCGGCGAAGGCCGGGTCCATCTGGAGCTGCTCCATCGCGGACTTGACCTCCTTCACCCAGGTGCGCAGCTTGGGGGCCTCGCCGCGGATGGCGGTGGCGGAGGTGCGCAGGAAGTTGGAGACCGAGACGCCGGGGACCTCGACCGGGTACTGCATGGCGAGGAAGACGCCGGCGCGGGCGCGCTCGTCGACGGACATCTCCAGGACGTCCTCGCCGTCGAGGGTGACGGTGCCGCCGGTGATGGTGTACTTCGGGTGACCGGCCAGCGAGTACGCCAGCGTGGACTTGCCGGAGCCGTTCGGACCCATGATGGCGTGCGTCTCACCCTGCTTGACGGTGAGGTCGACGCCCTTGAGGATCTCGCGGGCGCCGTTCTCGGCCTCGACGGAGACGTGCAGGTCGTGGATTTCAAGCGTTGCCATGGATACCTCAGGACTCCTGGGTGAGGGAGACGAGCACGTCGTCCCCTTCGATCTTTACGGGGTAAACGGGTACGGGGCGCGTCGCGGGCAGACCGGAGGGCTTGCCGGTGCGCAGGTCGAAGGCCGACCCGTGCAGCCAGCACTCGATCATGCAGTCCTCGACCTCGCCCTCCGAGAGCGAGACGTTCGCGTGCGAGCAGATGTCGTTGATCGCGAACACCTCCCCGTCGGTGGAGACGATGGACACCGGCGTGCCGTCGAGTTCCACCCGCTTGGGGGTGTTCTCCTCCAGCTCGCTCAGCGCGCAGGCCTTGACGTAGTTCATCAGACGGAACCCAGGAGCTCGGCCTCGATCTTGGCGATCAGGCGCCCCTCGATGTCGTCGACACCGATCTGCTGGACCAGCTCGGCGAAGAAGCCGCGGACGACCAGGCGGCGGGCCTCGTCGGCCGGGATGCCGCGGGCCTGCAGGTAGAAGAGCTGCTCGTCGTCGAAGCGGCCGGTGGCGGAGGCGTGGCCGGCACCGACGATCTCGCCGGTCTCGATCTCCAGGTTCGGCACGGAGTCGACCCGCGCGCCGTCCGTGAGGACGAGGTTGCGGTTCATCTCGTACGTGTCGGTGCCCTCGGCGCTCTTCTCGATGAGCACGTCACCGATCCAGACGGCGTGGGCGTCCTGGCCCTGGAGCGCGCCCTTGTAGACCACGTTCGACTTGCAGTGCGGGGCGTCGTGCGTGACCAGGAGGCGGTGCTCCTGGTGCTGGTCGGCGTCCGTGAAGTACAGGCCGAGCATCTCGGCCTCGCCGCCGGGGCCCGCGTAGGTGACGCGCGGGTGGAGGCGGACCAGGTCGCCGCCGAAGGTGACGACCACGGACCTGAAGCTCGCGTCGCGGCCGATGAGGGCGTTGTGCTGCGAGGTGTGGACGGCGGTGTCGTCCCAGTCCTGGACGGACACGAAGGTCACCTTGGCGCCGTCGCCGACGAGGATGTCCACGTTGGCGGCGCGCACGCCGTCGCCGGTGTGGTCGATCACGATGATCGCCTCGGCGAAGGGCTTCACGTCGAAGACGGTGTGGCCGAAGGTCGTGCCGCCCTCGCCGTGCAGGGCGACCCGGATCGGCTCGTCGAGCACGGTCTCCTTGGGCACGGTGACGACCGTGGCCTTGGCGAAGGACGAGAAGGCCTGTGCGGCGACCCGGTCGACGGGAGTGCCGGCCTTGCCGATCCGCTCGTCGCCGCGCTCCACGGACTCGACCGTCACGCCCTCGGGCGCGTCGATCTGGGCCTTCATGGTGCCGTTGGCGACCGCGGTGCCGTCGTGCAGGCCCTTGAGGCGGGCGAGCGGCGTGAAGCGCCACTCCTCCTCACGGCCGTGCGGGACCGGGAAGTCGGCCACGTCGAAGGACGGGGGCGCGCTCATCCGGGTGGCGACGGTGGACTCGGCGGCCACCGCGATCGCGCCGGCGGTGGTGGAGCCCGCCGGAATGTTCTGAGCCTCAGCCATGGCTGTCGTCTTGCTCTCTTCCTACGTCTACAGAATCGTCGCTGTGCTGCGGTGCGGGTGCGTTCGGCGGGTCAGCCGACCGAGCCCTCCATCTGCAGCTCGATCAGCCGGTTGAGCTCCAGCGCGTACTCCATGGGCAGCTCCTTCGCGATCGGCTCGACGAAGCCGCGCACGATCATGGCCATGGCCTCGAACTCGGTGAGGCCGCGCTGCATCAGGTAGAAGAGCTGGTCGTCGGAGACCTTGGAGACGGTCGCCTCGTGGCCCATCGTCACGTCGTCCTCGCGGACGTCCACGTAGGGGTACGTGTCCGAGCGGGAGATGGTGTCGACGAGCAGCGCGTCGCAGAGCACGTTCGACTTCGAGCCGGCGGCGCCCTCGCCGATCTCGACCAGGCCGCGGTAGGAGGTGCGGCCACCGCCACGGGCCACCGACTTGGAGACGATGTTCGAGGAGGTGTTCGGCGCCATGTGGACCATCTTGGAGCCGGCGTCCTGGTGCTGGCCCTCGCCCGCGAAGGCGATGGACAGGGTCTCGCCCTTGGCGTGCTCGCCCATCAGGTAGACGGCCGGGTACTTCATGGTGACCTTGGAACCGATGTTGCCGTCGATCCACTCCATGGTCGCGCCCTCGTACGCCACGGCGCGCTTGGTGACCAGGTTGTAGACGTTGTTCGACCAGTTCTGGATCGTCGTGTAGCGGCAGCGGCCGCCCTTCTTCACGATGATCTCGACGACGGCGCTGTGCAGCGAGTCGGAGGAGTAGATCGGGGCGGTGCAGCCCTCGACGTAGTGGACGTAGGCGTCCTCGTCGACGATGATCAGCGTCCGCTCGAACTGGCCCATGTTCTCCGTGTTGATGCGGAAGTAGGCCTGGAGCGGGATGTCCACGTGGACACCCTTGGGGACGTAGATGAACGAGCCGCCGGACCACACCGCGGTGTTCAGCGACGCGAACTTGTTGTCGCCGACCGGGATGACCGTGCCGAAGTATTCCTGGAAGAGCTCCGGGTGCTCCTTGAGCGCGGTGTCCGTGTCGAGGAAGATCACGCCCTGCTCCTCCAGGTCCTCACGGATCTGGTGGTAGACGACCTCGGACTCGTACTGGGCGGCGACACCGGCGACGAGGCGCTGCTTCTCAGCCTCCGGGATGCCGAGCTTGTCGTACGTGTTCTTGATGTCCTCGGGCAGGTCCTCCCAGGAAGCGGCCTGCTTCTCGGTGGAACGCACGAAGTACTTGATGTTGTCGAAGTCGATGCCCGAGAGGTCGGAGCCCCACATCGGCATGGGCTTCTTGCCGAAGAGCTTCAGGCCCTTGAGGCGGAGGTTCAGCATCCACTCCGGCTCGGACTTCTTCGCCGAGATGTCGCGGACGACGTCCTCGGACAGACCCCGCTTGGCGGCGGCACCGGCCGCGTCGGAGTCGGCCCAGCCGTATTCATAGGTGCCCAGGCCATCGAGCTCAGGGTGAGCGGTCTCCGTGGTCATGCGGGGTTCCTCCCGGCCGTGCTTGCAGATACTGATGTGTCGGTCTGTGTGGTGCCCGCGCTTCGCGGGATGAACGTGGTGCACACTCCGTCGCCGTGGGCGATCGTGGCGAGGCGCTGCACGTGCGTCCCGAGCAGGCGTGAGAAGACCTCGGTCTCCGCCTCGCAGAGCTGCGGGAACTGCTCGGCCACATGGGCGACCGGGCAGTGGTGCTGGCAGAGCTGTTCACCGCTGTGCGGACCGGGAGCGCTCTTCGCCGTAGCAGCGTACCCGTCCTGCGTCAACGCCTTGGCCAGGGCCTCCGTGCGGCCCTCGGGGGCGGCCGCCTCGACGGCTTCGCGGTAGGCCTGCGCCTGCGACTCCATCCGCGACCGGGCGAAGGCGGCGACGGCCGCCTCGCCCTGCTCGCCGCCGCCGACGGACTGCGCGATCCAGCGCAGGGCGTCCGCGGCGAGCGTGTCGTAGGACTGGTCGAAGGCGTCGCGGCCGCAGTCGGTGAGCGCGAAGACCTTGGCGGGCCGACCCCGGGTCCGCGCTCCGTACACGCGCTGCTCACGGGCTTCGACGACGTCGTCGGCCACGAGCGTGTCGAGGTGGCGGCGGACGGCGGCCTGGGTGAGGCCGAGACGCTGGGCGAGGTCGGCGACGGTGGACGGGCCGTGGTCCAGGATCGAGCGCGCCACCCGGTTGCGGGTTGACCGCTCCCCGGTGGTGAGCTCCCCCTGGGGGGCCTCGTTCTGCCGTTCGCCGTATTTCACAACGCCATTGTTGCGTAATTAAGCGAGCCCGTACAAGCCGTGACGGACGCCACCCCTGGTGGCCTCCATCACTAAGGGTTACCTTATTTATCGACGGAGAGTTATTCGGAAGGGTTAATTCCGATCCTGCTCCCCACCCGCAATTCCGCCGGACACGACCCCCCACCAGCACTCATGCCGCCCTGACGGTTCCGGTCACCCCGAGCGTCGAGCTCGACGAAAGATCACCGAAACCGGATGGGCCGTCCAGGACCACCGGACTGAAAAAACCCATTTCCACGGCCGGGTGTTCGAATACTGCTGCCCCTCGGCCCGGGGAACGCCCTCCGGCTCCGTAGACTCACCCCCCATGAGCAACGACCCCGCCGTGGAGATCCGCGGACTGGTGAAGCGGTACGGCGCCAAGACCGCGGTGGACGGACTGGACCTCACCGTCCGCAGGGGCTCCGTCACCGCGGTCCTCGGTCCCAACGGCGCGGGCAAGACGACCACGGTGGAGACCTGCGAGGGCTACCACCGTCCCGACGCCGGCACCGTCCGCGTCCTCGGCCTCGACCCGGTCGCCCGGGCCGAGGCGCTGCGCCCCCGCATCGGCGTGATGCTCCAGTCCGGCGGCGTCTACTCCGGCGCCCGCGCCGTCGAGATGCTGCGCCACATGGCCAAGCTGTACGCCGACCCGCTCGACCCCGACACCCTGGTGGAACGCCTCGGACTCGGCGGTTGCGGCCGCACCCCCTACCGACGGCTCTCCGGCGGCCAGCAGCAGCGCCTCGCCCTGGCCATGGCCGTCGTGGGCCGCCCCGAGCTCGTCTTCCTCGACGAGCCCACCGCCGGCCTGGACCCGCAGGCCCGCCGCGCCACCTGGGACCTCGTACGGGAACTGCGCGCCGACGGGGTCACCGTCGTCCTCACCACCCACCACATGGACGAGGCCGAGCAGCTCTCCGACGAGGTCGCCATCGTGGACGCGGGCCGGGTCATCGCCCACGGCAGCCCCGAGCAGCTGTGCCGCGGCGGCGCCGAGAACACCCTGCGCTTCACCGGCCGCCCCTCCCTCGACCTCGCCTCGCTGCTCAAGGCGCTGCCCGACGGCACCCAGGCGGCCGAGGTCACCGCAGGCGTCTACCGGGTGACCGGCGAGGTCGACCCGCAGATGCTGGCCACCGTCGCCTCCTGGTGCGCGCAGAACGGCGTGCTGCCCGACAGCCTCGCGGTGGAGCGGCACACCCTCGAAGACGTCTTCCTCGAACTGACCGGTAAGGAGCTGCGCGCATGAGCGCCGGTACGTTCACCCCCCGGCCGGGGGCCGCGCCCGTGTCCCGCATGATCCTCGCGCAGACGGCGCTGGAAACGCGGATGCTGCTGCGCAACGGCGAGCAGCTGCTGCTGACGGTGATCATCCCGGCGCTGCTCCTGGTGCTGTTCTCCGCCGTCGACATCGTCGACACCGGCGCCGGGAAGTCGGTGGACTTCCTCGCCCCGGGCATCCTCGCCCTCGCCGTGATGTCCACGGCCTTCACCGGCCAGGCCATCGCCACCGGCTTCGACCGCCGCTACGGGGTCCTCAAGCGGCTCGGGGCCTCCCCGCTGCCGCGCTGGGCGCTGATGGCCGCCAAGACCCTCTCGGTGCTGGTCACCGAGGTGCTGCAGATCGCCCTGCTGACGGTGATCGCGCTCGCCCTGGGCTGGTCCCCGCAGGGGAACCCGCTGTCGGTCGCCGCGCTGGTCCTGCTGGGCACCGCCGCCTTCTCGGGGCTCGGGCTGCTGATGGCGGGCACGCTCAGGGCCGAGGCCACCCTGGCCGCCGCCAACCTGGTGTTCCTGCTGCTGCTCGTCGGCGGCGGGGTGATCGTACCGATGGAGAAGTTCCCGGGCGCCGTGCAGTCCGCCCTGGGGCTGCTGCCGATCTCGGCGCTGTCCGACGGCCTGCGCGAGGTGCTGCAGCACGGAACGGCGCTGCCGTGGGGCGACGCGGCCGTGCTCGCGGCCTGGGCCGTACTCGGTCTGGGCGCCGCCGCGCGCCTCTTCCGCTGGGAATGAAACCCTTTCCCTCGCGGCGACCGAGCCGCGAGGATGGGCGCCTCCACACATGAAGCCGGGGGGCGGACATGGTGCAGCGGGAGGCCGTTCTTCGGCTGGACGACCAGTGGGCGCGGGTGCGGGCGGGGGCCGCGCAGGTGGCACCGGCGGAACGCGAGAGGCTCCTCGACGAGCTGATCGGCGCCCTGCGCACCCTCCCGGACGACCCCGAGTGCACCGCCCTGCTCGGGCTGCGGCTCGCCGACCGGGCCGCCCTGCGGTTCGCCGCGGGGGACCGCGCGAGCGCCCTCGCCACCATCGAGGAGGGCCTGCGCAGCTCCGAACGCGCGGCCCGGCACACCCCGGAGTACGCCCGCTGGTACGCCCGCGGGCTGATCAACCACGGGGTCTGGCTGGCCTGGCCGCTGAGCGGCGCGGACCGGCTGCCCAAGCACCCGCTGGGCCCGGCCGCCGGCGGCGGGGGCCCCAGTGCCATGGAGCGGGCCGCCGGTGAGCGTGCCCGCCTTCTGACCCGTACCGCGGTGGAGGTGTGGGCCGGACTGGACCAGCAGGACCCGGTCAACCGGCGGGGCCTCGCGCAGGCCAAGGTGTTCCTCGGCGACCGCCTCGCCGAGCTTGGCCTGGCCGAGGAAGCGGTGGCCTGGGCCGTGGACGCGGAGTCCGACTTCCGCCGGCTGCTGCTGGCCGACCCCGCCGCGGAGGAGGCCGAAGCCGCCGAGGAGGCCCTCGACCACATCGGCCGCCAGCTGGAACTGCGGCTGCGCTACCTGACCTTCGACGAGCTGGTGGGCCTGCGCACGCGGGGGCTGCTGCCCGAACGGCTGCTGCCCCGGGCCGTGGTGGCCGCCCGCATCCGCTCGGTGGAGGAGCCCGAGATCGCGGCCCGGCTGCACCTCGGTGCCGAACAGGTCCGCACGATGCTGGAGGTCACCCCGTGGCGCGCGGTGTGGCGGTTCGACGTCCGGGGCCCTGACGGACTGTGGAACACACTCCCCCGTCCCTGGCACAGCGCCACAGAAGTGAGGAACCGGACCGCCGAGGACGTGGCGACCGAACTGATACGGGGGTTCACGCACTCACCGGACCACCCGGGCGACGCCGCCCACTGGCGCGTCCTGCTCTGGTGGCACGAGGAGGGCGACCCCGCCGGAGCGAGGTTCCGGCTGATCGTGGGCCCCGACGCGGCGCCCCCCACCCCCTCGTGAAACTTTGCACAAGGGGTCGCCTACGATATGGGGCGTGTTGAACCCCCTCGCATACATCGCCAGCCGCTGGAGCCCGTCACCCCGGATCGTCCGGCGGGCCGCGCTCGCCGCGCTCTTCATGAGCGTGGCCATCGTCGTCACCGGCGGCGCGGTGCGGCTGACCGGGTCCGGTCTCGGCTGCGACACCTGGCCCAAGTGCACCGACGACAGCCTGATCGCGACGCAGGAGCAGGGCTTCCACGGCGCCGTCGAATTCGGCAACCGGATGCTGACGTACGTGCTCAGCGCCGCCGTCGGCTGGGTGATCGTCGCGGCCCGGTCGGCCGAGCCCTGGCGCCGTTCGCTGACGAAGCTCGGCTGGACCCAGTTCGCCATCGTGATGTGCAACGCCGTGCTCGGCGGCATCACCGTCATGACGGGCCTGAACCCCTACAGCGTGGCCGGCCACTTCCTGCTCGCCACCGCGCTGATCGCCGTGACGACCCTCACCTGGCAGCGCGCCGGCGAGGGCGACGCCGCCCCGCGCCCGCGCGTTCCCGGCCCGGTGCGCAAGCTGTCGTGGGCGCTGATCGCCACCACCCTCGTCCTGATCGCCGCCGGCACGGTGGTCACCGGGTCCGGCCCGCACGCCGGCGACAGCAGCGAGATCAAGCGGATGCCGTTCGACTGGGAGACCACCGCGCACGTGCACGCCATCGCCGCCTGGGCGGTCTGCGCGCTGGCCGTCGCGATGTGGCTGGTGCTGCGGGTGGTCGACGCCCCGGTCGACACCCGGGCCCGCGCCCGCGACCTGCTGCTCGTGCTGCTCGCCCAGGGCGGCATCGGCTACGTGCAGTACTTCACCGAGGTGCCCGAGGTCCTGGTCGCCGTGCACATGCTGGGCTCCTGCCTGGTGTGGATCGCGGTGCTCCGCCTCGCGCTGAGCCTGCGCGAGCGGCCGGCCGACGGGGCGGGGATCGCCGCACGGGGCGACGCCCAGCTCTCCTCCGTCTGATCGACTCCGCCCGGGCCGTGCGGTCCCGTCCGCCACGGACGGGGCCTCACGGCCCGTCCAGGCGGTAGACGCGGCGGGCGTTGCCCGCCGCGACCATGGCCGCCACCCGGTCCGCGTCCCGCCACGACCAGGACCCCTCGGCGACCCAGCCGCCCAGCACCCGGGTCAGCGCCTCCCGGAACACCAGGGCGCCCACCGCGTGCAGTTCGGGCAGCCCCCGGCCCCCGCTGGAGAACAGCAGCTTCCCGAACGGCGCGGTCTCCAGCAGCTCGGCCAGCACCGCCGCGGCCCGCGCCCCGGTCCGGCCGAGGCCCGCGCCCGCGTCGGCGTAGACGTGCGGGAAGGCCTCCGCGAGCCGCGCCGTGTGCCGGTGGTACGGGTACCCGCCGAGCAGCACCAGCCGTGTGCCCAGCCCCGCGGTGGCCCGCACGAACCCGGTCAGCGCCGCAGGATCCCCCGTACCCGTGTGCAGCTGGAGCGGCAGGCCCGACGCCACCGCGCTCCACAGCAGGTGCCGCAGGAGCACGGGATCCCGTACGGGTCCACCGGGCGGCCGTCCGGCCAGCCACCGCCCGGCCGCGCCGCGCACCTCGCCGGGGCCGGGCGGATCGGGGTCGAGGGCGGGAGCGCCGGGGCGGTCGGGGGCCGCGGCGCAGGCGAAGGCCGCGGCTCCGGCGGCGGCGTGGTGGACTGCCTCGGCGAAGCCGGCGAGGAAGGCGGCCACGGTCCCGGAGGTGTCGGCGGCCTGTACGGCCAGCGCCTCCAGCCGGACCGTCTCGAAGGCCTCGGCGTCGGCGGCGAGGGCCAGTTCCTTGGGGCCGGTGAGGTCCCCGTTCGGGCCGGTGTCGACCAGATAGACACCGGCCCCGGACCCCCGCAGCAGCCGCCGCGCGGTCTCGGCCGGGCCCAGCTCGCGGCGCCGGGCCAGATAGCGGGCGGGGGCCGTGTGCGGGTCCAGCCCCAGCAGCGGCGGACACCAGCGGCGGACCGCGAAACCGGTCTGGGTGTCGAAGAAGGTGGTGCCCGCGGCGGGCGGCCCGGCCGAAGGGATCAGCTGGGCCTCGAAGGTACCCAGGCCCAGCTCCGTACGGAGGACTCCGTGGCAGTACTGGTCCACCAGGGGCGGCGTTTCGATCATCCGGGCATCCCGTTGCGGACGTGAGGAAGGCGCTTCCACACGTCCTAACGGGTGAGCGGGGTGTGAGGTGTTGCTCGGGCTGTTGACCGAGGCCGCACACCGGGCCCCCGGACGGGGCCGGGGCGGTCAGGCCGCCGGGTTCTCGGATCCCCCGAGCTGGATGCCGGCCATCCGCGACCACTCGTACGGGCCCGTCCGCACGCGCGCGGCGAACTCCCCGTCGAACTCCTCGTGGAGGGTCAGTCCGGCCTTCTCGGCGGCCAGCTGCGCCACCGCGAAGGTCGGGGCCACCAGGTCGCCCCAGCCGCCGTCCGTGCCCACGAGCACGATGCGGGTGCCGGCCTGGCCGATGTGGGCGAGCTGGCCCTCGGCGCCGCCGTGCTGCTTGGCGAAGGCGCCGATCTGCTTGGCCAGCTTCGCGGCCGTACGGTCCTGCTTCTTGTCCGCGGCGCCTGCGGCGGCTGCGGTGTCTGCGGTGTCTCCCATGGAAGCCATGCTACCGGCGAGTAATCAACGGAGGAAGGGATCCACGGCCACCGCCACGAACAGCAGCGACACGTAGGTGATCGACCAGTGGAACAGGCGCATCTCCTTGAGCTTCGCGCCCGTCACACCCGCCTTGGCCCGCGCGTGCAGCGCGTGCGCCTCCCACAGCCACCAGCCGCCGGCCAGCAGCGCGACCGAGGTGTAGAACCAGCCGGTGTACCCCAGCGGGGTCAGCAGCAGCGAGACGCCGACCATGACCCAGCTGTAGAGGACGATCTGGCGCGCCACGACCTTGTTGCCCGCGACGACGGGGAGCATCGGCACCCCGACGCGCGCGTAGTCGTCGGCCACCTTCATCGACAGCGGCCAGTAGTGCGGCGGCGTCCAGAAGAAGATGACGAGGAACAGGATGACGGCGGCCCAGGAGACCTCGTTGCGGACCGCGGACCAGCCGATGAGGACCGGCAGGCAGCCGGCGATGCCGCCCCAGACGATGTTCTGGGTCGTGCGCCGCTTCAACAGCATCGTGTAGACGACGACGTAGAAGAGGAGCGCGCCGAGCGAGAGCGCGGCCGACAGCCAGTTGACGAGCAGGCCGAAGAACAGTGTGGAGACCACGCCGAGCGTGATGCCGAAGACCAGGCACTCCCGCGGGCTGACCATGCCGGTCACCAGCGGGCGCTGCGAGGTCCGGTCCATCAGCGCGTCGATGTCGCGGTCGATGTACATGTTCAGCGCGTTGGCGCCGCCCGCGGACAGGTAACCGCCGACACAGGTCACCAGGACCAGCCACATCGACGGCACGCCCTGCTCCGCGAGGAACATGACCGGCACTGTGGTGATCAGCAGAAGTTCGATGATCCGCGGCTTGGTCAATGCCACGAAAGCCATGACGCGGGTCCCGAACGGCCGGTGACCGGGGTTCGTCCCGAGCACCCCCGCTGGACGGGATTCGACGGCCGTCACGCACACCCCTGAGAGAGAATCCAGCAAGCTCCGACTCCGGCCGTTCACGGTGTGGAGGCCGGGTTGGGGCTTGCGCGTACCACGCCACTGTAGACGTTGCGCTTACGTCGCCCCGCGCCGGGGTCGCCTCGTGTTGAGCCGATCGGACCGTGCATACATACGGGGGACGACACCCGCCGCGTCCCCGTGGCCGGGTGAACGCAAGTCGGCGGCGCGGTGACGGACCGCCTGCACTCGAATAGCTGCACGCCGTTGCGGGGGTAGGCTCGGAACCGCCGGTGCACCGTTCGTCACCGGGATACGAACATGTGGAGAGGAGCCCTGACCCACGGTGAGCACCAAGCCGACCACCACAGAGCTCGAGTGGACCGAACTGGACCAGCGGGCCGTCGACACCGCCCGCATCCTGGCCGCTGACGCGGTCCAGAAGGTCGGAAACGGCCACCCCGGGACGGCGATGAGCCTCGCCCCCGCCGCGTACACCCTCTTCCAGAAGGTCATGCGGCACGACCCGGCGGACCCCGAGTGGGTGGGTCGCGACCGTTTCGTACTCTCCGCGGGGCACTCGTCCCTGACCCTCTACACCCAGCTGTACCTGGGCGGGTTCGGGCTCGAACTGGACGACCTGAAGTCCTTCCGCACCTGGGGCTCCAAGACCCCCGGCCACCCGGAGTACGGCCACACCGCCGGCGTCGAGACCACCACCGGCCCGCTGGGCCAGGGCGTGGCCAACGCGGTGGGCATGGCCATGGCCGCCCGCTACGAGCGCGGCCTCTTCGACCCGCAGGCCGCCCCCGGCACCTCCCCGTTCGACCACATGGTCTACGCGATCGCGGGCGACGGCTGCCTCCAGGAGGGCATCTCCCACGAGGCGTCCGCCCTGGCCGGCCACCAGAAGCTGGGCAACCTCGTCCTGCTGTGGGACGACAACCACATCTCCATCGAGGGTGACACGGAGACGGCCGTCTCCGAGGACACCATGAAGCGCTACGAGGCGTACGGCTGGCACGTCCAGCGCGTCGAGCAGCAGGAGAACGGCGACCTCGACCCGAAGGCGCTGTTCGCCGCGCTCCAGGCCGCGAAGGCCGTCACGGACCGCCCGTCCTTCATCGCGGCCCGCTCGATCATCGCCTGGCCCGCCCCGCACGCACAGAACACCGAGGCCGCCCACGGCTCGGCACTCGGCGGCGACGAGGTCGCGGCCACCAAGCGCGTGCTCGGCTTCGACCCGGAGCAGACCTTCGAGGTCGCCGACGAGGTCATCGCCCACACCCGCAAGGCGCTGGACCGGGGCCGCGAGGCCAAGGCCGCGTGGGAGAAGGACTTCTCCGCCTGGCGCACCGCCAACCCGGAGCGCGCCGCCGAGTTCGACCGCATCAACGCCAACGAGCTGCCCGCGGGCTGGGAGGACCAGCTCCCCGTGTTCGAGGCCGGCAAGGGCGTCGCCACCCGCGCCGCCTCCGGCAAGGTCCTGCAGGCCCTCGGCGCGGTCATCCCGGAGCTGTGGGGCGGCTCGGCCGACCTGGCCGGCTCCAACAACACCACCATCGACAAGGACTCCTCGTTCCTGCCGGTGGGCAACCCGCTGCCGGAGGCCGACCCGTACGGCCGCACCATCCACTTCGGCATCCGCGAGCACGCCATGGCCGCGACCATGAACGGCATCGCACTGCACGGCCACACACGTATCTACGGCGGCACCTTCCTGGTGTTCTCCGATTACATGCGCAACGCCGTGCGCCTGTCCGCCCTGATGCACCTGCCGGTGACCTACGTGTGGACGCACGACTCCATCGGCCTCGGCGAGGACGGTCCGACCCACCAGCCGGTCGAGCACCTCGCCTCGCTGCGCGCCATCCCGGGCCTGACCGTCGTCCGGCCGGCCGACGCGAACGAGACCGCGATCGCCTGGCGCGAGATCCTCAAGCGTCACACCAAGGTCTTCGGCAAGGGCACCCCGCACGGTCTGGCCCTCACCCGCCAGGGCGTACCGACCTACGAGGCCAACGAGAACACCGTCAAGGGCGGCTACGTGCTGTTCGAGGCCGAGGGCGGCGACGCCCAGGTCGTCCTCATCGGCACCGGTTCCGAGGTCCACGTGGCCGTCGAGGCGCGCGAGCAGCTGCAGGCCGCCGGCATCCCGACCCGTGTGGTCTCGATGCCGTCCGTCGAGTGGTTCGAGGAGCAGGACCAGGCGTACAAGGACAGCGTCCTGCCGCCCTCCGTCAAGGCCCGGGTCGCGGTCGAGGCGGGCATCGGCCTGACCTGGCACCGCTACGTCGGCGACGCGGGCCGGATCGTGTCGCTGGAGCACTTCGGTGCCTCGGCCGACGCGAAGGTGCTGTTCCGCGAGTTCGGGTTCACGCCGGAGGCCGTCGCCGCCGCCGCCCGCGACTCCCTCGCCGCTGCCGCGCGCTGATGCCCGTACTACACCAGTAGGAGATGCAATTCCCATGACAGACGCACTCAAGCGCCTCTCCGACGAAGGCGTGGCGATCTGGCTGGACGACCTGTCCCGCAAGCGCATCACGTCCGGCAACCTGGCCGAGCTCATCGACCAGTCGCACGTGGTCGGTGTCACCACCAACCCGGCGATCTTCCAGAAGGCGATCAGCAGCGGCGAGGGCTACGAGCAGCAGCTCACCGACCTCGCGGCCCGCAAGGTCACCGTGGACGAGGCCCTCCGCATGATCACGACGGCGGACGTCAGGGACGCCGCCGACATCCTGCGCCCGGTCTACGACCGCACCGACGGCCAGGACGGCCGCGTGTCCATCGAGGTCGACCCCCGTCTGGCCCACCAGACGACGGCGACGATCGCCGAGGCCAAGCAGCTCGCCTGGCTGGTGGACCGGCCGAACACGCTCATCAAGATCCCGGCTACGAAGGCCGGCCTGCCGGCGATCACCGAGGTCATCGGCAAGGGCATCAGCGTCAACGTCACGCTGATCTTCTCGCTGGAGCGCTACCGCGAGGTCATGGACGCGTACCTGGCGGGTCTGGAGAAGGCCAAGGCCGCCGGCCTGGACCTCTCCCTGATCCACTCCGTCGCCTCCTTCTTCGTGTCCCGCGTGGACACCGAGATCGACAAGCGCCTGGACGCCGTCGGCACCGACGAGGCGAAGGCCCTCAAGGGCAAGGCGGCGCTCGCCAACGCCCGCCTGGCCTACGAGGCCTACGAGGAGGTCTTCTCCTCGGACCGCTGGACCGCCCTGGAGCGCTCCGGAGCCAACAAGCAGCGTGCGCTGTGGGCCTCGACGGGCGTCAAGGACCCGGCGTACAAGGACACCCTGTACGTGGACGACCTGGTCGCCCCGAACACGGTGAACACCATGCCGGAGGCCACCCTGGAGGCCACCGCCGACCACGGTTCGATCACGGGTGACACCGTGCGCGGCACCTACGAGCAGGCCCGCGCCGAGCTCGATGCGGTCGCGAAGCTGGGCATCTCGTACGACGATGTCGTTCAGCTGCTGGAAGACGAGGGCGTCGAGAAGTTCGAGGCGTCCTGGAACGACCTGCTGAAGTCGACCGAGGCGGAGCTCCAGCGCCTCGCCCCCACGGAGGCCTGAACACCTTGTCTGTAAACGGAGCGAACCCGCTTCGTGACGCACAGGACCGGCGGCTCCCGCGCATCGCGGGGCCGTCCGGCCTGGTCATTTTCGGCGTTACGGGTGACCTGTCGCGCAAGAAGCTGATGCCTGCCGTCTACGACCTGGCCAACCGCGGCCTGCTGCCGCCGGGCTTCTCCCTGATCGGCTTCGCCCGCCGGGAGTGGGAGCACGAGGACTTCGCCCAGGAGGTGTACGAGGCGGTCAAGGAGCACTCGCGCACCCCCTTCCGTGAAGAGGTCTGGCAGCAGCTCGTCCAGGGCTGCCGCTTCGTCCAGGGCGACTTCGACGACGACGCCGCCTTCGAGACGCTCAAGGCGACGATCGACGAGCTCGACAAGGCGCAGGGCACGGGGGGCAACTTCGCCTTCTACCTGTCCGTCCCGCCGAAGTTCTTCCCCAAGGTGGTCCAGCAGCTCAAGGACCACGGTCTGGCGCAGAAGGAGGGCTCCTGGCGGCGCGCCGTCATCGAGAAGCCCTTCGGCCACGACCTGAAGAGCGCCGAGGAGCTCAACAAGGTCGTCCACGAGGTCTTCCCGCGTGACGAGGTCTTCCGCATCGACCACTACCTCGGCAAGGAGACCGTCCAGAACATCCTGGCGCTCCGTTTCGCCAACACGATGTTCGAGCCGATCTGGAACCGGTCCTACGTCGACCACGTGCAGATCACCATGGCCGAGGACATCGGCATCGGCGGCCGGGCGGGCTACTACGACGGCATCGGCGCGGCCCGTGACGTCATCCAGAACCACCTGCTCCAGCTGCTCGCGCTGACCGCGATGGAGGAGCCCGGCTCCTTCCACCCCAAGGCGCTGGTGGCGGAGAAGCTCAAGGTGCTGACGGCGGTGCAGCTGCCGGAGGACCTGGGCAAGCACACCGTGCGCGGCCAGTACGCGGCGGCGTGGCAGGGCGGCGAGAAGGTCGTCGGGTACCTCGAAGAGGACGGCATCGACCCCAAGTCGAAGACCGACACCTACGCGGCCATCCGCCTGGAGATCAACAACCGCCGCTGGGCGGGCGTCCCCTTCTACCTGCGGACGGGCAAGCGCCTGGGCCGCCGGGTGACGGAGATCGCGGTGGTCTTCAAGCGGGCCCCCTACCTGCCCTTCGAGTCGGGCGCGACCGAGGAGCTCGGGCAGAACGCCCTGGTCATCCGGGTCCAGCCGGACGAGGGCGTGACCGTCCGCTTCGGGTCCAAGGTTCCGGGCACCTCCATGGAGGTCCGGGACGTCACGATGGACTTCGCCTACGGCGAGTCCTTCACGGAGTCGAGCCCCGAGGCGTACGAGCGGCTCATCCTCGACGTGCTCCTCGGCGACGCGAACCTCTTCCCGCGCCACCAGGAGGTCGAACTGTCCTGGAACATCCTCGACCCGATCGAGGAGTACTGGGACAAGCACGGCAAGCCCGCGCAGTACCCGGCGGGCACCTGGGGGCCGGTCGAGGCGGACGAGATGCTCGCACGAGACGGACGGAGCTGGCGCCGGCCATGAAGATCGACCTCACGGAGACCAACTCCAGCAAGATCAACGCCGCGATGGTGCAGGCGCGCCGTGACATCGGCACGCCGGCCGTCGGCATGGTCCTCACGCTGGTGATCGTGACCGACGAGGAGAACGCGTACGACGCGCTCAAGTCGGCGAACGACGCGTCCCACGAACACCCCTCGCGGATCGTCGTCGTCATCAAGCGGGCCAGCCGCTCGCCCCGCAGCCGCCGTGACGCCCGGCTCGACGCGGAAATCCGCGTCGGGGCGGACGCGGGCAGCGGCGAGACGGTCGTGCTGCGCCTTCACGGCGAACTGGTCGACCACGCCCAGTCGGTGGTTCTCCCGCTGCTCCTTCCGGATGCGCCTGTGGTCGTCTGGTGGCCGGACGGTGCTCCCACGGACCTTGCGGGCGATCCGCTGGGTGCGCTCGGGCAGCGCCGCATCACGGACACGTACTCCTGCGAGGACCCGGTCGGGACGCTCGGCTCCCGGGCCGGGGCGTACGCCCCCGGGGACACGGACCTGTCGTGGACCCGGATCACCCCGTGGCGCTCCATGCTGGCGGCGGCACTGGACCAGCAGACCCTGACGGTCGTCTCGGCGACCGTGGAGGGCGAGGGCGACAACCCGAGCTGTGAACTGCTGGCCATGTGGCTGGCGGACCGGCTCCAGGTCCCCGTCCGCCGCACGCTGTCGGCGGGGCCGGGCCTGACGGCCGTACGCCTGGCGACCAAGGACGGCGACATCGTCCTGAACCGGGCGGACGGCGGGCTGGCCACGCTGTGCATGCCGGGACAGCCCGACCGGAACGTGGCGCTCAAGCGCCGCGACACGGCCGAGCTCCTGGCGGAGGAGCTGCGTCGGCTGGACCCGGACAACACCTACGAGGCTTCGCTGAAGTACGGGGTGTCCCAACTGGCGGCCGCTTCGCCGGCTCCGGAGCCGGAGGCTCCCGCCAAGGCCGAGGCTGCCACCGCGGCCAAGGCCGAGCCCTCGAAGCCGGCCGCCAAGCCGGCGAAGAAGGCCCCGGCCAAGTAACGGGATGCCGCCGCGCGGAGCCCTCCCCGTCCCGCTCTTCCGCCGTTTCCCGGGGCTCGGCCCCGGTTTCGGGAAGGGGCGGGGCAGGGGAACGGCTCCGCGCAGCGGCGTCCACCTCACCCCAGAACCCACGAAGGCGGCAGCACATGGGTATGACGACTCCTCAGGTCGTCGTCCACCGGGACAAGGAACTGATGGCCCAGGCCACCGCGGCCCGGCTCATCACGAAGATCGTGGACGCCCAGACGGCCCGCGGCAGCGCGTCCGTGGTCCTCACGGGCGGGCGCAACGGCAACGGCCTCCTCGCCGCACTGGCCACCGCCCCGGCCCGTGACGCGGTCGACTGGCAACGGCTCGACCTGTGGTGGGGCGACGAGCGGTACGTGCCCGCCGACGACCCCGAGCGCAATCACACGCAGGCCCGGCAGGCCCTCCTGGACTCCGTCCCGGTCGACCCCGCCCGCGTGCACGCCATGCCGGCCTCGGACGGCCCGTACGGCGCCGACGTGGACGCGGCGGCCGCCGCCTACGCGGCCGAGCTGGCACAGGCGGCCGGGCCGGAGGACCACGGTCCGGTGCCCACCTTCGACGTGCTCATGCTGGGCGTCGGCCCGGACACGCACGTGGCCTCGCTCTTCCCCGAGCACCCGGCGGCCCGGGAGACCGACCGCACGGTGGTCGGCGTGCACGGCGCACCGAAGCCCCCGCCCACCCGGATCTCGCTGACCCTCCCGGCCATCCGGGCGGCCCGCGAGGTCTGGCTGCTGGCGGCCGGCGAGGACAAGGCCGGAGCGGTCTCCATCGCCCTCGGCGGGGCCGGCGGGGTGCAGGCGCCGGCCGCGGAGGCGTACGGGCGCTCACGCACCCTCTGGCTGCTGGACCGCGCGGCGGCGGCCAAGCTGCCGTCCGGGATGTACCCCCCGGCCTCCTCCTGACACTCCGCCCGACGCCGGCCGATACGAAGGGCCCGCCCTCCCACGGGAGAGCGGGCCCTTCGCGCGTACGTCAGCTGCGGCCGCGCAGCTTGCGGTAGGTGTCGACCAGGGCCTTCGTCGAGGCGTCCAGTCCGGGCACGTCCGCGCCCTCGGTCAGGGCGGGCTCGACGCGCTTGGCGAGCACCTTGCCGAGCTCGACGCCCCACTGGTCGAAGGAGTCGATGTTCCACACGGCGCCCTGGACGAACACCTTGTGCTCGTACAGCGCGATCAGCTGGCCCAGCACGCCGGGACTGAGCTCCGTGGCCAGGATGGTGGTCGTCGGGTGGTTGCCGTGGAAGGTCTTGTGCGGGACGAGCGACTCCGGCGCCCCCTCCGCGCGGACCTCGTCGGCGGTCTTGCCGAAGGCCAGGGCCTGGGTCTGCGCGAAGAAGTTGGCCATCAGCAGGTCGTGCTGGGCGGCCGGGGCCGCTTCCAGCTCGGCCACCGGGTTCGCGAAGCCGATGAAGTCCGCGGGGATCACCTTCGTCCCCTGGTGGATCAGCTGGTAGTAGGCGTGCTGGCCGTTGGTGCCGGGCGTGCCCCACACCACCGGCCCGGTCTGCCACTCCACCGGATTGCCGTCGCGGTCCACGGACTTGCCGTTGGACTCCATGTCCAGCTGCTGCAAGTACGCGGTGAAACGCGAGAGGTAGTGGCTGTACGGGAGCACCGCGTGCGACTGCGCGTCGAAGAAGGCGCCGTACCAGATGCCCAACAGGCCCATCAGGAGCGGGGCGTTCTCCTCGGGGGGCGCCGTGCGGAAGTGCTGGTCCATCAGGTGGAAGCCGGCCAGCAGGTCACGGAAGGCGCCCGGACCGATCGCGATCATCAGGGAGAGCCCGATGGCGGAGTCGAAGGAGTACCGCCCGCCGACCCAGTCCCAGAACCCGAACATGTTGGCCGGATCGATGCCGAACTCGGTGACCTTCTCGGCGTTGGTCGACAGCGCGACGAAGTGCCGTGCCACGGCGGCCTGGTCGCCGCCCAGTCCCGCGAGCAGCCAGCCGCGCGCCGACGTGGCGTTGGTGATGGTCTCGATGGTGGTGAAGGTCTTGGAGGCGATGATGAACAGCGTCTCGGAGGGGTCCAGGTCGCGCACGGCCTCGTGCAGGTCCGCACCGTCGACGTTGGACACGAAGCGCACGGTCAGGTCGCGGTCGGCGAAGGCGCGCAGGGCCTCGTAGGCCATCGCGGGACCCAGGTCGGAGCCGCCGATGCCGATGTTGACGACGTTCTTGATGCGCTTGCCGGTGAAGCCGGTCCACTTCCCCGACCGGATCTGCTCGGAGAAGGCCGCCATCTTGTCCAGGACCGCGTGCACGCCGGGGACGACGTCCTCGCCGTCCACCTCGACGACGGTGTCCGCCGGTGCCCGCAGCGCGGTGTGCAGGACCGCCCGGTCCTCGGTCGTGTTGATCTTCTCGCCGCGGAACATGGCCTCGCGCAGCTCGGCCACGCCCGTGGCCTCGGCCAGTTCGCGCAGCAGCTCCAGCGTCTCGTCGGTGACGAGGTGCTTGGAGTAGTCGATGTGCAGGTCCCCGACCTGCAGGGTGTAGCCGGCGCCGCGGCCGGGGTTCTCCTCGAACAGCTGCCGCAGGTGCGTGTGCCCGAACTCCTCCCGGTGCTTGCCGAGTGCCAGCCACTGCGGCGTCCGGTTGAGCTTCGTCCTGCTCTCTGCGTTCATCTCGGACATCAACCCGTTTCTTCCGTCCTGTCGTGCCCCGCCGTTCACCAACTTAAGGGATCACAAGCGGCGCAACGCACACAAAGAGGCCCGGCCCCGCAGGAGAGGTTCCTGCGGGGCCGGGCCTCACGTCCCCGTCGCCCGGGCGGTGTCAGATCTCGCCGCGCAGCTTGGCGAGGGCCTCGGCGAGGATCGCCTCGCCGTCGGCGTCCGAGCGCCGTTCACGCACGTACGCCAGGTGCGTCTTGTACGGCTCGGTGCGCGGCGGTGCGGGCGGGTTGTCCCGGTCCTGGCCGGCCGGGAACCCGCAGCGCGGACAGTCCCAGGTGTCCGGCACCTGCGCGTCGCTGGCGAAGCTCGGCTGCGTCTCGTGCCCGTTCGAGCACCAGAAGGAGATGCGCAGGCGGGGCGCGGACTCGCCACGCTCTGCCTCACCCATCGGCCCCGCTCCGACCCGGCTACCACGGATCGCGTTGCCACTTGCCACGGTCGTAACTCCCTGCGTGAAGGTGCCGCGGAGTGTGAGTGGAAATTCCGCCGCGGAGCGCCCAAGTCTACGTAAGGCCCAACGCACGTCCAGTGAGCGGAGTTACTGATTCCACGTCGTGAACGCCAGCCTCATGATAGGCCGGGCGGTGCCGACCGGACTGCCGGAATGGCGAGAACGGTCAGCTGCCCGACTTCATCACCAGGCCGAGCGCGACGATGCACGCGAACCAGAGCAGACCCACCACGACGGTGATGCGGTCCAGGTTCCGCTCCGCGACGGAGGAACCGCCGACCGACGACTGCATGCCGCCGCCGAACATGTCGGAGAGGCCGCCGCCCTTGCCCTTGTGCATCAGCACGAGCAGCATCAGCAGGGCGCTGAAGACGATCAGGGCGATCGAGAACCCCATAATCACGGCTGATTCCTACTTTCTGGCTTTTCAGGCTTTCCGGCTTGCGGGATGTGCGCGGGGGCCAGTGGCTGGTGGTTCAGCCCCTGGCCCCCGCAAGGGTACGACGGATCGGCCCTACCGCATACTCACTGGTCGCGGAAGCGGACGATCTTGACGAACTCGTCCGCGTCGAGCGCCGCGCCGCCGATCAGGGCGCCGTCGACGTCGGGCTGGGCCATGATCGCCGCGATGTTCCCGGACTTCACGGAGCCGCCGTACTGGATGCGGACCTTGTCGGCCAGCTCCTGCGAGTACAGCTCGGCCAGGCGGCCGCGGATCGCCCCGCAGACCTCCTGGGCGTCCTCGGGGGTGGCGACCTCGCCGGTCCCGATGGCCCAGACGGGCTCGTAGGCGATCACGATGGACTCGACCTGCTCGGCCGGGACGTCCTTGAGCCCGCCGTCGAGCTGGGCGAGCGTGTACGGGACCTGCTGGCCGGCCTTGCGGATGTCCAGACCCTCGCCGACGCACAGGATCGGGGTGATCCCGTGCTTGAAGGCGGCCTTGACCTTGGCGTTGCAGATCTCGTCGGTCTCGCCGTGGTACTGGCGGCGCTCGCTGTGGCCGACGGCCACGTACGTGCACTTCAGCTTCGACAGCATCGGCCCGGAGATCTCGCCGGTGTAGGCGCCGGAGTCGTGCGCGGAGATGTCCTGGGCGCCGTACTTGATCTTCAGCTTGTCGCCGTCGACCAGGGTCTGGACGGAGCGCAGGTCGACGAAGGGCGGCAGGACCGCGACCTCGACGGCGTCGTAGTCCTTGTCGGCGAGCGCGAAGGCGAGCTTCTGGACGTGGGCGATGGCCTCGAGGTGGTTGAGGTTCATCTTCCAGTTGCCCGCCATGAGCGGGGTGCGGGTGGTCATGCGGGTCAGCCCTCCAGGGCGGCGAGGCCGGGGAGCGTCTTGCCCTCGAGGTACTCGAGGGAGGCGCCACCACCGGTGGAAATGTGGCCGAAAGCGTTCTCGTCGAAGCCCAGCGTGCGCACGGCCGCAGCCGAGTCGCCACCGCCGACGACGGTGAAGGCGCTGGAGTCGACGAGGGCCTGCGCGATCGCGCGGGTGCCGCCGGCGTAGTCGGGGTGCTCGAAGACGCCCACGGGACCGTTCCAGAAGACGGTCGCCGCGTCGGCGATCTTCGAGGCGTACAGCTCGCGGGTCTTCGGACCGATGTCCAGACCCTCCTTGTCGGCGGGGATCTTGTCCGCGTCGACGGTCCCGAAGACGGCCGGGGCCTTGGTCTTCAGGTCCGGGAAGTCGGTCGAGGCCAGGACGTCGACGGGGAGGACCAGCTCGACGCCGGTCTCCTCGGCACGCCGCATGTACTCCTTGACCTTGTCGACCTGGTCCTTCTGGAGCAGGGAGATGCCGACCTCGTATCCCTTGGCGTAGAGGAAGGTGTAGGCCATGCCGCCGCCGATCAGCAGACGGTCGGCCTTGCCGAGGAGCTCGTCGATGACGGCGAGCTTGTCGGAGACCTTGGCGCCGCCCAGGACCACGACGTAGGGGCGCTTGACCTCGTCCGTCAGCTTCTTCAGGACGCCGACCTCGGTGGCGATGAGCTGGCCGACCGCGTGCGGGAGCCGCGCGGGCAGGTCGAAGACCGAGGCGTGCTTGCGGTGGACGGCGCCGAAGCCGTCGCCGACGTAGACGTCGGCGAGCTCCGCCAGCTGGTCCGCGAAGGCGCCGCGCTCGGCGTCGTCCTTCGAGGTCTCGCCGGCGTTGAAGCGGAGGTTCTCGATCACGGCGACCTGGCCGTCGGTGAGGGCCGCGACGGTCTCCTTGGCGGAGGAGCCGACGGTGTCGGTGGCGAACGCGACGTCCGCACCCAGCAGTTCACCGAGGCGCGCGGCCGCCGGCGCGAGCGAGAAGGCCGGCTCCGGAGCGCCCTTGGGGCGGCCGAGGTGCGAGGCCACGACGACGCGGGCGCCGGCTTCCGCGAGCTTCGCGATCGTGGGCTGGACGGCGCGGATGCGGCCGTCGTCGGTGATGGTGCCCTCGGCGAGCGGAACGTTCAGGTCCGCGCGGACGAAGACCCGCTTGCCCTTGACGCCTTCGGCGAGCAGTTCGTCGATCGTCTTCATGTGTTTCTGACTCCTTTGGGCGCCCGTGTCGGGGGCGAAGAACGACTGGCAAGCTACAGGGTCCGAGCTGCGCATCGTCGCGCGGCCCGGACCCTGTGCTTCACATCGTGGTGTCAGCCCTGGAACTCAGAGCTGGCCGCCGACGAAGACCGTCAGGTCCACGAGGCGGTTGGAGTAGCCCCACTCGTTGTCGTACCAGCCGACGACCTTGACCTGCTTGCCCAGGACCATGGTCAGGGAGGAGTCGAAGGTGCAGGAAGCCGGCCAGTTCACGATGTCGGAGGAGACGATCGCGTCCTCGGTGTAGTCGAGGATGCCCTTCAGCTGGCCCTCGGAGGCCTTCTGGAAGGCGGCGTTGATCTCGTCCTTGGTGACCTCGCGGTCGAGCTCCAGCACGAGGTCCGTCACCGAGCCGGTGGGGACCGGGACGCGCATCGCGATGCCGTCCAGCTTGCCCTTGAGCTGCGGCAGGACCAGCGCGGTGGCCTTGGCGGCACCGGTGGAGGTCGGGATGATGTTCTCGGCGGCGGCGCGGGCGCGGCGCAGGTCCGAGTGCGGGAAGTCCAGGATGCGCTGGTCGTTCGTGTACGCGTGGACCGTCGTCATCATGCCCTTGACGATGCCGAAGTTCTCGTCGAGGACCTTGGCCATCGGCGCCACGCAGTTCGTGGTGCAGGACGCGTTGGAGATGACGTGGTGGTTGGCCGCGTCGTACTTGTCCTGGTTGACGCCCATCACGATCGTGATGTCCTCGTCCTTGGCCGGGGCCGAGATGAGGACCTTCTTCGCGCCGGCCGCGAGGTGCTTGGCGGCGTCGGCCTTCTTCGTGAAGATGCCGGTCGACTCGATGACGATGTCGGCGCCCAGTTCGCCCCAGGGGAGGTTCGCGGGGTCGCGCTCGGCGAAGGTCTTGAAGGTGTTGCCGCCGACGGTGATGGTGTCGTCGGTGTGGGACACCTCGGCCTTGAGGCGGCCGAGGATGGTGTCGTACTTGAGAAGGTGCACCAGGGTGGCGTTGTCAGTCAGGTCGTTGACACCGACGATCTCGATGTCCGCTCCCTGCTCCAGGAGGGCCCGGAAATAGTTGCGGCCAATGCGGCCAAAACCGTTGATGCCTACGCGGATCGTCACGAACCGATCTCCTCGTTGGTGCGCCGGTGAGAGCGCCGGCGAGCTGAAATGGGATGTCCCCGACCGCTTACGACCCTACCTCTCCGTGAGCTTTTGGGTGACATCGGTCGAGGCCTGACACTCCCCCCACTTCGCGGGGGCCGTCCTTGCAGAGGCCCGCTCCGGACGCACCGGCGCGGGCCCCGGGGACCTGGGTCCCGGTCACTGTGGGTGAGCAACGAGCGTGGCGCTGATCAGCGGTTGAGCGAGCGGAGCGCCTTACCGACGAGTAGGGCGCGGTCCGCCGCCGCGGGCAGGTGTTCCAGGCCGAAGCCCAGAAGTACGGTGTCACGCGTGGTCACCGAGGCATAGGAGCGGAAGAGCTCTTCTGTCCGGGACCAGTCGCCCGGGACGTCGGGACTTCCGGCGGGCGCGCCCTGGGCGGTCCAGGCGCCGAGGGAGGTCTCGAACCCCTCGACCGCCTGCTCCCCGCCGGCGGTCGACAGGCGCACCTCGTCCGCGAAGACGCCGCGTCCGCCCGAGCCGGGGTCGGTGATGGAGGAGAGGGAGAGCTCGACGGACCTGCCCGCGTAGGCACTCAGGTCGAAGGAGACCTGCTTCCAGCCGCCGGAGGACCCGGTGAAGGTGTTCCACTGGCCGCTGGTGCCGTGCGGGCTGCAGCCGGCGGCGTCCAGGGTGAGGTAGCGGCGCAGGAACGGGTGGCCGTTGATGAAGAACCCGGCCGCGCACTCCTCCGGAACGGCCGGGCTGCTCAGACCGCCCGCCTCCGGCAGCATGGTCCAGTCGTCGCCGCCGGCCGTGCGGGCCTCCAGCGCGGCGTGGTCGTAGCCCTCCTCGGTGTTCCAGTTGAGGGCGAGCTTCAGCTTCGGCCGGTCGGCGGCGGTCACGCCGGTGAGGTCGATGGTGCGGACGAGCCGCTTCCAGTCGCTGTCGGCGTGGAGGGCCGAGGCCATCCCGGTGCCGGCGTAGGGGGCGTACGGGTTCGTGACGCCGGTGTACCGGCCCGCCTGCGCGCTCTTGAACTGCGGGAACTGCGCGGGCGCCAGGGTCTCGGAGGTCACGGTGTAGGAGCCGGGGGCGTTGAGCGGGTTGCCCGCGGCGTCACCGAGGCCGCCCTGCGCCCCCTGCAGCGCGCCGGTGCCGGCGAAGCCGGTGGCCCCGGGGGCGCTGCTGCGGCCGTAGGCGCCGAGCCAGTACTGGCTGAAGTCGTTGGTCACGGCGCGGCCGACCTGGGCGTTGCCGCCCGCCAGCTCTCCGGCCTCGATCAGCCTGCCGCCCTCGTTCAGGAAGTCGCGGACCGCCAACTGCGTTTCCCCGCCGGGCGACTTGCCTCCCGTGTAGTGGACGGCCGTGCCGAAGTGGGAGAGGACTCCGAGGTGGTGCGGGACGCCCCGGACGGCGACGTCCCAGACCGCGGCGGACCGGCCGTTGGCGCGCAGCGCGTCGACGTACGTCTGTGCGTGCTGGGCGGCGGCCCCCTCCTCGGCGATCACCAGGACGTCCGCGCGCGGCCGCTCGGCCACCGTGTACGTGAAGTGCTCGCTGGAGACCTGCCGGCCGGAGCGGTCGCGGCCGGTGAACCAGACCTCGACCTCGTCGCCCGGTTTCGCGCCCTCGACCTCGGCCCGGTACTCGTCGAACCAGTTGTTGTCCTCGCCGCCGTAGACGTCGCCGCCCTTCCAGGCCTCGAGGTCCTCGTCGTGCGTGCGGCCGCCGTTGATGCGGTAGTTGAGCTCCTTGTCCTTCAGCGCCTTGCGGGCCGTGACGGCGACCTCCTGGTCCTGTCCGCGGGCCGCGTAGGAGGTGGTGAAGGGGTCGAGGGTGAAGTCGGCCGCGGTCAGGCCGACCGGGGACGCCGGGCGGTCCGGGCGGGCGGCGCTCTCGCCGACCGCGAGGGCGAAGGGGACGTTCTTGGCGAACTCCGCCTGGATGAGCTTCTCGTCGTCCGGGAAGTTGAAGCCGGAGGCGCAGTCCTCGGGCTTCCACCGGTCGTCCGGGTCGCTCGCCGCGGCGGTCTGGCAGGTGGTCATCTCCGGCGTGAACATCATGATGCCGTTGACGTTGGCGCCGTGACCGTCGGCCTCGCCGTTGGTGGTGTACAGCTCGGAGGACACCTGGGGGTAGTAGCCGGGCACGGCCGGGTTCTCGGGGGTGCCGGCGAGGGCCTTGTAGGCCACGTCGTCGGGCGTGGGGGTGGCCACCTGCCAGCCCACGCCGTAGAGGATCAGCTCGGCGGCTGAGTGGTAGTTGATGGCGTACTCGAAGCCGATGCGCTTCTCGAAGGCGTCGAGGGCGACGGTCTCGGGCTCGGAGGAGGCCCGGGGGCCGCGGTAGGTCTCACTGGCCTGGTTCGGCGAGGAGCCCTCGTTGTCGTAGCCCCACTTGTAGGCGAAGTTGCGGTTGAGGTCGACGCCGTCGCCGGCGGTGATCCTCCCGTCGCCGTTGTTGTCGCGCAGGTTCTTGCGCCACAGCCGCTGGCCGTCGGCGGCGTGCGTGTGGTCGTAGCCGTCGGGGTTGGCGCTGAGCAGGAACCACAGCTCGCTGGAGTCCACCAGGCCGGTGATCCGCCGGTCCTTGCCGTAGTTGTCGAGCGTGTGGTGCATCAGCCGCCGGGTCATCTCGGGGGTGATCCACTCGCGGGCGTGCTGGTTGGACATGTACAGCACGGAGGGCTTGGCGCCGTCCCTGGTCTTCTTGGCGTCCTTGCTGACCTTGAGGGCGAGGATGTCCTTGCCCTGGACGGTCTTGCCGATGGAGACGACCTTGGTGAGCGCCGGGTGCTCCCGGGCCGTGCGCAGGATCTCCTCCTGGAGGCCGCCCTTGCCGCTGTACGGGCGGAACACGCCGTCGCCGGCCGCCTCGGCGCGGGCCAGGCCCTGGGCCGTGACCTTGCGCTCGGCGAGTTCGACGCCCTGGGCTGCGAGGTCGCCGGCCTGGGCTGCGGTGAGGAAGAGCTCGACCCGGGCGGTCCCGGTCTCCGGGGCGCGCTCGGTGAGCTCGTGGGCGTCCTGGCCGGCCGCGAGGACGAGCGGCACCTGTTCCCGGGTGATGTCGGCGTCGTAGACCCGTACCTCATCGGCGCCGGATGCGGCGGCGGTGCCGGGCTGGGCCTGGGCCGCCGCGGGCAGTGCGGCGAGCGTGGTTCCGAAGACGAGTGCGCTTGCGGCGAGGATGACTCTCGCGCGGTGACTCATGTGCCCCCCTGGGCGTCGTCTGCCACGAAAGGTTCGGACGCCAGACTCAAGACCGGCCCATGCTCATGTCAATGGGGCATGCCGCAAAGGGGCCCGCACGAGTGATCGCGCGGGCCCCTTCTGACGTAGCCGAGGAGCGGGCTCCGGCCTATCCGGCCATGTTGTCGGCCATCTCCTCGCTGAGGTCGAGGTTCGACTCGGTGCCCGGGATGCCGAGGTCCTGGGCCCGCTTGTCGGCCATCGCGAGCAGGCGCCGGATCCGGCCGGCGACGGCGTCCTTGGTCAGCGGCGGATCGGCGAGCGCGCCCAGCTCCTCCAGGGAAGCCTGCTTGTGCTCCATGCGCAGCCGGCCGGCCGCGGCGAGGTGCTCGGGAACCTCCTCGCCGAGGATCTCCAGCGCGCGCTGCACTCGGGCTCCGGCGGCCACGGCGGCCCGCGCCGAGCGGCGCAGGTTGGCGTCGTCGAAGTTGGCGAGGCGGTTGGCGGTGGCGCGTACCTCGCGCCGCATCCGCCGCTCCTCCCAGGCCAGCACCGACTCGTGCGCGCCGAGCCGGGTCAGCAGGGCGCCGATGGCGTCGCCGTCGCGGACCACGACCCGGTCCACGCCGCGCACCTCGCGCGCCTTCGCGGCGATCGAGAGCCTGCGGGCGGCGCCCACCAGGGCCAGGGCGGCCTCCGGGCCGGGGCAGGTGACCTCCAGGGAGGAGGACCGGCCCGGCTCCGTGAGCGAGCCGTGGGCCAGGAAGGCGCCGCGCCACGCCGCCTCCGCGTCACAGGTGGCCCCGGAGACCACCTGCGGGGGAAGGCCCCGGATGGGGCGTCCGCGGCCGTCCACGAGGCCCGTCTGGCGCGCCAGCTGGTCACCGCCGGCCACGACGCGGACCACGTAGCGGCTGCCGCGGCGCAGTCCGCCGGGCGCCATCACGACGAGGTCCGAGGAGTGGCCGAAGATCTCCAGGATGTCCTTGCGCAGACGTCTGGCGGCGATCCCGGTGTCCAGCTCCGCCTCGATGACGATGCGGCCGCTCACCAGGTGCAGCCCGCCCGCGAACCGAAGGATCGCCGAGACCTCCGCCTTCCTGCAGCAGGTCCGGGTGACGGGCAGGCGGGAGATCTCGTCCTTCACCGCAGGCGTCATCGCCATGGGCCGATCCTTCCATGCATCCGAAAAATACGGTCGTACGCGGCGGCCAGCAGCTCCGGGTCGTGCTTCGGTGAGCCGTCCTGCCTGGCCACGGGGGCCAGTTCGACCGCGGCACCGAACCGTTTGGCGGCATCGGCGAGGGACTCGCGGTCGGGCACGGCGGCCTCGTCGGCCAGCACCACGTCCAGGGCGAGTTTAGGGGCGTGTCGGGCCAAAACCTCCAAATGACGCTGCGGAGAGAAGCCCTCTGTTTCGCCGGGCTGCGGCGCGAGGTTCAGCGAGAGGACCCGCCGGGCCTTCGTCTCCATCAGCGCGTCCAGCAGTTCCGGCACCAGCAGGTGCGGGATCACGGACGAGAACCACGATCCGGGGCCCAGTACCACCCAGTCGGCGTCCAGGACGGCCGCGACGGCCTCCGGCACGGCCGGCGGGGCGCTCGGCACGACCTGCACGGACAGCACCTCGCCGGGGGTCAGCGCCACCGTGGCCTGCCCGCGGACGGTGTCGACGTCCTCGGGGCGGGCCGGGTCGTGACCCCTGACCAGGGCCTGGAGCTCCAGGGGCACCGCGGACATGGGCAGCACCCGGCCGTGGGCGCCCAGCAGTCGGCCCACCAGGTCGAGGGCCTGGACGGGGTCGCCGAGCTGTTCCCAGAGGGCGACGATCAGCAGGTTGCCGACGGCGTGCCCGTGCAGGTCGCCCTCGGACTGGAAGCGGTGCTGGATGACCCGTGCCCAGGTCTGGCCCCAGTCGTCGTCACCGCACAGCGCTGCCAGCGCCTTGCGCAGGTCGCCGGGCGGCAGCACGTCGAGCTCCTCCCGGAGCCGTCCGCTGGAGCCGCCGTCGTCGGCGACGGTGACCACGGCGGTGAGGTCACCGGTGATCCGGCGCAGGGCGGCGAGGGAGGCCGACAGGCCCTGGCCGCCGCCGAGCGCGACCACCTTGGGCGTGGCGCCCCTCCGGCGGCCGGAGCGGCCCGCGCCTTCCTCTCCCCGTCCCGGGGTGAGGCGGCGCAGGCGGCTCAGCCGCGGGGTCCGTGCGGTCACTCGCGCCCCATGTCCCGGTGTACGACGACGGTCTCGACTCCCTCGGAGGCGAGGCGGGCGGCGAGCTTCTCGGACATGGCCACGCTGCGGTGCTTGCCGCCCGTGCACCCGACCGCGATGGTCACGTACCGCTTGCCCTCGCGGCGGTAGCCGGTGGCGATGAGCTGGAGCAGCTCGGTGTAACGGTCGAGGAACTCCTTGGCGCCGGGCTGGCTGAAGACGTACCCCGACACCTCCTCGTTGAGCCCGGTGAAGGGGCGCAGCTCCGGGACCCAGTGCGGGTTCGGGATGAAGCGGCAGTCGACGACGAGGTCGGCGTCGACGGGGAGGCCGTACTTGAAGCCGAAGGACATGACGGTGGCCCGCAGCTCGGGCTCCTCGTCCCCGGCGAACTGGGCGTCCATCTTGGCGCGCAGCTCGTGCACGTTGAGGCTGGAGGTGTCGATCACCAGGTCGGCGTCGCCGCGCAGCTCGCGCAGGAGGTCGCGCTCGGCGGCGATGCCGTCGGTGATGCGCCCGTCACCCTGGAGGGGGTGCGGGCGGCGGACCGACTCGAAGCGACGGACCAGCGCGTCGTCGGAGGACTCCAGGAAGACGATGCGGCGGGTGACGCCCTTGCTGTCGAGGTCGGCGAGGGACTCGCGCAGCGCGTCGAAGAACTGGCGGCCGCGGACGTCGACGACGACCGCGATGCGGGCCACGTTGCCCTGGGAGCGGGCACCGAGCTCCACCATGGTGGGGATCAGCGCCGGCGGGAGGTTGTCGACGACGAACCAGCCGAGGTCCTCCAGACACTTGGCCGCCGTGCTGCGGCCGGCCCCGGACATGCCGGAGATGATCACCAGCTCGGGGATGGCCGCCTCGGCGGTCTCGCCGGGCTCCACTGTCGTGCCCGTACTCACCTGTGCTCCGTCTCGGTCGTGCGTGGTCTCGTGCTCGGTCATTGCTCGGTCCCCCGTTCGGACGATGCTCCCGCCGGCGCGGGATCCTCATCCTCAATGATCTCTCCTGTGGCCGTGTTGACGGCAGGACCGGCGGGGACCGCCCGGGCGAGGGCGGCGGCGACGGTCTCGGCCGTCTTCCGTCCTATGCCCGGGACCTCGCAGATCTGGTCGATTGTCGCCTGTCTCAGCTTCTTCACCGAACCGAAGTGCTTCACCAGGGCCTGTTTGCGGCTCTCGCCGAGGCCCGGCACCTCGTCCAGCGGACCCGACTTCAGGCGTTTTCCGCGCTTGCTGCGCTGGTACTGGATGGCGAAGCGGTGGGCTTCGTCACGTACCCGCTGGAGCAGGTAGAGGCCCTCACTGGTGCGGGGCAGGACGACGGGGTCGTCCTCGCCGGGCAGCCAGACCTCCTCCAGCCGCTTGGCCAGGCCGCAGACGGCGACGTCGTCGATGCCGAGCTCGTCCAGGGCCCGCCTGGCGGCGGCCACCTGCGGCTGCCCGCCGTCGACGACGACGAGCTGGGGCGGGTAGGCGAAGCGCTTGGGCTTCCCGTCGTCCTCGGGCGGCCCGTCCTCGCCGTCCTGGGGGTCCCACTCCCCCGTCTTCGACTTCTCCAGGAGGTAGCGGCGGAAGCGCCGGGAGACCACCTCGTGCATGGACCGGACGTCGTCCTGCCCCTCGAAGGACTTGATCTGGAAGCGCCGGTACTCGCTCTTGCGGGCCAGGCCGTCCTCGAAGACGACCATGGACGCGACGACGTCGTCCCCCTGGAGGTGGGAGATGTCGAAGCACTCGATGCGCAGCGGTGCGCCGTCCAGCTCCAGGGCCTCGGCGATCTCCTCCAGGGCCCGGGAGCGGGTGGTGAGGTCACCGGCGCGCTTGGTCTTGTGCAGGGCGAGGGACTGCTGCGCGTTGCGGTGGACGGTCTCCATGAGGGCCTTCTTGTCGCCGCGCTGCGGTATCCGCAGGCTGACCTGGGACCCCCGGCGCCCGGCGAGCCACTGGGCCAGCGCGGGCGTGTCCTCGGGGAGTGCGGGGACCAGGACCTCCTTGGGGACGGCCTCGCCCTGCTCCTCGCCGTAGAGCTGCTGGAGGGCGTGCTCGACGAGCCCGGCCGTGTCGACGGCCTCGACCTTGTCGGTGACCCAGCCGCGCTGGCCGCGGACGCGCCCGCCGCGCACGTGGAAGATCTGCACGGCGGCTTCGAGCTCGTCCTCGGCTACGGCGATCAGGTCGGCGTCGGTGGCGTCGGCGAGCACCACGGCGTTCTTCTCCATGGCGCGGCGCAGCGCCCCGATGTCGTCGCGCAGCCGCGCGGCCTTCTCGTACTCCATGTCCTCGGCCGCGATGTGCATCTCCTTCTCCAGCCGGGAGAGGTAGGCGCCGGTGCGGCCGGCCATGAAGTCGCAGAAGTCCTCGGCCAGTTCGCGGTGCTCCCCGGGGGTGACCCGGCCGACGCAGGGCGCGGAGCACTTGCCGATGTAGCCGAGGAGGCAGGGCCGGCCGATCTGGGCGGAGCGCTTGAACACTCCGGCGGAGCACGTCCGTACCGGGAACACCCGCAGCATCAGGTCGACGGTCTCGCGGATCGCCCAGGCGTGGGCGTACGGACCGAAGTAGCGCACGCCCTTCTTCTTGGGGCCCCGCATGACCTGGACCCGCGGGTACTCCTCGTTCAGCGTGACGGCGAGGGAGGGGTAGCTCTTGTCGTCCCGGTACTTGACGTTGAACCGGGGGTCGTACTCCTTGATCCAGGAGTACTCCAGCTGGAGCGCCTCGACCTCGGTGGAGACCACGGTCCACTCCACGGAAGCGGCCGTGGTCACCATGGTGGCGGTACGGGGGTGCAGGCCCGCGACGTCCTGGAAGTAGTTGGCCAGGCGCTGGCGCAGGCTCTTGGCCTTCCCGACGTAGATCACCCGGCGGTGCTCGTCGCGGAATCTGTAGACCCCGGGGGAATCGGGGATCTGCCCCGGCGGGGGGCGGTAGCTGGAAGGGTCGGCCATGCCAACCACCCTACTGGCGCGCACCGACAACGGACCGTAGCCCTCCGGGCCGGCCTGCAGATCCCGACGGTACGGCGCGCTGCGCGCGGATCCGCGCGCTCCGCCCGGCGAACCGGCGCCGCCAGGGGGTACCTCCCAGCGGTAGCCGGGGCACTGTGAGGTGTGGCGTCCGGGGCGGGGCCCCGGGAAACGGTGAAAGGGCGGGGCGGGGAGAGCTTGCCCGCAGGGCCCGGCCCCGAGGCCGGGGCGGGGCCCTGCGGGGGGCCGCTCAGGCCCGCGCGCCCACCCGGCGGGTGCGCCGGACGGCAGCCGCAGCCAGCGCCCCGAGCGCCAGTGCGCCGGCCCCCGCAGCCCACGGCACGTCCGCAGCCCCGGCGGCAGCAGGCGCGGCCGCCGCGGAGCCCTCGGCGAAGCCGCCCGCCGCGCCGCGCTCGGCGTAGGGGGACCCGGGGAGCTTGTCCCCGTAGGCCCCGGCGACCCGCACCCGGTAGGCGGCCAGCGTCGTGCCCCCGGCGCCCACGGCCCGCACGGCGTCGTCGTCCAGCGGCAGCACCCGGCCGCCCCCGGCCACGTACCAGGCGTCGATCTGCGGTTCCCGGAACACGGTCCCGCCGGGCAGTTTCGCCGCGCCCAGCCGTGCATAGCGGAATTCGTCGTCACCGGTGGCGATGTTCACGACCTGCCAGCCGGTCTCCGTACGGGCGGTCCACAGGGCGGCCCGCTGCCCGTCGGAGGAGACCGCCTGGCTGGCGAGGAACTCCAGGCGGGCGACGGAGGCGTCCGCCCGGCCCGCGACGAAGTCCGGCGAGAGGTGGTTGACCGGTATCGCCTCGCCCTCGATGCGGGGCTGCGCGGCGGTGAGCGAGACCCTGCCCTCCCGGGCGAAGAAGCGGGAGAGCGTGGCCAGGGTGCCGGGGGCGGCGGCCGCCTGCGCGGCGGCGGCCCTGTTCTCGGCGGTGGCCTCCTGCGGCTGCGGCACGGGGGCCGAGGCGGCCTGCGGGGCGAGCCCGAGGAGGGCGGTTGCGGCGAGGACGGCCGCGGCGGCCGAAGCGCGCAGGGTCATGGCGGTCACGCCCCGATCCGGTAGAGGGAGTGGGTCCAGGAGAAGGTGTTGTTGTTGACGTACCAGGCGTGGGAGGCCCAGTTGTAGCGATCGCTGGAGGGCCAGGGGTCGCCCCAGTAGACCCAGTTGCTCGCGGTGTCGTAGCCGTAGACGACGTGCATGTGGCCGCCGCCGTTGGACCACTGGATGCGGGTCTCGATCGGCCGGTTCGCGTTGATCTCGGTCTGGACGGTGGAGTACTGCAGCCAGCCGGTGACGTAGGAGCCGGGGTTAATGCCCGCCCAGCGCAGCCCGGTCTGGACGTTGCCGAGGGTGGCCTGGTTGTTGGGGCAGTCGGTGCCCTGCTGGCGGTTGAAGGCGGCGTTGCAGAACTGGTTCTGGCTGTAGGTGCGGCCGAACCAGGTGGCGATGGTGTTGCCGCCCGCGGCCCAGCACCAGTTCGTCTTCTGCTGTGCCTGCATGGTGATGTTCAGGCGCTTCTGCGCCAGGGCGAGGGCGGGTGCGGCGTCGGCATCGACGGCGGTGGCGGTGCCGGCGGGCAGGGCGAGGAGCAGGGTGGTGAGAGCGGTGGTGAGGAGGGCGGCCGGGGAAAGCCGCCGGTTTCTGGTGCGCATCGCGTTCCTCCCGAGGTGGGGAGTGGGGGTGGAGGAGCGCGTCCGGACGCTGTGGAGGAGCATCCGGCAGTTGTCGCGATCAGGTCAACGCGCTTCAATACGCGGTGACGTTGCAGTGTGAACGGTGGGACTGCGGTGTGAACGGTTGCTGTCGTTCCACCTGGTCCCCCGGAGCTGCCGCCGTGACCCCCACCTCGGCGCGTGTGAACGTTCACAGAGGAGTCGCCATGCGGCCTTCCACGGATCCGGCGAACATGGCGGAACTGAACCGGCTGCTGCGCGGCGGCCCCTTCCACCTCGCCCTGCGCGCCGCCCTCGCCGCCCGCGGGCTGCCGCTGCAGCGCGTGCAGCACCGGCTCGCGGCTCAGGGCATCAAGGTCGGTGTGACCAGCCTCAGTTACTGGCAGCAGGGCGCCCGCAGGCCGCGTCACCCGGAATCACTGCGGGCCGTCACCGCCCTGGAGCGGATCCTGGAGCTGCCCGACGGCGCCCTGGTCAGGCTGCTGGCCGCCCCGGGGCCCGGAGCCGGCCCCGCACGGCCGCCGGGCCGCTCGTACCGGGCCCTGTTCAGCGGGGGCGGGACGGTGGAGCGGCTGCTCGACGGGATGGACCTCCCGCCGGACGGCGGGCTGCACTCGCTCGGCCACCACGAGCGGGTCCGCATCGGCCCGGCGGGTGAGCTGCGGGTCCGCGAGTCGCAGCAGATCGTCCGGGCGCACCGGGACGGGGTCGACCGCTACCTCGCCGTGCACCACGGCGACCCGGGCTGCGACGTGTCCCGGGTGCGCGTGACGGCGTACGAGAACTGCCGCACGGGCCGGGTGCGGTGCCATCCGGAGGCCGGGGTGGTCGTCGCCGAGCTGCTCTTCGACGCCGGGCTGCGGCGCGGGGACACCTACCTCTTCGGCTACGGCATCGAGGACGGCACGGGTCCCCGCAGCGACGAGTACGTGCGCGGTTTCAGCTACGCGGGCGGCCAGTACGTGCTCCAGGTCCGCTTCGACGAGGCGGCCCTCCCGGTGCGCTGCCGGCGCTTCGCCCGGACCGGGCCGGACGCCCCGCGCACCGGCCTGGCGGACCTGACGCCGAACGGCCGGCACCGGGCGGTGCACCTGGTCGAGCAGGCGGTGCGCCGCGGCATCCTCGGGATCGCCTGGGACTGGGACTGAGGCGGGGCGGCCCGCCGCTGCCGGCGCGGGCAGCGGCGTGCTGCCGGTGACCGGCTCGGTGAGCGGCGGCCCGCCGGTGCCCGGCACGGGTCAGCCCGCGACGAGCTTGCCGTTCTCCGCGCGGACCGGCACCTCCGGCAGCGGCCGGTCGGCCGGGCCGCTGAGGACCTTGCCCGTCGCCACGTCGAAACGGCTGCCGTGACAGGGGCAGTTCCCCTCCCCCTCGACGATCTTGTCGAGGACGCAGCCGGCGTGCGTGCACTGGGCGCTGAACGCCTTGTACTGGCCTTCCGCCGGGCAGCTGACGATCAGCTTCCGCTCCCGGTAGAGCTTGGCTCCGCCGACGGGGACGTCGGCCGCCGCGCCCAGCTCCACGGGCGCGGTGGGGGTCGCGGGGGTGTTGCCGCCGCTGTTGGTCTGCGTGGAGCAGGCCGTGAGCGCCGCCCCGGCGCCGGCGGCCCCCGCGAGCGCGGCTGCACCCTTGAGGACGGTACGGCGGGCGGCGGACTGCGGCGCGGACATGTGGTTCTCCAGGGTGCTTCGGGCGTGGCGGGGCGACGGCGGTGGCGCGGGCGGGGGACACCGTCCGGTGCCCGGCCGCGGCACGGCCCACCCGACGATACCGCCGCCCCATGGAGTACCTTCCTCCGCGTGATCGTCGTCGGCGGAGAAGCCCTCATCGACCTGGTGCCCGCGGCCGGACCGCCGGGTGCGCTGCTGCCCCGGCCGGGCGGCGGACCGTACAACACGGCGCGTGCGCTCGGACGGCTCGGCGCCGAGGTCGCGTTCTGCTCCCGGGTCTCGACGGACGGCTTCGGCGAGGGCCTGCTGGCCGGACTGCGGGCGGCGGGGGTGGACGTGTCGCTGGTCCAGCGCGGGCCTGAGCCGACCACCCTCGCCGTGCCCTCCCTGGCCCCGGACGGCTCGGCCTCGTACGGGTTCTACGTCGAAGGCACCGCGGACCGGCTGTTCACCCTGCCGCCGGCCCTCCCCGAGGGGGCACGGGCCCTCGCGCTCGGCACCTGCTCGCTGGTTCTGGAGCCCGGCGCGAGCGCGTACGAGGCCCTGCTGCGCCGGGAGTCGCGGCGCGGGCTGCTGACCCTGCTGGACCCCAACATCCGGCCGGCGCTCATCGCGGACCCGGCGGGCCATCGCGCCCGCCTCACGGAGCGGCTGCTGCCGCACACGGGCGTCCTCAAGCTGTCGGAGGAGGACGCGGCCTGGCTGGGCGGCCGGGTCGGCGACTGGCTGGCCGCCGGGCCCTCGGCGGTGGTGCTGACCCGGGGAGCCGCGGGCCTGACGGTCTGGACCCGGGAGGGCGCCGAACACTCGGCCGCGGCCCGCCCGGTCGCGGTGGCGGACACCATCGGGGCGGGCGACACGGTCAACGCGGCCCTGCTGCACCGCCTGGCAGCGGCTCCGGGCGGACCGGTGGACTGGCCGGACGTCCTGGCCTACGCCGCCCACGCGGCGGCCCTGACCTGCACCCGCCCAGGAGCGGAACCCCCGTACGCGGCAGAACTCGGCGTTTAGCGGCGCCCACGCTCGGGCCGCGGCCGGGGCGTACCTCGACCGGCCTGCCGCCGGACGGCGAGGGTCCCCCGCGTCGCCGTCACGGACGCATTCCCGGCGAGCCCGACGGACCCGGCGCCGGCCCGCCACGCGGTGGGGCGTCCCGACGTGGCCGCGGACGGCAGGAAGGGCCCGGCACGACGGCCGGACCCTCCTGGGCCGTGCGCAGCGGCCGGGAGTGATCTCGGTCAGGCCAGGGCCCGCGAGCCCGGCACGACCGGCATCACCCGGCGAGCACCCCTAGGCCTTGCGGGCCCGTGTCGTCGTCTTCTTGGCCGCCGTCTTCTTGGCCGGGGCCGCCTTCTTCGCCGCGGCGGCCTTCTTGGCGGGGGCCTTCTTCGCCGCGGCCCGCACCGGGGACGCGCCCGCGTCGGAGACCCGGTCCGCGCCCAGGATGTCCCGCAGGAACTTGCCCGTGTGGCTGGCGCCCACCGAGGCCACCTGCTCGGGTGTGCCCTCGGCCACCACCACGCCGCCGCCGTACCCGCCCTCGGGGCCCATGTCGATGACCCAGTCGGCGGTCTTGATGACGTCCAGGTTGTGCTCGATGACGATCACCGAGTTGCCCTTGTCGACCAGCCCGGACAGGACCTTGATCAGCTTCGAGATGTCCTCGAAGTGCAGACCCGTGGTCGGCTCGTCCAGCACGTAGACCGTCCGGCCCGTCGAGCGCTTCTGCAGCTCGGAGGCCAGCTTCACGCGCTGCGCCTCGCCGCCCGACAGGGTCGGCGCGGACTGGCCGAGGCGGACGTAACCCAGTCCGACCTCGTTCAGCGTCTTGAGGTGACGCGCGATCGTCGGCACCGCCTCGAAGAAGTCCAGCGCCTCCTCGATCGGCATGTTCAGGACTTCCGCGATGGACTTGCCCTTGTAGTGGACCTCCAGCGTCTCCCGGTTGTACCGGTCGCCGTGGCAGACCTCGCAGGGGACGTAGACGTCCGGCAGGAAGTTCATCTCGATCTTGATCGTGCCGTCGCCGGAGCAGTTCTCGCACCGGCCGCCCTTGACGTTGAAGGAGAAGCGGCCCGGCAGGTAGCCGCGCACCTTCGCCTCCATCGTCTCGGCGAAGAGCTTGCGCACGTGGTCGAAGACGCCGGTGTACGTCGCCGGGTTCGACCGGGGCGTCCGGCCGATGGGCGACTGGTCGACGTGGACCACCTTGTCGACGAGGTCGTCCCCGTCCACGCGGGTGTGGCGCCCCGGCACCGAGCGGGCGCCGTTCAGCTCCCGCGCCAGGTGGGTGTAGAGGATGTCGTTGACCAGGGTCGACTTTCCGGAGCCCGAAACACCGGTCACGGCCGTGAGCACGCCCAGCGGGAAGGACACGTCGATGTCCCGCAGGTTGTTCTCCTTGGCCCCGTGGACGGTCAGCTTCCGCTCGCCGTTCACGGGCCGGCGGATGTCCGGGATCTCGATGGACCTCTTCCCGGACAGGTACTGCCCGGTCATCGACTCGGTGTTCTTCAGCAGCTCCTTGAGCGAACCGCTGTGGACCACCTTGCCGCCGTGCTCGCCCGCGCCCGGACCGATGTCCACGACCCAGTCGGCCACCTTGATGGTGTCCTCGTCGTGCTCGACGACGATGAGGGTGTTGCCCATGTCCCGCAGCCGGACCAGCGTCTCGATCAGCCGGTGGTTGTCACGCTGGTGCAGGCCGATGGAGGGCTCGTCCAGCACGTAGAGGACGCCGACGAGACCGGAACCGATCTGGGTGGCGAGCCGGATGCGCTGGGCCTCGCCGCCCGACAGGGTGCCGGCGGCCCGGTTGAGGGAGAGGTAGTCCAGACCGACGTCCACGAGGAAGCGGAGCCGCTCGTTGACCTCCTTCAGGACCCGCTCGGCGATCTTCTTGTCGCGGGCGTCGAGGCGCATCCGTCCCAGGAAGTCCGCGCACTCGCTGATCGACATGGCGGCGACCTCGGCGATGGACTTCTCCATCACCGTGACGGCGAGCACGATCGGCTTGAGGCGGGTGCCCTCACAGGTCGGGCAGGGCACCTCGCGCATGTAGCCCTCGAAGCGCTCGCGGCTGGCGTCGCTCTCGGACTCCGCGTGCCGCCGCTTCACGAACGGCACGGCGCCCTCGAAGGCCGTGGTGTAGGCCCTCTCGCGCCCGTACCGGTTGCGGTAGCGGACCTCGATCTGCGTCCTGTGGCCGTGGAGCAGGGCCTTCTTCGCGCGGACCGGCAGCCCGGCCCACGGGATGTCCGTCCGGAATCCGAGCTCACCGGCGAGCGCGCCGATCAGCCGCTGGAAGTAGTCCTTGGTGTGGCCGAGCGCCCACGGCGATACCGCGCCCTCGTCGAGCGACTTTTCCTCGTCCGGGACGATCAGCTCCGGGTCCACCTCCATGCGCGTGCCGATGCCGGTGCATTCGGGGCAGGCGCCGAAGGGCGAGTTGAAGGAGAAGGAGCGCGGCTCCAGCTCCTCGAAGGAGAGGTCGTCGTACGGGCAGTAGAGGTGCTCGGAATACATCCGCTCACGCTCGGGGTCGTCCTCGGCGAGGTCGACGAAGTCCAGGATGACCATGCCGCCGGAGAGGCCCAGGGCCGTCTCCACGGAGTCGGTGAGCCGACGCTTGGCGCTGTCCTTGACGGTGAGGCGGTCGATGACCACCTCGATCGTGTGCTTCTCCTGCTTCTTCAGCGTCGGCGGCTCGGAGAGCTGGACGGTCTGCCCGTCCACCCGCGCCCGGCTGTAGCCCTTGGTCTGGAGGTCGGCGAAGAGGTCGACGAACTCACCCTTGCGCTCGCGCACGAGCGGCGAGAGCACCTGGAAGCGGCTGCCCTCGGGGAGCGCGAGCACCTTGTCCACGATCGCCTGTGGCGACTGGCGCGAGATGGGCCGGCGGCACTCGGGGCAGTGCGGCTTGCCGATGCGGGCGAAGAGGAGGCGGAGGTAGTCGTAGACCTCGGTGATGGTGCCCACCGTCGAGCGCGGGTTGCGCGAGGTGGACTTCTGGTCGATCGAGACGGCCGGGGAGAGGCCCTCGATGAAGTCGACGTCGGGCTTGTCCATCTGCCCCAGGAACTGGCGGGCGTACGACGAGAGCGACTCGACGTAGCGGCGCTGGCCCTCGGCGAAGATCGTGTCGAAGGCCAGGGAGGACTTGCCCGACCCGGAGAGTCCGGTGAAGACGATGAGCGAGTCGCGGGGCAGGTCGAGCGAGACGTTCTTCAGGTTGTGCTCGCGAGCGCCACGAACGATGAGACGGTCGGTCACGCCGGTCGCACCTTTCTTGAGTGAGAGGGGCACGGGCCCCGACTGTCCAGGGTATGGGGGGCGCCTCTGCGATGGGATGGAGTCTGACTTCCGAGCGTATAGCACGCACATTCGATTTACGGCACTCCGGAGACCGCTTCACCCGATCGTGTGGCCAGCGGCTCCGAGCACTAGGCTCGAAGCCATGACTGATCATGTGCACGACCTGCGATCTGTACGTGAAGCCACGGACCGACTGCTGACCGCGGTTGCGAAACTGGACAACGGCGCGCTCTCCGAGGAGTCACACCTCCCCGGCTGGACCCGCGGCCACATCCTGGCCCACCTCGCGCGCAACGCGGACGCCCTCCTCAACGTCTTCGAGGGCCGCCCGATGTACGAGAGCGGCGAGGCGCGCGACGCGGACATCGCGCGCGATGCCGGCCGGCCCCTGGAAGAACACCTGGCGGACCTCCGTGATTCCGCGGCCCGCTTCCTCGCCACCACCGAGCCCGACCAGGACTGGTCCCGCACCGTCGAGCTGCGCAACGGCGTCACGGACCTCGCCGAGAACGTGCCCTTCCGCCGCTGGGTCGAGGTGGACCTGCACCACGTCGACCTGAACATCGGCTACGAGCTCTCCGACCTCCCGGAAGAGTTCACCGACCGCGAGATCACCTTCCTCGCCGACCGCTGGTCGGGACGCCCGGAGGTGCCCGCGACGGCCCTGACCACCGCCGACGGGCGCACCTGGCGCACCGGCTCCGCCGGGGACCCGGCCGTGACCGTGTCCGGCTCCCCCGCCGCACTGCTCGCCTGGCTCGCCGGCCGCGGCGACAAGGGCGCCTCCCTGACCACCACGGGCGGCCCCCTGCCCGCGCTCCCGCCGCTGTAGGAATACACCTCTAGGATCACCACATGACGTACACCGGAGAGGTCAAGGTCGGCGGTCCGGCCGACGTGCACGAGCTCGCGGACCTGATGATTTCCAAGGTCGCGGTGGGTTCGATGAACAACAACGCGTACCTGCTGCGCTGCCGGGCCACCGACGAGCAGCTGCTCATCGACGCGGCAGCCGAACCGCAGACCCTGCTGAACCTGATCGGCGACGACGGCATCGCCTCGGTCGTCACCACCCACCGCCACGGCGACCACTGGGGCGCGCTCGCGGAGGTCGTGGCGGCCACCGGGGCGAGGACCTACGCGGGCGCCCACGACGCCGAGGGCATCCCGGTCGCGACCGACGTCCCGGTCGCGGACGGGGACACCGTGCGCGTCGGACGGGTCGAGCTGACCGCGCGCCACCTGGTGGGCCACACCCCCGGCTCGATCGCCCTGATCTACGACGACCCGCACGGCCACGCGCACGTGTTCACCGGCGACTGCCTCTTCCCGGGCGGCGTCGGCAACACCCACGACGACCCGGAGGCCTTCAAGAGCCTCATCGACGACGTGCAGCACAAGCTCTTCGAGCAGCTGCCCGACGAGACCTGGGTCTACCCGGGCCACGGCAACGACACCACGCTCGGCGCGGAGCGTCCGCACCTCGCCGAGTGGCGCGAGCGCGGCTGGTAGGGACGGCAACGCGTCAACTTCCGGACACGGAGCACTCCTTCCGGTCGTTGACGGCCGAACCCGTGTCCCGGCGGACGGGGAGGCGGTATCTGGTGCCGCATGCCACAGGACCCCTCCCCGCTCGCCGGGACCCTCGCCGCCTTCGGCACCTTCGGCGTGGGCTTCCTC
>NZ_JOBX01000046.1:0-54653 GCF_000720645.1 Streptomyces sp. NRRL S-378
GGGTAGCGGTGGGCCAGGCCCTCGAGGAGGCGGCGGTAGGCCTGGAGGCGTTCGGGTTTCGGCTCGGCGCGTCCTTCTTCCCAGGCCTGGATGCTGGGGATGCGTACGCCGAGGGCCTGGGCAACGGCGGCCTGGGTCAGGCCGGCCGCTTCCCGCAGACGGACGCGTTCCGCAGGGGCGGGGAGGAGGTGTCCGGCCTCGACGGCGGCGAGAAGGGCGTCGACCGCGGCGAGGGGGTCTGAGGGCTGGCTGCTCATGGGAAGGGGGGTCTCCTGCCTGGTCTTACCGGATGCCCTGGCGGATCTCTTCGAGGCGGGTCACCAGGCGCTGGTAGCGCTGGGAAGCGGCCTGGGACGATTTCATCCCCTGATGGCCGGCGATCTCCCGCCAGTCCATCCCGCGGCGCCGGGCCTCGATGACGACCTGCGCCTCCAGCCGGTCGAGTGCCGTCCGCATGCCCTCGAACAGGCCCAGAGCCGCAGCGACGCCTTCGTCGGTGTCGCGGTGTTGTGCTGTTCCGTCAGGTCCGGCCGCGCCGGCCAACAGCCCGTCCAGGAAGGCGATGTCCTGCTGCAGCCCCGCCGCGAGAGCACCGCCGGGCGGGGTACGGGATGCAGGGGCGTCGTCGGCCGGGGAGCGGCCCGCGGGGGCGGCGGGTCCGCGGCGGGCTGTGGTCTGGGGGTCGTCCGGCATGGCACCACCCTAGCCCACCGTGCAAGGAAACAACGTTCTGTTGTTTCCTTGCACGGTGGGGCAGGTCGGCCCGGTGGCGGCGGGGTGGCGCAAACGGTCCTTCCCCGCGGTCGTGCCGCCGCGAAAACCCGGGAGGGCGGGGCGGCACGGCTCTGTAGGGTGAGCGACCATTCGAGATCAACTCGAACGTTCGACCAATACTTTGGGGGGCCGGTGCGTAGTCGCCGACTTGTTGTTTCCGCTGCCGTGATCGCGGCAGGCGTCGGGTTCGTGCCGGGTGGCGCGGCCCAGGCCGCGGGGCCGTCCGCCGACGGGGCCCATGGCGTCACCTCGTCCAAGGACGTGCTCAAGAGCGCCGCGAACGCGTTCACCTTCAGCAGCCCCGCCGGCCGGTCGGTGCAGAAGAACCCGTCCGCGGCAGGGAGCGGGACCGCGGCCGCTCCGCAGGCCTCCACGGCGGGCGCCGGCCTCACGGTCGGCCTCAGTGGCACGGCCGGCAGCGCCCGGACGATCGCCCTGAAGTCCGAGATCACCAGCGACCTGGGCACGCCCCTCTCGGTCGTGATCGACTGGGGCGACGGCACATACGGCGGCGACGTCGCCGGCAGCAGCGGCAACGTGACCATGACCTCCCACCACACGTACGCCGAGGTGGGCAGCTACACGGTCAAGGTCACCGTCTACGGCCCCGACGGGGCGAACGGCCCCTCGGCGACCAACGAGATGCCGTTCATCACCCCGGGCTCCGAGTTCACCCCGCACAGCCCCACCCGCCTGCTCGACACCCGGGACGGCACCGGCGCCGCGCAGGCCGCCCAGGTACCGGCGTGGGGCGAGGCCCGCGTGAAGGTCGCCGGGAACCACGGCATCCCGGCCGACGTCGCCGCCGTGGTCCTCAACGTCACGGCCACCAACACCAAGGCCGCCGGTCACGTCCGCGCCTACGCCGACGGCACCGAGCGTCCGACCACGTCGAACGTGAACTACGCGGCCGGCGACTCGGTACCGAACCTGGTGATCGTGCCGGTCGGCAAGAACGGCTACGTGAACCTGTACAACAGCGGCGAGCAGGGCGTCGACCTGATCGCCGACGTGACCGGCTACTTCACCCGGACGCCGGCCAACGGCTACACCCCGACGGACCCCACGCGTTTCGTCGACACCCGCGAGGGCCTCGGCACCTCCAGGGGCATGGTGCCCGGACAGAGCCAGTTCGGCGTCCAGATCGCCGGCACCCGCGGCATCCCGGCCGGCGCCAGGGCCGTGGCGCTCAACGTGACCGTCACCAACCCGCGGGCGGCCGGTCACCTGACCGTCTTCCCCGGCGGCCAGGCCGCGCCGAACACGTCCAACGTGAACTTCAGCGGCGGCCAGACCATCGCCAACGCGGTCATCGTCCCGGTCGGTGCGGACGGCAGGATCGTCGTCCGCAACGGCGGCTGGGACCCGGCCGACGTCATCGTCGACGTCGTCGGCTACTACAGCCCGGACAGCGTGAGCGCCTACATCCCGGTCCGCCCCGTCCGTGACCTCGACACCCGGAACGCCTCGCAGTGGCCCTCCGGGCCGCTGAAGGCGGGCCGCTACATCTACTCGACGTTCGGGGAGGAGAACACCACCGCCACCGCCATGGTGCTGAACACCACGGTCACCAACACCGGCGGCGCCGGACACCTCACGGTCTCCCCCGACCCCAACGCCCTGTGGCAGTACGAGAACAAGACGCACACCCCGCCGGTCCCGCCGAACTCCTCGACCCTGAACTGGACGGCGGGCAAGACCGTGCCGAACCTGGTCCAGGCGAGCCTCGGCGTCAACGGCATCGTCGACTTCTTCAACCGCAGCGGCAACAGCATCGACCTCGTCATCGACGTCTTCGGCGTCTACGACAGGAACTGAGCGGCCTCCGACGGCCCTACCGCCACCCCTGAGGTCCCGGGGGTGGCGGGATGCCGCGGTGCGGCGATGGCCGGCGCGGTGCGGAGGGCGTGGGCACGGGCGCGGGTGTGAAGGTGAGCGCGGGTGTCCAGCAGGGCCTCGGAGCGGGGGTGTTCACGGCTCCGTGCGGGCACCCGGGCGGTTCGTCGGCGTGAGCGCGCGGGGGCTCCCGGCGCCTGTGCCGCAGCCCGTGGTGGGCGGATCTTAGCCGCCCTGACCAGGGATTGTCGTCACGTTAGCGGATCCGGAGCGACGGGCTCAACTTTCCTTCCTGCTGTTTGCCTGCGGCCCTGCGAGCGTGCACACTTGCGCGAATTCCGGTCGGGCGCAGCGTCGCACCCTCCATGACGGATGTCCCCGGGACCGACGCCCGGGTCGTCAGCAACCCACACAGGAGCACGTGTTGAGTAGACCTGGTACCGCCCGTCAGCAGGATCTCCGAGCGCTCAGCGACGGCGAGCTGTGTGCCCTGCTGCGCGGGCGCACCTCGGACTCCGACACGGCGGTCAGGGAGGTGATGGACGAGGTGTTCGCCCGTCACCATCCGTCGGTGCTCGCGTACGCCCGTACGTGCTGCCGGGACCTCTCCACTGCTCAGGATCTCGCCGCCGAGGCTTTCGCCCGTACCTACCGGGCCATCGCCTGGGGTGCCGGCCCCGAGTACGCCTGGCGGCCGTACCTGCTGACCTGTGTACGCCGTCTGGCGGCCGCCTGGGCGCGGGAGGCCTCCCGTACGCGGCTGTCGGACGATTTCGAGGAATGGGTCGACCAGCTCTCGGACGGTGCGGACGCCGAGGAAGCCGTCTTCTCGGCGGAGGAGGGATCGCTGGTCCTGCACGCCTACCGGTCGCTGCCGGAGCGCTGGCAGGCCGTGTTGTGGCACTCCGTCGTCGAGCACGAGCCGGCGGCCGAGACCGCGGCGCGCCTGGGGATATCGGCGGGAGGTGTCGGTTCCCTGGCCGCGCGGGCACGGGAGGGCCTGCGGGAGGCGTACCTGCGCGCTCACCTGGACCGGAGTGCGAGCGATGAGTGCAAGTACTACGGGGGGCAGATCGCCGCCAGGCTGCGCCGGCCGGGCACGCGCCTCACCCGGGACCTCGGCCGCCACCTCCAGGGGTGCGCCGCCTGTGCGCGGGCCGAGCGGGACCTGCGCGATGTCAACAGCCGTCTGGGTGTGCTGCTGCTGGGCGGCATCCTGCTGTGGAACCCCGCCTCGTTCCTGTCGGCCCTGGGCGGGGGCGGGACGCAGCTCGCCGCGTCGGGCGTACTGAGCGGGACGCAGCTCGCCGGGGCCAAGGCCGGTGCGGTGAAGTGGGCCGCTGCGGCCGCCGTGGCGGGGACGGCTGCCGCCGTGGTGGTCCTGCTGCCGTCCGACTCCGAGGGCAAGGGGTCCGGGCAGGTCGCGGCGCCCGTCAGCACGTTCGCGGTGCCGCGCGGCCCGCTTCCGGAGGCCACACCGATCGCGGCCATCGGATCGGCGGCGTTCGCCACCGCTCCTGCCGCGCCGCTCCCTTCGCCTTCGGCTTCCGTCACCGCTTCCGCCTCCGCCGTGCCGCCTTCCCCGTCGCCCTCGACGGAGCGCACCGGTGCCGGCGCCTCCCTGGTCAATGTGGCCTCGGGGCTGTGCGTCGGCGTGGGCGGCGGTCCGGTGCAGCTCGAGCCGTGCACCGGGAAGGCGGAGCAGAGGTGGGAGCGGCTGCCCGCCCATCAGAACGCCTACCAGCTCCGCAACGCGGGAACCGGTACCTGCCTCGACGGGACCGGCGGCGGGAACGTCGTCGGGGTCACCCTGCGTGCCTGCCGGACCGGCGGGAACCGTGCGACCCAGCTCTGGCGGTTCGAGCGGGACGGGTACCCCGGCGCGTACCGCGTCTGGTTCGTGCCGAAGGTCGCCGACAGCGACTACGCCGACCATCTGCTGGGCCCGCGGAACTGGCCGAAGGCCGACCCGCCGCGTCCGGGGTCGGAGATCGTGCACCTGCCCAACTACTACAACTCGGCCAACCTGCTCTTCGCCCTGAAGTGAGCTCCCGGTCTGCGCGCCGTGCGTCCGGTCTGCGCGCGGGCGTCCGGTACGCGCGCCGTGCCTCGGGGGTGGGGACGTGCGGTCGGGGTGGGGGCGTGCGGTCTGCCAGCGGGTCAGGTCACCAGGTGCAGGGACGTGTCCGCGATGCCCAGCCGGACGCTCTGGCCCCAGGTCAGTTCCAGGGCGTCGGACTCCATTCCGTCGCCGAAGACCACGATCCGGTCCGATTCCACGGTCAGCCGCAGTCCTTGTCCGCGCCCGAGCTCGCCGGTGACCCGCGTCGTGCCGGTCGCGGGTGAGGGCCAGGCTTCGCGGACGAACCACAGGAGCCGTTCCTCGCAGGGTGCGGGCAGTGCCGCGGTGCTGCCGCGCTCCAGCCAGAGGGAGCGCAGCCAGCCGGTGGCGCCCGTGCCGGTGCCCACCAGGACCCCGGAGGATGCCTGGGCCTCGCCCTGGCCCCTCTCACCGTCGGGGCCCAGGCGGTAGCGGGCCGTCTGGTGGCCGGGCGGGCCCAGGTAGATCTCGTTCAGGGCGAGGAGGCGCTGGGCGTCGTCGGCGACGGCCTCGACCATGGTGAGGGCGTCCGTCCGGCCGCCGGCGGTGGCGGCGCGCAGCAGGGCGGCCGCGTCGGTGCAGCGGTGGCGGACCAGGACCCCGGGGTTGCGTCCCGGGTCGGTGTCGATGCCCACCACCGGCTGTCCGTGGAGGTATTTCGCGGTGTTGGCGACCAGGCCGTCCTGGCCGACCACGACGACCACGTCCTCCGGGGCGAAGAGGAAGCGGTCGAGGTCGGCGCGTTCCACCCGGGAGTTGCGCCAGGTCAGCGGCACCGCGGCCGCCACGTCGCGCAGTGCCTGGCGCGTGCGGTCGTGGCGGCGGACCACCTCGTCGATCGAGCGGCCGCGGCTGGAGAGGAAGAAGGCGGCCTGCCCGTGCGTTCCGTGCCGGGCGAGGAGTTCCTCGTACTCGGTCCTGCGGTGCACGATCACCGCGCGCGGGGCCAGGCTCACGCGCCCGCTCCGCCGTCCGGGCGGCCGAGCCGGGTGAGGAGGGAGGTGAGGACGTCGGGGGAAAGGGTGATGCTCTCGATCCGCGGCAGGTTCTCCGCCAGCCGGGTCGCGGCCAGGGCGTGCAGGGTGTCCGGGTGGGTTTCGCCGTGCACGCGCAGCCAGGCGGCCTGGGCCTCGGCGCGTGCCGCGCCGGTCTCGCGTGCCGCTTCGGCGTCCGCGCGGGCGAGGCGGACCTTGCGGGCCGCTTCGGCCTCGGTCCGCACGCTGTCCGCGGCCGCCTGCTCCTCGGCTTCGCGGCGGGTGTTGATGCCGCGCTGGTTGACCAGTTGTTCCTCGCGCCGGGCCAGTTCGATCTGGCTGGCCAGCTCGTTCTCGGCGATCGCGCGTTCACGCTCGACGGCGACGGCCCTGCGTTCGTAGGTGGCCCGGTCCGCTTCCTGCTGGATCTGCTCGCGGGCGGGGGTGCGCAGGGCGCGTTCCACCTCGGCCTCGGGGCGGATCGCGACGACGCGTACGGCCACCACCTCGATGCCGGTGTCCGGGAGTCTGGGTTCGGCGGTGAGGCCGTCGGCGACCCGCTGCCGTACGGAGGCGACGCCGTCGACCAGGGCGTCGGCCAGCGGGATGCGGGCCAGTACGTCCAGGGTGTGCTGCTGCGCGGTCTCGGTGAGGAGGGTGGCGATCTGCTCCAGGGGGGCTCCGCGCCAGCTTCCGGTGTCCGGGTCCACGGAGAAGTCGAGCCGCTCGGCGGCCTGGGCGGGGTCGCTGATCCGGTAGGTGACGGTGGCCTGCACGGTGACGTCCTGGAAGTCGGCCGTGCGGGCGTGGAACGCCATGGCCAGTTCCCGGTCGTCGACGGGCACTTCGGACAGTGCCGCCGACAGGGACCGGTACCAGAAGCTGAGGCCCCGGCCGTCGTGGACGAGCCGGCCGCGCTTGTGGTGGCGGATGTGGGCGGTGGGCGCGGAGCGCAGATGGCGCCAGCCCAGGCGCCGGGTGATGTCGGCCATGGCGAACCCCCTTCATTTCGTCAAGGCGACGATAACGGGAGCTCTTCATATCGTCAAGGTGACGAAAAAATCCGCCGGGGCCGACCGGCCGACCGCACCCCCGGCACCAACACCCGGCGTGCGCAAGCCGGTTCACGGACCGGGGGGACGAGCCGGGGGACGGGCCGGGAAGCGACGGGCCGGGGGCGCACCCGCATCCCCCGCGCTTCCCGTCCTTCCCGTCCATCCCGTCCTTCCCGTCCTTCCCGTACGTCAGCCCAGCAGGCGGCGGGCCTGCCATACCGCCTCGGACAGCTGCCGGACCTCGGGGTCCTCGGTCCGCTCGGCCAGCCGGCCGGTGATCTCCGACAGCCGGCCCAGACCGACCGCGCCCGGCACCGGCTCCCAGCCGCCGCCCCGCTCGCGCAGCGACGAGGCCAGGTACGCCGCCGCGGCCGTGACCTGGAAGCGGGGTGCGGCCTGCTCCCAGCCGCCGCCGGTCAGCGCGGAGGCCTCCACCCGGCCGGACTCCTCGTGCGGGGCGCGGCCGTCGGGGTCGAGCCACCGGACGGTGGCGGTGGCCACGTGTCCGGACGCGCCCGGCCTCAGCCGCACCGCGTACAGCGCGGTGACCGTGTGGCCCGGGCCGACCTCGCCGCCGTCGACGGAGTCGTCGCGGAAGGAGCCGTCGGCCACGCGCCGGTTGTCGTAGCCGATGAGCCGGAACCGTTCGACGTTGCGCGGGTCGAAGGAGACCTGGGCCTTGGCGTCGCGGGCGCGCAGTTCGACCTGTGCGGGCAGTTCGTCGCAGAAGACCCTGCGGGCCTCCTCCGCGTCGGAGACGTAGACGGTGTGGCCGTCGCCCTTGTCGACCAGCCGTTCCATGAAGGAGTCGTTGTAGTCGCTGCCCACGCCGACCCCGAAGAGGGTGATGCCGTGGTCGCGGCGGGCTCCGTCGATCCGCTGCAGCAGGGCGTCGGCGGAGGTGGTGCCGGTGTTGGCGAGGGCGTCGGACAGCAGGACGACGCGGTTGGTGGCGCCGGCCCGGCGGCCCTCGACGGCGGTGTCGTAGCCGCGGGTGATGCCGGCCTCCACGTTGGTGGAGTCGGTGGGGCGCAGTCGGTCGACGGCCTGGTGCACCCGCTGCCGGTTGCCGTCCAGGCGGGTCATCGGGAGCCGGGTCTCGGCCTTGTCGCTGAAGGCGACGAGGGCGACGGAGTCGTCGTCGCGGAGCCGGTCGGTCATCAGGTCCAGGGAGGTGCGGACGAGGTCGAGGCGTCCGGGCTCGGCCATCGAGCCGGAGATGTCGACGACGAAGGTGAGGGCGGCGGGCGGGCGGCGGTCGTGGCCGGAGCCGGCCCGGGTGGCGAGTCCGACGCGCATGAGGGACCAGCCGGCGGCGTCGGTGCGGGCGCCGTCGACGGTCACGGAGAAGCCGTTGCCGTCCGGCCGGCGGTAGTCCTGGCGGAAGCTGTTGACGAATTCCTCCGGGCGGACGGCCCCGGGGTCGGGGAGTTTGCCGTCGGCGAGGGTGCGGCGGGCGTAGCCCCAGCTCGCGGTGTCCACGTCGAGGGCGAAGGTGGAGAGGTAGTCCGGGGGAGGTGCCGGGGTGCGGCGGCCGTCGTCCTCGCCCTCCGTCGTGCCGCCGGCCCGGTCGGCGGTGCCGGGGGTGCCCTGGGCGGTGCCGCCGGGTGCGGGGGCGGGGTTGCTGCCGCGGGTGCGCCGGCTGTCTTCCTGGGCGGTGCCGCTGCTGCGGTCGTGGCCGCTGCCGGAGGCGCTGCACCCGGAGAGCAGTACCGCCCCGGCGGCGAGGACGGCGAGCAGGGCCGGTCCCGCCGGGCGGCGGTTGCGGCCACGGCCTCGAGCGCGGCCGTGGCCGCCGTCGCCCTCGTGGCTGGGCGTGCACAACGTCATGGTGTCCCCCTTCGGACGGTGGGTCTCTGCGAATGTGACGTCCGGGGCGGGGAGTTGGAGCCGACAGGGGTGTTGCGAACGCGTCTCGAAAGGACAACGGCAGGCGGAACGTCAAGCTCTGGCGGAGATCAGGACACGATGGTGTCGCGGAGGGCAACCCCGGCGAGCGCCGAGCGGTCCCGGGGAGGCGGCGCACGACCCCGCGCCGCCCCCCGCCTGTCCCCGCTCGGCGGCGTCGGTGGCCGGCAGCGGTGATCCGGGAACGTGCGGACGTGCCGGTCCCCCGGGCCCGGTCAGCCGAGGGTGAGGGGGAACTTCACCGCCGTGTCGTGCAGTTCGGCCCGCTGCGCGTCGGTGGGCGTGCTGCGGCCGGTGCCGACCAGGAGCGCGTCGCTGTCGGTGAACGACGCGGGGAACGCCGTCCCGGCGATCCGCTCCAGCAGGGCGCGGGAGCGGGCCAGGCCCTCCCGGGGCGGCCGGGTCGCCGCGTGCGGGAGGTGGGCGATCAGGTCGAGGTGGTGCAGCGTCCACTCCAGGACGTACGCGCCGAGGTAGTCGGCCACGGTGAGGACCTCGCCGCGGGTGCTCACGCGGGCCCGTGGGTCGGCGAGTCCGGCGGCGCGGCCGGCGGCGGATCCGACGTCGTCGAGGTGGAACCGGAGCAGGTGCGGGTCCCCGTACGCGGCGGCCAGCCGGACGGTGAGGGCGTCGAGCGGGTCCTCGCCGGACGGGGGCCGGTCCTGGACGCGCCAGTAGGTCACCGCGTCGACGGTCGGCTCCGCCGCGGCGGGGGTCGCGAGGGTGATCAGGACGTCCTGGGCGTCGATGACCAGGTGGCAGACGAGGTCGCGTACGAGCCAGCCGGCGCAGCCCGACGGCCGCGCGAAGTCCGGGTCCGGGATCTCGGCGACGGCCGTGCGCAACGCCGCCCAGGAACGGGTGAAGAGGTCCACACCGGCACCGTAGTGCGGTGCCGCCCCGGCGGACGGACGCGGAACCCTTCGACAGGCGCCGGCTGCAGCCGGACGCGATCACCAGGCCCGTCACCGCGGAGGAGGCCCACGCACCGGCTTCCTGCTTCGGACCGGACGACTGCTACGGCGTCGGCCGGACACCGGTCCGCCTCGTCGAAACAGCGCCCGGGCCGCTGCCCGTCCTCCCCCGCCCCGGTGCCGGGGGCCCGTTTTCTGGGACGTCCCCCGGGGGCGGTGGCACTGCCACTACGGCGCAGAGCGCGGCGGCGAGGCCTCCGGCTGACGTTTGCGAACCGGACCGGACCCCCTGCGCACGGCTCGGGGCGGGAACGGAGCGTGATCTTCGGTTTCCGCAGGGTCGAAGGGTGCGGGCGGGGGATCAAGGGCGCCCTATCCGGACCTTAAGGGACGGATAACAGCGGGCACGGCGGCCCTCGGAGGGCCGTTCGGGCCGTGAACCGCGTTTAGGGTCACGGGTGTTGACCGAGGCACTTTCGATGCCGCCGCTGCACCGGCGGATCGGCTTTACCAAGAGGTTTCTGATGTCCCGAAAGCGAATTGCCCTGGCCTGTGCGGCCGTGGTCGTCGGGGTCGGCTCCGTCGTCATCCCCGTGGCCGCCAATGCGGGAGAGGAGAAGGACGGGCTCGGCGCCGCCTGCCGCGTCGCGGACCAGGCCACCGTGTGGTGGGCGTCCGGCGAGGTCTCCCTGACCAACAAGGGGGACCGGCCCGTACGGGACTGGACCGCCGAGTTCGACGTGTCGCAGGGGCAGGTCACCCTCGACAACCCCTGGGCGTACGAGCTGCGCCAGGACGGCACGCACGTCACCGTCAAGCCGGTCGCCGACCGCGCCGACGTGGCCGCCAAGGGCAACCGGACCGTCAAGGTCGGGATCAATCCCGCCGGCAAGGGCCTGCCCAAGATCACCGGATGCCGTGTGAACGGCGCGTCGGGCAACGGGGGCGACAGCGGCACGAACACGGCCGTGCCCGCCGACAGCGGTTCTTTCGTCAAGGACCACACCGCCGTCCACCTGATGTGGAAGCCGCCCGCGGGCGGGGCCGAGGTCGTGCGCTACGAGGTCTTCCAGGACGGCAAGCAGGTCAAGACCGTCAAGGACACGATGACGGACATCGAGCGGCTGGCCCCTGCCACCCGCTACGCGTTCAAGGTCCGCGCCGTCCGTGCCGACGGCCGTACCACCGGCTTCAGCAAGGACATCGTGCTCACCACGCTCGCGGCGCCCGGACAGGACAAGGCGAAGCCGGTCATCCCCGCGGACCTGGAGGCGACGGCCTCCGGCCCGTACCAGGCGGCGCTGCGCTGGCGTGCGGCGACCGACGACGTCGCGGTCACCGGCTACCGGATCTACCGCAACGGAGTGAAGGTCCAGGACGCGGACGCCAAGGCCACCTCGGCCACCGTCTCCGGCCTGGCCGCGGGCACCGCCTACCGCTTCAAGGTGACCGCCGTCGACGCCTCCGGGAAGGAGTCCGAGCCGACCCGCGAAGCGCAGGTGACGACGGCTGCGGCCCCCGACGGGAACGGGGGCACCGCCGCCCCCGGCGACTTCGCCGCCACCACCGCCACGAAGCAGGACGGCGGTGTCACCCAGCACTACCTGAACCTCACCTGGTCCGTCCCGCAGGGCGTCGGCCAGATCACCACCTACCAGGTCCACCTGAACGGCAAGCCCGCCCAGACCTTCATGTGGGGCACCGGCGACCCCGTCCTGCCGGTGCCGACGACGAAGGGTTCGCGCGAGGTGCTCGTCGGCGCCCACCCCGGCTCGACGTACGCCGTGAAGATCCGGGCGCGGCTCGGCGACGGCACGTGGGGGGCGTTCTCCCGCGAGGTGACCGTGAAGACGGGCGGCTGACCCGGCGGCAGACCGCCTGCCTGCCTGCTTGGCTGCCGCCTGCTTGTCTGCCTGCCTGCCGCCCCGCACATGACCCACCCCATGACCAGGAGCGTCCCCCTCATGAGTACGACCTGTCCCGCCGCCACGGCTTCCCCCGGCGCGGTCCGGCCCCCGGCCCGCCGCGCCGCCCTCCTGCGCCTGACCGCGCTCGTGGCCCTCCCCCTCGCCGTGACCACCCTCGGCTCGGCGCCGGCCTCCGCACACGGCTCCACCGCCGATCCGGTGAGCCGCAGCGTGGCCTGCACCAAGAACCCGAAGGCGAGTGAGGCCTGCCGGCTGGCCCTCGCCCAGAGCCCCGGCATCCCCGGTGACTGGAAGTCGATCGTGCAGGGCCGCGCCATCGACCACAGCACGCCGACCTCCTCCCCGCAGCACCGCGCCCGCATACCCGACGGCAAGCTGTGCAGCGCCGGCAACGCGCAGTTCTCCGGCCTGGACCTGGCGCGGGACGACTTCCCCTCGACGACGCTGCCCGGCGGTGCCGAGTACGACCTGCGCTACGACATCAGCGCGCTGCACAACCCGTACCGCATGGAGATGTACGTCACCAAGGACGGCTACGACCCGAAGAAGCCGCTGAAGTGGTCCGACCTGGAGGACACCCCGTTCCTCAGCGCCGACAACACCGCGGCCACGGCGGCCCCTTCGGGCTTCCTCGGCGCGAAGGCGTTCACCTTCAAGGCGGTGCTCCCCGAGAAGAAGGGCAAGCACCTGATCTACACGATCTGGCACGGGCTGAAGCGGCCCGACGGCTCCTTCCAGAGCGAGGAGGCCTTCTACTCCTGCTCGGACGTCACCTTCAAGTAGGCGGACGGACGCCGGCGGTTCCCCATCCCCCTCCGTCCCGTCCCCTCCCCTCCCCTCCCCTCCCCTCCGCCTCCCCGGGCCGGGCCCCCTTCCCCGGCTCGGGGGCTCACCCCTCAGGGGGTGGGGAGGAGGTCGGCGACGAGGACGGCGAATTCCTCGGGGCCGAGGATACGGATGCCCAGTTCCTCGGCCTTGGTGCGCTTGGAGCCGGCCTTCTCGCCCGCCACCAGCAAGGTGGTGCGCTTGGACACCGACGAGGATGCCTTGCCACCGGCCCGCTCGATCAGCTCGTTCATCTCGTTGCGGGACAGCACGGCGAGGGGGCCGGTCATGGAGCCGGTCACCACGACGGCCTGTCCGGCCAGCGGGCCGGCCGCCGGGTCCGTGCCGTCGCCCCCGTCGCCCCCGTCGGCCGAGCCGGCCGCGGCGGCGGGCTTCTGCGGTGCGGTGACCTGCGTGCCGACCTGCTGGGCCTGCAGCTTGTCGAGGAGCGGGCCGAGTTCGACGAGTTCGGCCGCGATGACGCGGGCCTTCTCGGTGCCGATGCCGTCGACCCCGGCGAGCGTGTCGGCGTCGGCGGCCCGGATCGCGGCCATCGAGCCGAAGTGCGCGGCGATCCGGCGGGACATCGTGCGCCCGGTGCCGCGGACGCCGAGGGCGCAGAACACCCGGCTCAGTGCGGCCCCGCGGGCGGTCTCGATCGCGGCCAGGAGGTTGGCGGCGCTGGTCTCCCCCATCCGCTCCAGGCCGAGGAGCTGCTCGCGGGTCAGCGTGAACAGGTCGGCGACGTCCCTGACCAGACCGGCCTCCACCAGCTGGATCGCGCGCGTGCCGCCGAGGCCTTCGATGTCGAGCTGGTCGCGGCCGGCCGCGTAGATCACCGAGGCCACGGCCTGACAGCTCCGGCCGCGCACGCACCGCCAGCGCTGCTCGGAGGTGTCGATCGCGTCGCCGCAGCGGGGGCAGGCCCCGGGGAAGACGATCGGGCTCTCGGCGCCGGTGCGCTGGTCGGCCAGGGGTGCCTCGACCCGCGGGATGACGTCGCCGGCCCGGTAGACGAACACCTGGTCGCCGATCATGAGCCCGCGGCGGGTGATGTCGGACGGATTGTGCAGCGTGGCGTAGGTGACCGTCACCCCGTCGATGACCACGGGTTCCAGGACGGCGCGCGGGGCGATGATCCCGGTCCGGCCGACGTTCCACTCCACCGCCAGCAGGCGCGTCACCTTGTGTTCGGCCGCCAGTTTCCGGGCGACCGCCCATCTCGGGGCGCGCGAGCCGTTGCCGGCCTGCCGCTGGTCCTCGGCCGTGTCGGCCTTGACGACGACGCCGTCGATCCCGAACGGCAGGTCGGCGCGCAGGCCGGCGATCGTGTCGATGCGTTCCTGCACCTGCTGCACGGTCTCGCATCGCATCGGGGCGGCGGCCGTGCTGGCGGCCGTGTTCGCGCCGAGCGCGGCCAGTTCCTCCAGCAGAGCGGCGTGGCCGAGGTCGTCCAGGCCGATCGCGCCGTAGGCGAAGAAGGTCAGCTCGATGCGGTAGGGGCGGTCCTTGGCCCGCAGGGTGCCGGAGGCTCCGCTGCGCGGGTGCGCGAAGGGCGTGGCCTCGTGGGCGAGCCGGATCCGGTTGGCCTCCTCGAACTGCGCGGTCGTCAGCAGCACCTCGCCGCGCAGCTCGACGTCGATCGGCTCGGTGAGGGCCGGCGGCAGACCGACGACGGCGTCGGCGGCGTGGGTGATGTCCTCGCCGGCCAGGCCGTCGCCGCGGGTGAGGACCTGGACGAGCCGGCCGTCCCGGTAGCGGGCGGCCACCGCGAGGCCGTCGAGCTTCGGCTCCACGCACCATCCGGCCACGGGGTGTCCGAGGCGCCGTTCCAGTCCTGCGGCCCACTCGGCGAGCTCGTCGGCGTCGAAGACGTTGTCGAGGGAGAGCATCGGCACCGAGTGCGGCACGTCGCCCTGCACGGCCCCGCCCGCCACCTTCCCGGTCGGCGACTGGGCGAGCACCTCGTCCGGGTGGGCCTCCTCGTAGGCCGCGATGGCGCGCAGCAGCCCGTCGTACTCGTCGTCGCCGAGCGGGGTGGTCCCGTCGCCGTAGTACGCGGCCGAGGCCGCCACGGCGGTGGTCACGGCCTCCATGTAGGCGGCAGGAGAGAGCAGGGCGGTGTTTTCGGTCATGAAGGTCATCATCGTGTCCCCCACTGACAATGGGCCCCGCCGCCCGGCGGCCGGCGCCGTCGTGCCGCCGTGCGTCGTGGCCTGCGCAGATGGTGCTCGTTCCGGCATGTGGCCGGTTCGTGCCGGGTGGCCTCGTGCGGGGGTATGGTCGCCCGGTCACGGACGGCAACCGGATCGTCTGTCCGACCCGAGGGAACCGACATGACCGATCTGAACGCGCTGCGGGCGAGCCTTGCCTCGGGTGAGCACGAGTTCGCCGACACCCTGGCCTTCATCGCCGCGCACTACGCGTACCAGCCGCAGGCGTTCCGCAACGGGGAGCTGGAGAACGCCGCGGGTGAGAACGAGGGTTCCTGCAAGACGCTGGGGCTGGCCCTGCTGGAGGGGCTGAGCGACCAGGAGGCCCTGCAGGCGTTCGGTGAGCACTACCGCAGCGTGCTGGCGACGCCGGACGGCACCGATCACGCCAACATCCGCAACCTCATGGCCCACGGTCTGGCAGGGGTGAGCTTCGCGGGCCGGCCGCTGTCCCCCACGAGCTGAACCCCGGCGGCAGCGGGGCGGTTCGGTCCTGCGGAGCGCGACCGGGCTCGCGTCAGCCACCGCCCCCGCCCGCGTCAGCCACCGCCCCCGCCGCCGTCCGCGCCGGTGTCCGGCCGCGCCTGAGGGGGCGGGGCCGGACGCGGGACTCCGTACGGGCGGGCGGACGGGTCAGTGGTGGGCGTGGACGACGGCGTGGCCCTGGCCGCGGCCCATCATCCACTTGTTCACCGGCGTCGTGACCAGGAAGGCGACGGCGAAGCCGCCGAGCAGCGCCCCCCAGAACAGTCCGTCCGAGAGGTGGGCGTCCATCGCGCCGGGCGTCAGGGCGATGATGGCGTTGTCGACGAGCTCCATCACCGCGATCGAGACGGTGTCGGCGGCCAGGGCCACCTTGACCGCGCTCTTCCAGTCGAGGCCGGCCCTGCGGACCGCGAAGAGGGTGAAGGAGTAGCCGAAGACGAACGCGAGCGTGATCGCGAGGATCATCGTCGGGACGTTGCCCCACATCAGGGCGGTGCCGATGACCATGCCGAGGATCTCGCCGATGGCGCATCCGGTCAGGCAGTGCAGCGTCGCCTTCGCCGCGGCCCCCCACGTCACGCCGCCCGTCCGGTGCCCTGCGTGACCCGCGTGCGTCTGGTGCGCGGCGTGGTCGTGTGCGGTGGCTGTGTGGTGTGCGCTGTGATCCATGACCGTCATCCCCAATACCGTCAGTGTGACCCCTTCCCCGTGGGCTCACACCCTCACTGTATACCCCTGGGGGGTATATGCAAGCCCTCGGGCCGCGCCGTCCCGGGGCCGGGGGGCTCAGGGGTGCCGTCTGTTCCAGAACGGTGTGTTCCAGCGCCGCTCTGCGCCGTAGCAGACGAGCCGTCCTCTCAAGAACTCCTCGTGGCTCGCCCCGACGAGTTCGGCGTAGGTGCCCAGAGCCGTGGGATCGCCCGACGCGTCGGCGTGGACGGCGTCGGCCGCCGCGATGCCCGTGGCGAGGGCGGTGACGATGCCCCTCGCGGCGATCGGGTCGCACGCGGTGGCGGCATCGCCCACCGCGGCCCATCCCGCAGCCGCCGCGGGGACGGTGCAGGAGGTCGCCGCCCGTACGACGCGCAGCCCGGACGGCGGGGCCACGGCCGCGCGGTCGAGGCGCCGGCGCAGCAGGGTGGTCTCCTGCAGCGCCCGCCACCAGCCGTCCGGCCGGTGGAGTGCCCGGCCGGCGACGAGGTCGGCGTCCGTCACCGCCATGACGAAGCAGGAGCCTGCGGGCAGCGGTGCGGTGTACCACCAGCCGAACGGGGCCGACTCGACCAGCGAGGTCCGGGGCGGGGCGTGGCCCGAGGTGTCGTACGGCAGGCGGGCGGTGAGGGCGACCATGCGGTCGGTCTTCACGACGGTGGCTCCCGCCTGACGTGCCAGGCGGGCCCCTGCGCCGGTGGCGTCGATGAGGTACCGGGCCCGGAGGCCGCCGCCGGGGCCGAGGGAGAGCTGCCAGTGGGCCCCGGCGCGCCGCGCCGATCTGACGCGGGCGGTGCGCAGGCGGGCACCGGCCAGGCGGGCGGTGTCGAGGAGCGTCCGGTCGAAGTGGGCGCGGTCGAGGTGCCGGCCGGTTCCGTGGGGGCTGGACAGGAAGTCCACTTCACCGGGTGTCTCCGCGCCCCAGAGCGACTGGTTGCCGAGGCACGGGGTGTGGGGGCCGGCGGCCACCGCCTCCAGTGCGCCGAGGCGCCGCAGCAGGGGCCCGGCCCGGGGCGCCAGGCTCTCCCCGGGTTTCCACCGGGGTGTGCTGCCCGGGTCGACGACGGTGACGCGGGCGCCGTGGCGGGCGAGGGTGATCGCGGCCGCGGCGCCCGCCGGTCCGGCCCCGGCGATCACCACGTCGATCACGCCGTCGCCGCAGGCGTCGGTCCTCGGTGCCCGCATCAGTGCACGGCGCCCATGCCGTAGACGTGCAGAGGGGCTCCCGCCACGACGCCGGCACCGGCACCGGCACCGGCGCGCTCGGCCGCCAGCGGGGCCGAGAGGAGCGGCCGGTTGTCCGGCGGTGTCAGGTCCGGCAGCGGACAGCCGGCAGTGATCCAGTCGATGGTGATCTGGTGGCCGGTCCTGCCCGTGCCGGGCACCACACCGGCGTAGGCCCTGCCCATGCTGGTCGCGGGGCGGAGGAGGGCGAGGAAGGAACTCTCCTCCGGGCGGCCGGGAGAGATGAGCTCGTTGGCGGGGTGGACGAGTGCGCTGAGCAGGAACGCCGTGGGCCGGGTGAACCACCAGGCGACCGGCTCCCGCCTGGTGCGGGCCGGATCGTCGGGGTCGGGGCCGGTGATGCGGATCCCGGTGTGGGCCGCCGAGCCCGTCTGCCGCGGGCGCAGGGTGTCGACGAGCCGGATCATCGCCTGGAGCGGGGAGAGCAGGGGATGGCCGTCGGGCGGCAGGGCGAGTGAACGGGTCCACTCGCGCCACAGTTCGAGCTCGCTGTCCTCGAACACCTTGTACATGGGGCCGGAGAACGTGGTCAGTTCGAAGAAGGGGCTGTTCTGCGGCTCCCCCGGCACGATCAGTCCCGACTCCTGGAGTTCGCGCAGAAGACCGGGAGGGTCGAGGAACCAGTCGTTGATCCTGTTGCCGCCGAGCTGCTTGCCGTTGTGGTTCATCCGGGCGAACGGGGCCTTGCGCCGGATCAGTTCGAGCAGTCGTTCCTGCGGGTCCGGCCGGTCGGCCACCAGGGCCCTGAGGTCGTCGGAGAGGGTGCCGACGATGAGGAAGGCCACGTAGCCGTCCCAGATGCGCCGCCAGTGCTCCTGGACGGCTTGGTCCCCGCCGTTCTCGTACACCTCGTCCAGGTGGAGCATGACCGCATCGCGGGCCTTGGCACCGTGCCCCGCCGCCGCGTTGTCGATGCCGATGTGCATCCGGTAGAACTGCGAGTTGATGCCGTGGTAGTCCAGCAGCCTCACGACCGGCACGATCTCCAGAACGTTCCATTCCAATTGCAGCGTCATTCCCAGCAGTTCCGGGAGGAAGCGCTGGGAATGCTGCGAGATGGCCAGCTGGAAAGCGCTTGCCGTGTACGCCGAATCGAGCATGTCGGGAAGCATGGCGAACTGGTGGGAATCCACCGGCGGAAGGTAGATGCCCACGCTGTGGAGCAGGTCGGCGTAGAGGTTGGAATGGTTCAGGGCGGGGTCACCGCCGCCGATCTCGTCCATCCAGATGGAGAACAGCAGTGAACGGACTTCGTCGATCGGCCCCAGGGGCGTGATGTTGCGCAGCCAGGCCCCGTCCAGGAGGTTGAACGGGGCGAACTGGCGGATCCGCTCGATGACGTCGCTGCGGGTGCGCAGCGGGTCGAGCGCCGGGTCCGCGTCCTCCACCCGTTCCGCGATGTCCGTGTAGATGAGCTGCAGCCGGGCTTCGAAGGCCTCGCGGGTGTACCGGAACGGACGCAGCATCACCGGGAACAGGGGGTCGGACTGTGCCGTCCTGGCCTGCGCCAGAACCGCCTCCGCGTAGTACCGGGCGGCCTCCGCCTGTTCGGGGTGGCGGTCGGGGTGCTGGAGCATGTGGAACCAGTCGCGGTCGCTGAGCCCGACGTGCTCCGCGCGTTCGGTCTCGACCAGCATCGTCTCGCCCGACTCGCCGGTACGGGCCACGACGAAGCCGAGGCGGCTCCATTTCTCCACCATCTCGTTGTCGCCGGCGTGCTCGCGCAGCAGTGCCCAGCGCCTGGCCACCCTGTCGCGGTACTGGTCCTCGCTCTCGTCCGGCAGCGGGTCGAGCAGCGGGGGGTAGACCGGCTGCACGCCGACGCCACGGGCCCACGGCCGGCGGTACACGCTGAGCTCGGTGGGTTCCCAGGCGGCCTCCGCCGTGCTGATGAGCCGGCGGTACTGCTCCTCGGGCAGGACGTCGTCCGGGCGTTGGGCGGGCCACCAGTGCGTATGGCATTCGTAGAAGTCGGCGTGCCACGGCACGGCCATGTGCTTGGTGACGTCCCCGGCGGAGAGATCCTCACGCAGGCGGAACGGCCCCGCCCAGGTCGACGGCTCGGCAGCGATGTACGTCATCTCGATGCCGGGGAAGAAGGACGCCCCGACGCACGCCTCCAGGGCGGCCCGGACCAGGGCGTGCGGCTGCTCGGCAAGGGGCAGGTCGCTCAGCGGCACCGCTGCGGGCGGGGCCGTGCCGTCGGCGGTGAAGTCGCCCGCGGCCCAGCGGCGCATCCGTTCGTACTGGCCCGGCAGGAGGGACATCCACGTGCGGGGTTTGCCGTCGACGGGGTCTCCGTCGTCCCCCGCGAGCTGCGGCATGAAGGCGTAGCCGGCCTGGACCACGTCCTCCGTGCCGGGCGTGCGCAGCCGGTCGAAGACCGACGTGCGCACACCCGAGTCCTCCGGGGCGTTCGATGCCAGGCGCGCGAGGCGCTCGGGGTCCAGGAAGTCGCCCTGCGTGCCCGTGCCGTGCCCTCGCAGGGCGTTCGCGTTCACCCATGAGTAGCCGTGGACGCGGTCCAGCAGCGGGCGGACGTCACGGGTGAAGGAGACCTCCTCGGGCCGCGGCGACCAGCCGGCCTCCTCGGCTACCTCGCGGGCGACGTCGTACAGGGTGACCAGGTTCGTGGTGTCGGGTGAGAAGTCGGGGGGAGCGACGATCACCCAGGCGGATCGGACGGGGACCGTGCGGTCCGCACCGAACCGCACGGTGGCCGTGACCGGTCCGTCGGAGGTGTCGTCGTACCAGTGGTCGTTGTTCGCGTAGTGGGTCACGGGGTTGTCCGGCCTGACGGAGGCCGCCTGCCCGAGGCCGCCCAGGACCAGGAGCCGGCCCGCCCCGTCGGTGCGCAGCTCCCCGAGGGGAACGGGCCGTCCGAGGAAGGTTCCGGTGTCGAACCGGGCGTCGGTGCCGTCGGCGTCCGGGCCCTTCACCCGGCGCGGCCCCGGCGTGATCGTCAGTGTGGCGCGCGCCTGGGGATCGGCGGGATCGACCTGCTGATTGCGCCGGTTGTCCGGGGACCGGGACGGGTGGAAGCGTCCGCGGAACCGGAACCAGGCCGCTTTGGTGTTGGCCAGCTCGACCGACCACTCCACATCCGCGTCGGCGGCCGAGACCTCGCCCAGGACGTTGCCGTCCTTGTCGAACGCGTAGAGACGAAAGCGTGCCGCCTGGCGTTTGACCCGTCCTTCGCAGTCCTTGAATCCGCCCTCGGGGTGCACCGTGATTCCCGGTGACTCCGGTCCGACGAAATAGGCGTCCGGGCTGTTGCCGACCCGCGCGATGCCGATGGTCGGGTGGATTTCGCAATGGGCGATGTCGTCGGGATTCAACCAGGCCTCCGAATGGGCTGGAAACCTCCGTCTGGAAACCTCCGCATGGTCGCACGGGCGGGAGCGGGAAGGTCCACGCCGCGCCGGGCGGTCGTCGTGGGCCGGTCCCCGGCCGTCAGGGGCTACGGTGAAACGACGGTTCTGCGACGTCGGAAACTGATGGGACATTCACGGATGACCTCCTTGCCCGCCGCGCCTCCCCGGAGCGGGGAAATCCCGATTCAACAGGCGATTCCGCCCTGGCACTTCGCCATGATGAACGACCGGGAACGCAATCGCGCCTATCGGAAGGCGATCGAGGCGACGGTCCGCCCCGGCGACCTCGTCCTGGACATCGGGACCGGCGCCGGTGTCACGGCGCTGATGGCCGCTCGCGCCGGCGGGCACGTCGTCACCTGCGAGAGCAACCCCCACACGGCGTTCCTCGCGGACCGGGTGATCCGCGCCAACGGCTACGGCGACCGCATCACGCTGATCCCGGCATCTTCCACCGAACTCGTCGTCGGCCGCGACCTGCCCCGGCAACCGGACGTCGTCACCGCGGAGATCTTCGACTGCGGGCTGATCGGGGAGTCGGCCCTGCGAGCCCTCGACCACGCCCACCGCGAGCTCGTCTCCACCACCACGCGCCTCGTTCCCCGCGGCGGCCGCCTGTGGGCGCAGCTGGTGGAGAGCGAGAGCCTGCACGGGCTCAACCAGGTGGGTGAGGTGGAGGGCTTCGACCTGAGCCCGTTCAACGTCGCGAGCACCCGGGGCTACTTCCCGGGCCGCGTCGACCGTCATCCCCATACCGTTCTGGCTCCGGCCTTCAGGCTCCTCGACTTCGACTTCGGTGAGCCGCCCGCTCCCCGCACCCGGCACCTCACGGTCCCCGTCACCGCGGACGGGACCGCGCACGCCCTCGTCATGTGGTTCGAGCTCGACCTCGGCGGCGGCATCAGGGTGAGCAACCACAGTGCGGGCTGCGGTCACTGGGAGCAGGCGGTGCAGACCTTCCCCGCCCCGGTCGCGGTGAGGGCGGGCACGGCCGTCCGTCTCACGGCCCGGCACGACCTCGACGCGCTGAACCTCGCCCTGGAAGCGGCACGGCCATGAGGGGCCGGGGCGGCCGGCGGGACGGGACGGCGCAGCCGCGCACGGCCGGCCCGCGCGTGACGGTGATCGGGGCGACGAGGAACGCACGGATGGCGACCCGTCTGACGTACGCGTCGTTCCGCCGCCATGCTCCCGGAGGCGTCCGCGTGCTCGTGGCCGACAACGGGTCCACCGACGGCACCCTGGACGACCTGCGACGGCTGGACTGGCTGACCGTCGTGTCACTGGACGAGCGCAGGCGCCGGGCCCGGGAGGAGGCGGCGCAGGCGCGCAGGACGCTGGAGAAGCTGCGACGGGACCTGGACGCGCTCGTCGCCGAGTGCCCGCCGGGGCAGCGGTCCGTGCTCGACGGGCTCAGGACCGGCGTGGAGATCGTGGTCCCGGACGACGGTGAGCTGTGCCGGCACGCCACCGCGCTCGACTGGCTCGCGCCGCAGGTGGACACCCCGTACTTCCTGCTGCTCGACTCCGACGTCGAGTTCCTGGCGCCGGGCTGGCTCGAGGATCTCGTCGCTCTCGCGGACGCCGAGGGCCTGGCAGCGGTCGGCGAGTTCGAACCCGGCCGGTTCCCCTGCCGGGACCGCCTCGCCACCTACCTGCTCCTGCTGCGCACCGACGTGTTCCGTGCGCTCGGCGTCCCCTTCCGCCCGCTGCTGCGGTTCGGTGATCCGCGGGAGGAGGAGCGGTGGTACGCGCGCGCACGCCACCACGTGCTCGATCCGTCGGCTTTCGACGGCTTCCCTTCGGCGGCCTTCTACGACACCGCGGCCGTTCTGTTCGAGCGCCTGCAGCGGGAAGGGCTGCCGTGGAGGCCGTTCCCGCCGGCTGTCGCGGCGAAGTTCCGCCACCTCGGGCAGATGTCGTGGTCGGCCGATGCGCACGACGACTACGCCGGCGTCGAACTCCTCCGCGAGCACGTGCGGGTGGCCGGCGAGTACGCCGGTGCCCGGCTGCGGGACCACTACGGCGGCGGGCTGCCGGGCCGGCAGCCGGTCTGACCCGCCGGCGGCCGGCAGAGCCGGGCGCGGCACCCCGCGCGGGGCGGGCGGCGCGAGCGTTCAGGAGCAGAGCGTCGCGGTGATGTCCGCGACGGCGGGAGGAGGGATCAGGGATCCGAACAGCTCCAGCCGGCCCAGGATCTCCTCCGTCTCGGCGCCGGACACTTCGATGCCGGGGACCTGTTCGCGCAGGCTGGCCCAGGAGATGAGGAAGACGCCCGCCACGGTACTGCCGTCCAGTGCGGCGGCCTGCGCCTCCCCGAGGACACCGGCGAGGAACCCCCCGCCGGGGGCGGGCCGGTCGGTACGGCGGTCGAGTGCGGTGTAGAGGTGGACGAGCCGCTCGGCCCGCGGGCCGATGGCCTCCTGCAGCGGGGCCCGGGCGTCCGGGGACAGGAGGGCGGTGCCGAGGCCGAGAGGGCCGTAGACGCCGTGGAAGAGCCCGGCCGTGCACACGTCGGGGTCGCATCCCCAGGACCGCAGGATCGCGTGTGTGCCGAGCAGGTGGTCGGCCAGCGGCCGTCTTCGCACCCGGTGCCCGCCGGCGGCGGCCCGCCGGCCGGCGTGCGGGACCTCGTGGGCCCCGATCCGCTCCAGGAAGTCCAGGACAGGGGCGGGAACGGCCTGCGCGTGCCGTCTGCGGTGCGGCTGCTCGCGTTCGTCCGCGGCCCAGTACGACAGGACCAGGCTGTACCGGATGCCGCTGCGCACGGGCAGGACGGAGTGGAAGGAGCGGTCGGACAACTCCATCAGCACCGCGCTGTTGTGGACCGCCGGGACCCGCACGGCGTCGTCCACGGCGGAGCGGGAGTGCTGGAGCAGCAGTTCTCCCCCTGTGACGGGGGCGGCGGCCGGGGCGAGCGAGACGACAGCCCGATGGGTCTCGGTGAGGTCGTGCGGCACGTCGGTGTGGGTCTGGATGTACTGCCCGGCCACCAGCTTGTGCGCGGCTGCCTCGATGCGCCGCCGCTCCACCGGGCGGCCGAAGACCTCCTCCATCCGGTCGGCCACCCGCAGCAGCGTCGTGCCGAGGCCGGCCGAGGGGGTGAAGAGCAGGTCGAGGATGTTCGTGCAGCGGTACTGCTCGTAGAGACCGGTGCGCTCGAGGGTCCAGGAGCCCTGGCATTCCAGCCAGTCGAGGATCCGTGTCGCGGTGTCGTCGTCGAGGAGGGCGTCGAGGAGGGCGTGCGGGTACGGTTCGCGCCGGAGCGCCGGGGAGCCGGCCGGTGAGGTGGCTCCCGCATCGCTCGTGCGGCCGGTCATGGGCGCTCGGCCGCCACGGGGTGCGCGCGGACGTGGCGGATGAAGTCGGCCTGCCCGCAGCATCCGCCCGGGGGTTCGGGGTCGTGGCGCGCGGCCATGTACGTTTCCATCGGGCACCCTCCCCGGCACACGTCGACCTCGGGGCACTGCTGCAGCGAGGCCTCTTCCTCGCCCCGCTCGGTGACGACCACGTTCATGTTCGGGCTGCGCCGGATGTCCTCGAAGTCCTGGTGCATGATGTTGCCCCAGCGGTAGCGCGGGTCGCCGAGCAGGTAGCAGCAGTGGTTGACGTCGCCGTTGGCCTCGACCGTGTAGAGGTTCCCGAAGCAGTTGCCGGCGAACGTGCACGGCAGGGAGCCGCCGGGGGTCTTCGCCAGCCGGTGCCGCACCGTGGCGATCTCCCGGATCTCGATGTCCGGGTCGCCCTGGGTCCGCCACCGGTCGTACAGGCCGATGAGGAACTCCGTGCGTTCCTTGGTCGTGATGTAGTGATCGGTCCTGGTGCCGGGCGGGGCGTGGGGCTGGGGCTCGGGCATGGCGAAGTTGATCCCGTAGTCGCGGATTCCGACCTCCTCCATGAAGTCGAAGAGCGCGTCGGGGCCGAGGGCGAGGGTCTTGCGGTCCACCACCGAGATGACTCCGACGCCGAGTCCCTCGGCGCGGAGCTTCTCGTAGCCGCGCAGGGCGCGTTCCAGGGTGGGACGGCCGACCGCGTCCACGCGCTGGCTGTCGTGGACCTCGCGCGGGCCGTCCACGCTGATGCCGACCTGCCATTCGTACCGGCGGAAGAAGTCGATCCACGCCTCGCTGATGTGCAGGGCGTTCGTGTGAATCGAGTTGACGATGGGCTGTCCGGGGCGGCGGAAACGCGCCTGTACGGCCATCACCTTCTCGAAGTACCGGATCGGGATCAGGGTCGGCTCGCCGCCGTGCCAGAGGAATTCGACCCCGCGGTGCTCGGGGTCGGTGAGCGCCGCGGCCGTCATGCGGGCGGCCACGTCGAAGGGCATTCTCTGGTCCGGTCCCGACCGCCAGTCGTAGCAGTACGTGCACCGCAGATTGCACAGGCGGGTTACTTTGACAATGAGCCCGACGTCGCGCATCGCGTGTTCTCCCTGGGGTCGGTCAGCCTGATGCGGCCGGAGCCGGTTCGGTGTTCAGCGGCGGGTTCGCACGGATGTGTGCGATGAGGGGACGCAGGCCGCAGCAGTCCTCGCGGTGTTCCGGGTAGTGCTGGCGTGAGGTGTGCCGTACGTGGGGGCACCAGCCGTGGCAGACGTCGAACTCGGCGCAGGACCGCATCCGTTCGCGGTCCTCGGCGTGTTCCTCGGCCCGTTCGTTCAGGAGGGCGTTGCGGCGGACGGCGGTGAAGTCGTCGGTGTTGATGTTCCCCCAGCGGTAGCGGGGGTCGTCTCCGAAGTAGTCGCAGTGGTGGACGTCGCCGTTGGGTTCGATGCGGTAGACCACGCCGAAGCAGCGGCCGGCCAGAGTGCACGGCGAGGGCGTTCTGCCGTGCAGGGACTCCACCAGCGCGGCCAGTTCCCGGATGTGGACGTCCGGCCCCGTGTGGCTGCGCCAGCGGTCGTACAGGCCGATGAGGAACCGGGCGGACTGCCCGGGATCGACGTAGTGCCGTCCGTCGCCGTGCCCGATCTCGCCGGCCAGGGCGTCCGGCATGACGAAGTTGAGGCCGCACGCGCTGATGTCGTGCTCGACGAGGAAGTCGAAGAGGGCTGCGGGGCCGAGGTCCAGGGCCGCCCGGTCCACGACGACGCCGACGCCCGGTTCGATCCCGTGGTCCCGCAGCAGCCGCAGCCCTTCGATGGTCCGGGCCCATGTGGGGCGGCCCGCCCGGTCGACGCGGTAGCGGTCGTGGACGGCAGCCGGGCCGTCGATGCTGATGCCCACGTCGATGTGGTTGTCCACGAAGAACCGGGCCCACTCCGGCGTGATCCGCGTGGCGTTGGTCTGAATGGCGTTCCTGACCAACTGGCCCGGCTGCCGGAAGCGTTGCTGAAGGTGCAGTGCCTTCTTGAAGAAGGCGAGGGGAAGGACCGTGGGCTCACCACCATGCCAGTCGAACCCGGCCGAACGGTGGTCGGGGTGGCCGAGCGTCCTGGCGACGAGCCGTGCAAGTGTGGCGAAGGACATGGTGTTGCCCTCACCCGCGCGCCAGTCGTAGCAGTAGGTGCAGCGCAGGTTGCACAGGCGCGTTGCTTTGACGATGAGTTCCACACTGGTCATTGCGGCCGCCGGAACTCCGTTTCGAGTTCACGGACGAGGGCTTCTTCCGAAGCGTCCAGTACGTCTGCCTGTTCCATGCGCATCCGGTCGTGCGGGCCGGTGTGCCGCCAGGCGAGGTCGATGAGGATCGCGCGTTCCCTGTCGGAGAGTTCCGCGTCGCCCCAGTCGACCAGCTTGGCCGCGAGACTGGCCGCTGTCTGCCGGTCCGGCTGTACGGTCGTGGTCGGTTCCATGCCGTTCCTCACCTCTGTCGCTGGATGAACCTCACCCATGACGGGCCTGCTTCCTTGATGTACACGCGCTTCTCGGGGCCCTCCTCCTCGTACCGGAAGCGGTACAGGAGGCTCTCCAGGGGTACCTCGATGCTGAACTTGTTGAATTTGAAACCGCGTTCTTCGAGGCTCGACCTGTCCTGCTGGACGTCCTCGGGGGGAGTCAGCATCGCTTGCAGCAAGACCTTCTCCTTGTCGTCGAGGCCTTCGCTCCACTGCTCCAGCTTGCGGACGAATGCCGTGACCTCGTCCTGTGAGATGCTCTCGTGCTCCTCGGCCATGACGGCCTCCCTCACGTGGGGTGGTGCGCCATCCCGTCGGCCGGCCCCCGCATCGGCGAACAGGGACTCGACCCGGGCAGGTGCAATTGATCACACCTCTCGAGCATCCCCTACAGGTGCGACCGGCGCCTTGTCCGGCACGCCGGGTACGGCGTGCCATGCGGGTGAAGGTGGGCGGGGGCGGACCGGGGCCGCCGGGCCGGGCGGCAACGCCTGGTGCGGGGCGGACTCTTCACGGCCGAATTGTGGAACGGTCAATCAAATGGCGAGAGGGGCGGCCCGGTGCGGCCGGCGATGGCGGGCGCGGGCGTGCGCATCTCCGCCGCAAGGACGGTGACCGGTAAGGCCGTTGGGGCCCGGGCGGGCGTCCGATGCGGAGCAGTGCGGTCAGTGGGTTCCCAAGTGGGCCGGGGTTGAGGGGTTTTGGCTGATCGTCGGCGGGATCGCGGCCGGCGGAGGGCATGCGTGCGGCGGTGTCGTGCCGTGCGCGGGAACGCAGGGAAATCCGCCGGAACGCGGGCCCGCGGCCCGCGCCCGGCATTGCCGGCGGCTCCCCCATCGCCAAGGACATCAGCCCGGCGGAGGGCGCACGCCTGATCCGGTGGAGGGCCGGGTGCGGCCGGCGGCCCGGCCTGCCGCCCGGGTGCGGTCGGCCACCTGCGTGGCCGGCGGTCAGCCGGCGGGCGCCCGCACCGGCAGGTCCCGGTCCGCGGTGGGGCGGGCCAGGGTGCTGGGCCACCAGGCGCGCGGGCCGATGTCGACGACGAGGGCGGGGACGAGCAGGGAGCGCACGACGAGGGTGTCCAGCAGGACGCCGAAGGCGACGATGAAGGCGATCTGGACGAGGAAGGCCAGTGGGATCACCATCAGGGCGGCGAAGGTCGCGGCGAGGACGACACCGGCGGAGGTGATGACGCCGCCGGTGGTGGTGAGCCCGCGCAGCACGCCCTTACGGGCGCCGTGGGTCAGGGCCTCCTCGCGTACGCGGGACATCAGGAAGATGTTGTAGTCGACGCCGAGCGCGACCAGGAAGACGAATCCGTAGAGGGGTACGGAGGCGTCGGTGCCGGTGAAGCCGAGCAGGTGCTCGAAGACGAGGGCCGAAACGCCGAGTGTGGCGGCGAAGTTGAGGGCCACGGTGGCCACCAGGAGGATCGGGACGAGCAGGGAGCGCAGGAGCAGGACGAGCACGAGGACGATGACGGCGAGGACGACCGGCACGATGACGGTGCGGTCGCGGGCGGCGGTGGTCTGGGTGTCGTACTGCTGGGCGGTGTAGCCGCCGACCAGGGCGTCGGCGCCGTCGACGGCGTGCAGGCGTTGGCGCAGCCGCTGGACGGTGTCCTTGGCGGCGTCGCTGTCCGCGGCCGCTTCCAGCGTCGCGTCGATCCTCACCCGGCCGTCCACCACCAGGGGGGTGCCGGGGCCGGGGCGCCCGGTGGTGGTGACGGGGGCGGCGGAGGCGACTCCGTCGGTGTCCTGGGTGACCGCGGTGACCCGGGCGGCCCGGTCGGCGGTGGCGATGATGACCGTCGGGTTGCCGGAGCCGCCGGGGAAGTGCCGGCCCAGGGTCTGCTGGGCGGCGACCGAGGGTGCGTCGCCCACGAAGATCTCGTCCAGCGGAACTCCCTTGGAGGACAGGCCGGGTGCGAACGCGGCGAGGGCCAGGAGGACCAGCGTGGTGGAGGCCCACACGCGGCGCGGAGCCCGGTCGACGAGGGCGGCCACCCGGCGCCACACGCCGTGGCCGCCGCCTTCGGTGTCCGCGGGCGCAGGGGTGGCGGGCCAGTAGGCGGCGCGGCCGGTGAGGACCAGGAGGGCGGGCAGGAAGGTGAGGGTGGCGAGCACCGCGCAGAGGATGCCGATCGCCCCGACCGGGCCCAGCGCGCGGTTGTTGGTCAGGTCGCCGGCGAGCAGTGCCAGCAGGCCCAGGGCCACGGTGGCCGCGCTGGCCGTGATCGCGCCGGCCGAGCGGCGCACGGCCGTCCACGCGGCGCGCGTACGGTTTCCCCCACGGGTGGCGAGTTCCTCCCTGAAGCGGGCGGCCAGGAGCAGCGCGTAGTCGGTCGCCGCGCCGATGACGAGGATCGACAGGATGCCCTGGACCTGTCCGTCGACCCGGACGATGTCCCGTGCGGCCAGCCCGTACACCACCGCGCAGGCCAGGCCGAGGGCGAGGACGGCGCTGAGGATGATCATCAGGGGGAGCAGGACGCTGCGGTAGACCAGCAGCAGGATCAGCAGGACCGCGCCGAGCGCCACCCCGAGCAGCAGACCGTCGATCCCCGAGAACGCGTCCGCCAGGTCGGCCTGGCTCGCGGCCGGGCCTGCGATCTGCGCGCTGGTGCCGGGCACCTGCCGGGCCGCCGCGCGGACGTCCTCCAGGACGGCGGGCAGTTCCTTGCCGAGGTCCGGGGCGAGCGGGACCACGGCCTGCAGGGCGGCGCCGTCGGCGGAGGCCGTGGCCGGGGAGGGCGTCCCGGCGATGCCCGGCCGGCCGGCCAGGGCCGCGACGGCCCGGGTGGCGGCCTGCAGCCGGGCGTCGTCCACGCGGCCGTCCGTGGCGGTCCACAGCACGATGGCCGGCACCGTCTCGGAGCGCTCGTAGGCCTTGCGGGCCTGCAGCACCTGGGTGGATTCGGCGCTGCGCGGCAGGAACGCCGCCTGGTCGTTGGTCGCGACCTCGCCCAGCCTGCCCGCGTAGGGGCCGAGCATCCCTCCGATCGCCAGCCAGACCACCACCAGTACCAGGGGGATCGTCCGGCGTACCCAGCGTGATGCTCTCACCATGTCCGTCCTCAGAACGCACCGACTATGTCAGCGATAAAGTATCTCAATCATTGAGAGATCTTATGCTGAGGTATGCGCAGCGCCGACGCCCCCTCCCAGACACCCCCGCCCCCGCCCCCGTCTCCGTCCCAGGACCCGGGCGGGCTGCAGTCCTTCGCCGTCCTGCTGCGTCATATGAACGCGGAGTTCAACCGCATCACCCAGGAGTTCGCGCAGGCGCAGGGGCTGCACCTGACCGACGTACAGGCCCTGATCGCCATCCTCGACGCCGACCAGGACGACGCCGAACCGGGCCCGATGACCCCCGGCCGGCTGCGCAAGCGGATGAACCTCACCTCCGGTGCCGTCACCGCCTGCCTGGACCGGCTCGAGAGCGCCGGCCACATCCACCGGGTCCGCGCCGAGGACGACCGCCGGGTGGTCCATCTGCACTACGCGCAGGCCGGCCGGACCGCGGCCCGCGACTACTTCCGCCCCCTCGCCGACGCCACCGACAGCGCACGGCGCCGGTTCACCGCCGACGAACTCGCCACCGTCGTGCGCTTCCTCGCGGAGATGAACCGCCAGCTCGACCTGGTGCGCCGGTGAGGTGAGGCGCGGCGCGGCCCCCGCCGTCCGCAGGTGTCCGTCCCGCTTGCGCGTGCATGGAACGGCCTGCGGGGGAAGGCGTGCCGGGGAACCCGTACACCCGAGAAGGGACGGACACCATGGCACGACCGAGGATCGTCGTCGTCGGCGCGGGCTTCGCCGGCGTCGCCTGCGTACGCCGTCTGGAGCGGACGCTGTCACCCGGGGAGGCGGAGATCCTGCTGGTCACTCCGTTCTCCTACCAGCTCTACCTGCCCCTGCTGCCGCAGGTGGCCTCCGGGGTGCTCACGCCCCAGTCCGTGGCGGTGTCGCTGCGCCGCAGCCGCCGCCACCGGACCCGGATCGTCCCCGGCGGGGCCGTCGGCGTCGACACCCGGGCCAAGGTCTGCGTCATCCGGAAGATCACCGGGGAACTGGTGGACCAGCCGTACGACCACCTGGTGCTCGCGCCGGGGAGCGTGACCCGGACCTTCGACATCCCGGGCCTGGCCGAGCACGGACGCGGGATGAAGACGCTGGCCGAGGCGGCTCACCTGCGCGACCACGTGATCGCCCAGCTCGACCTGGCCGACGCCGCCGCACCGGGCTCGCCGGAACGCACCTCACGGCTCGGCTTCGTCGTGGTGGGCGGCGGCTACGCGGGCACCGAGACGGCCGCCTGCCTGGAGCGGCTGACCACGAACGCCGTCGGCCGCTACCCCCGGCTGGACCGGCGCGAGATCAGCTGGCACCTCGTGGACGTGGCCCCGAAGCTGATGCCCGAGCTCGGCGACCGGCTGGGCCGCGCCGCCCTCGACGTGCTGCGCCGCCGCGGCATCCAGGTTTCGCTCGGGGTCTCCGTCGCCAAGGCGGGCCCCGAGGACATCACCCTCACCGACGGGCGCGTGCTGCCCAGCCGCACCCTCGTCTGGACGGCCGGGGTCGCCGCGAGCCCGCTCATCGCCACGCTCGGCGCCGAGACCGCCAGGAGCGGCCGGCTCGTCGTCACCCCGGACCTGCGGGTGCCGGGGACGGACGGCGTGTTCGCGCTCGGTGACGCGGCCGCCGTGCCCGACCTCGCCGGCGGCGACGAGGGCGCCGTGTGCCCGCCCACCGCCCAGCACGCCATGCGCCAGGGCAAGGTCGCCGCCGACAACCTCGTCGCCACGCTACGGGGCACACCGCTGCGCCGGTACGTCCACCAGGACCTCGGGCTGGTCGTGGACCTCGGCGGCCGCGACGGCGTATCCCGCCCGCTCGGCATCGGCCTGCGCGGCATGCCCGCCCAGGCCGTGGCCCGCGGCTACCACTGGGCGGCGCTGCGCACCGGCGCCGCGAAGACCCGGGTGATGACGAACTGGCTCCTGCACGCCGTGGCCGGTGACGACTTCGTCCGGACCGGCTTCCAGACGTACAAGCCGGGGACGCTGCGCGACTTCGAGTACACCGACCACTACCTCACCCCGGAGGAGGTACGGGCCCGTACGGCGGCCGGCGGCCGCTGACCGCGCCGGCGGTCCTCCGGGGAGGCCGCCCGGGTCAGCCCAGTTGCTCGGCCAGTCCGACGATGACGCCGTCCGGGCCGCGGAGGTAGCAGAGCAGATGGCTGTCCTCGAACCGGGCGATCTCACCGACGAGTTCGCCGCCGTGGGCGCGCAGGCGGGCGACGGTGTCCTCGATGTCGTCGACGGCGAACATGACGCGGTGCGTGCCCACGATGTTGTGCGGCCGGTCGCGCGGTCCGGCGCCGATCGCTGCGGGGCTGCGGTACTTCGCCAGTTCGAGCCGGCTGTGTCCGTCGGGGGTCCGGAGCATCGCGATGTCGCAGCGGACACCGTCGAGTCCGGTGCAGCGGTCGGCGAAGGGGCCCTCGACCTCTCCCCTGCCCTCCAGTTCCATGCCGAGTTCCTCGAAGAACGCGACGGCGGCGTCCATGTCCTCGACCACGATGCCGACGTTGTCCATCCGCTGGATCGCCATGCCGGTCCCTCCTTCTTCCTCGTGCGGCCGGGACGGAGCCGCAGCCGCGTTCCCGGCGTCTTCGGCGTTCCCGGCGTCTTCAGGTCCCCCAACCCACGCGACCCGTGCGGCTGTTGCCCGGTCACGGCGCGTGCTGTGGCTCCATGGGTTCGACGAGAGCGGCCCGCCACTCGGGGCGCGGGTCGGCGCCGGGGCTCGTCCAGTACTCCCGCCCGCGGACGATCCGCCCGTCGCGGACGGTCCAGAACGACGCCGCCCGGAACACCCCGACGCCTTCGTGCGGTACCTCGACCTCGGAGACGACCTCGTCACCGCCGGCGACGATCCGCAGCACGCGGATCGCCCAGCCCTCCGGGTACGCGGAGTTCACCGCGACGTAGTTCCTGCCGCCCACGATGCGTTCGCCGCTGACCGGCCACTCCACGACGGCGTCCTCCGCGACCAGCCCGGCGACACCGTCCCAGTCCCGCGCCTGGATCCGGTCCCACAGCGCTTCCACCACCCTCCACGACTCCATACGCCACACCCTGCCAGAGACTCCCCCAGCAGGCGCCCGGGACGGTCCCTGCCGAATCCGGGTCGCCGGAGCTCACCTGCGCCGGGCTCGGCCCGCTCGCCGGCGCCCCGGTACGCGTCGCCGGGCTCTTCGGCGGCGGCCTGCACCGCACCACACCGGACGGCTGGACCCCGGCCGTCGTCAGCCCCGAGCGGCCCCACGACCGGGTCCTCCTCTCCGCCGACGGCGGCTCCCACCGGGGCCGGCGGGAGGGACGTGGTGGCACGTCTTCCCCTCCGATTCCCCTCCGAGTACTCGCAACTGCGCGCAGCCGGGTTCTCCCCCCCCGGCCTGACCCCGGCCGCAGCCACCAGCAGCGACCCCACCCTTCCGGACCCGGCCGGAGCTCCGTTTCGACGACCGGGCGGACGGCGGCGCTCGGAGAGGGGCGTGACTCCTGGGCGGCGGGGTCGTTGGACGGGGAGGTCAGCGAAGTACAGGAGGGTCCCGGGGCGACTCGGGGCCCTCCTGCTGTCTGCTGTCTGCTGACGCGCCGCGGCCGTCGCCGCGCCCGTCACCGGTCCTGGGCGGTCAGGAGGAGCACCAGGGCCTTGGACCGGGTCGTTCCGAGCCCGGTGGCCACCGTCTCGGCGGACACACCGTCGTCGCGCAGCGCACCGGCCGCCTCCCGCCCGACGCCGGCGGCGATCCGCTCCAGCACACCGACGGCGCGCGGCGCCGCCATCGGTGCGTCCGCGGCCGTGGCGGTCAGCTGCTCGGCCACCGCCACCAGGAGGGCGGCCAGCGGCTCGGGCAGCGGGGCCGCCCTGTCGCGGACGAGGGACAGGTGGGCGTTCCAGTCCGCGAGCGGTCCGGTGAGGTCGACGTCCGCCTCGTACAGGGGCCGGTCGCCGATGGAGGACCAGTCCAGCTGGTATTCGGCGGCACCCCGCCATCCGCACGCGCACACCGCCCGGAGCGCCTCGGCGCGCCGGCCGCGGTGCCGGCGGCCGTCGTAGGCCGACCAGTGCGTGGTCGACGGCATGTTCGGGCCGCTCCCGACATCGAAGTACACCGGCCCCGGCTCACCGCCGTCGGCGAGGACACCCACCGCACCCGCGTGCGCGTCCCCGAACTCCGCCGTCCACCAGTCCCATTCCACCGGCGCACCTCCTTCCGGCCGTTCCCGCCGGACACCCTGCCCCGCCCCCGCGCCCGCCCGACACCCCCGGCCGCCCAACAACGCGTGCAGTTGCCCCGCCCGGTACCGGCGGCTCGGACGCTTTCGGGCTCCGGTCTTTCGGGCTCCGGTCTTTCGGGCTCAGGCCGATGTCACGGCGTCGCGGCGCCACTTGTACCGCCACGCCACGTCGAGGCAGACCATCTCCTCGGCGCGGAAGCCGGGGCGCGGCGGGCCCAGGCGGTCCGCCGCCTCCACGCACCGCTCGTCCTCGTGGAGTGCGAGCCCGTACACGGCGACGAGCCGGACCCGGCGCTGCGGGTGGTGCAGGAGGGCCGCCATGGCGTCGGCCAGGACGGGATCGCCCTTGCCGGCATGAGGACGGGCGGTCCCGCCGGCGCTGTGGCAGGCCGCGATCCGTACGTCCGTGTCGTCGTCGGCCATGAGCGCGAGGAGTGCGTCTCGGGCTTCGCCGGACAGGGACGCGGGCTCTCCGCGCGTGCCGAGCCCGCCGGCCACCGCCTGCCGGACACCGGCGTCGGGGTGGCCGGCGTGGGCCAGGAGGGCGGCTTCGGCGCGCGGTCCGGCGTACGAGCCGAGGCCGTGCAGCACCTCGGTGAGGACGGCGGTGTCCGTCTCCTCGGCCGACCAGTCGGTGAGGGCGTCCACGGCGCGGACGCAGGCCTCGTCCTCGGAGCTGTCGGAGAAGAGTTCGGTCAGCCGCATCAGCTCGGCGCCGAACAGCCGGTGGGAGGGGTCGGTGTGCGTGCGCAGGGCCGTGGTGGCCGTCCAGGTCTGCGGGTCGCGCCGGTGGGACAGCTGGATGGTGGCCCGTGACCACGTGGTGTGGTCCGGGTCGTGGTCCAGCGCCCGTGCCATCAGCTCCTCGAACGGGGCGCGGATGCCGAGGAGTTCCTCCAGGTCCGTGAGGATCGCCCCGTGGCCGTCGCGTACGGTCGTCGCGCCGAGGGTGAGTTCGCCGACCGTGTGGTAGGTGTCGTCCTGGACCCGGGTCCGGACGGTCTCCTCCTGTGAGCCGGTGCGGCGCCGCAGTTCGGCTTCGGTTCCCGCCTCGTACCAGCTTCGCGCGAGGTCCCGCATCTCCTGCAGCTCGGACACGGGGTACCGGTCGCGGATGCTGTGATCCAGGAGGGCTTCCACGAGCGCGGGCGAGCCGGAGTCCACGGCCTCGCGCAGGGACGGCAGCTCGTGCGGCGCGCACTGCCCGGCGTCGGCGCCGCCGGTGAGCAGCAGTTCGGCGAGGTCCCCGCGGAAGGCCCGGGCGGCGACGCCGAACGCCTGGGACACCTCGTCGTAGTTCTTGTCCGCCTCCAGGAGGCACTTCACCAGGAAGGTGTCCCCCGCCCGGACGGCGGCGACCAGGGGAGGTTCCGCCCCGTCGCTCGCAGGCCCGCTCGCATCCCTCACGTCCATGACGTCACTCCCCCGACTCCCCCGGCTCCCCGTCGCGTTCCCTGCGGGTCAGCCAGTCTAGGGCTGTACGGATCTTCCTCTCGGCCGCCGGGTGCGTGCGGTGGCGGCTGTGCCGCGGTGGCACGACCTTTCGGGGTGGTACCGCGACCTTTCGGGCTCCGGGTCCGTTGGTGGTGAAGTCCCTCGTGCGAAGGGACGTGCTGCCGCAAGAGACAGGAGGCTGGTCCGTGTCCGAGAGCTTGGCCGATGTCATCGGGGCCGCCGGGGGCGAGCTGCGCTTCCTGCGGAGGCTGCTGGGAGACGTCGGCGAGGACGCCTGGGAACGGCTCCTCGAATGGCTGATCGACGACTGGTTCGGGCTGGAGGTGCTGGGGCTGGAGAACATTCCCGCCGACGGGCCGGCGGTGCTCGTCGCCAACCACTCCGGGGCCTGGGGGCTGGACGCCTTCGTGCTGCAGAAGGCCCTGCACCGGTCGCTGCAGCGCTCCTTGTACGTGCTGGCCGCGCCGTTCGTCCTGCGGCTTCCCGTGCTGGGTTCGTACGCCGTGAAGAAGGGCGGCGTGCCCATCGATGCACGGACGGCCATGCAGCGCCTGAGCGCCGGTGAACTGATCGTGGTGTTCCCCGAAGGGGTCTCCGGGCTGGAGAAGCCGTTCCGCGAGCGGTACCGGCTCCAGCCGTTCAACCCCGGCTTCGCGGTGGCCGCCCTGCACGCGGGAGCGCCGATCGTTCCGGTCAGCGTCATCGGGGCGGAGGAGTCCTCACCGAGGATCGGGGAGGTGCCCGCGCTGGCGAAGCTCCTGGGACTCCCCTGCTTCCCGCTGACCTCGCCCTTCCCGTTGCCGGCGAAGTGGCTGATCAGCATCGGTGAGCCGATCGCGCCGCCCGAGCGGCCCCGGGGCCCCGGTGCCCGCTCGGCGGCCGCCCGGTGGCTCTGCGCCGAGGTCCGGGCCACCGTGCAGGACATGGTCGAGCGGGAACGGGAACGGCGGAACGCCTTCGTACGGTAGCCCGCGCGGGCGCCGGCGGCTCCTGCGTCGCCCGCGCGGTCCCGGGGTCGCGTCAGTCGGCGAGACGGCGGGCGGCTGCGCGGACGTCGGAGGCGGCGCGGGTGCACCGCTCCGCGTGTTCCAGCAGCTGCATCCGGAAGCGTTCGCCGGTCTCGTCGCCGTCCCAGCCCGTTGCGGCGGCGCACGCGGCGAGGCTGCGGGCGTGCCCGTCGAGGCGGTCCGCACCGGCGCGGGCCAGCGCCGCGGACGAGGCCGGGGTGCCGGCGCGTACGGCCCGCGGGACGGCGCCGGCCGCGGGGAGGGCGACCAGCACGGTGTGCGGGGCGAGGGTGAAGGGCATGCGGTCCGGGGTGAGGGCCGGTGACAGCAGGGCCGGCCGGGCGGCCTCGGTGAAGAACCGGACGATCTCCTCGGCGACGTGGACGGCGAAAGCGGTGGCGGAGCAGCCGGTCGTGGATCCGCACAGCGGTGACGGCCCGTCGTGGTCGTGCCCGAGGGCGGCGTCCCGGCCGCCGCCGGAGCCCGCGTGTGCCGTGGCGTCCGCGGGGTCCCGGAGCCAGCCGGGGGCGGCCAGGATCTCGGTGCCCGCGTCGATGACGAGTCCGTCCCACACGAAGCGCGTGCGGACGGGGTGCACGACGGCTTCGAGGGGCGGGAAGTGGTCGAGCGCGAGCGCCACGGCCCCGGCAGGGTCGTCCGCGGCGCCCGGTACGCCCGCGGCGGCGAGGGCGAGTGCCTGGAGGGCGGTGGTGACGGCCGCCTCGGAGACCACGGCCAGGGTGTGGGCCAGCGCCTCCTCGGGCCGTACCTCCCCGGACGGCGGGACGCCCTGCGTACGGGCGGCGGGTACGACGGCCCCGGCGGCCCGGCCGCGGCCCAGGACGGCGGCCGCGGAGCCGGGGTCGGGGTCGGCCAGGTACGGGGCGAGCCGCCGGTTCAGGGCCGCCGACCGGCCGTCGTAGGCGCGGCTGCCCGCGGCCCCGGCCGTTCTGAGCAGCACCTCGGTCAGCAGGGTGTCGTCCGCCGCGGCACCGCCCGCCACCACCCGGCGGGCAGCACGCAGCAGACCGGGCCGCCAGACCTCCCAGGGCACGGCGTGGTCGTCCCGGCGCGCGGCGGCCACCTTCTCCAGTTCTTCGGCCAGCGGCCCGCGGAGTGCGGCCGCCGGCGGGACGCCGTCGGGCGGGAGCGGGACGTGCGGGTACAGGCCGTGGCGGCGTCCGGCCGCGTCGAGCCGGACGGCGGCGGCGAGGGCGTGCGATGCGGCGGCCTCGGCGAGGAGTCCGGCGGTGCCGGCCGCGCCGAGGGGGACGAGGAACGAGCCGAAGGGGGTGCGCAGCCGGACGGGGCGGCCGGAGCGGCTGCGGCGCAGGTGCGCGAGGACCTTGCGGGCCGCGCCCTCCCGGGTGAGGGAGTCCAGGCCCAGGGCGCGGGCGGGTGCGTCCGCCCAGGGCAGGCGGTGGGCGAGCATGGCCGCGCTGAACACTGCGTTCTCCAGGGGCCAGGCGGTGGCGGGGGTGGTCATCGGGGGCGTTCTCCCTCGGATCGCACGGAGGCACGGACAACGGACACGAACGGGGGCGCGGGCGGGGGCGGGGGCCCGGACCGGAGCACGGGCGAGGACCCGGCTGCGGGGTGGGTCACTTGTCGCGGAGCATGTACGGCTGGTTGCCGGTGATCTCGCCGTCGTAGCGCCGGATCGAGGCGTTGACCTGCTCTCGGTAGTGGGCGAGCTCGCCGCGCAGGCTGTCGGAGTAGGCCTGGGGGGCGTGCGAGAGCGGGTAGTCGTAGGACTCGTCGAGCCAGGCCAGTTCCACCCAGCCGGCGGGGAGGTCATGGGGCGAGGCCGGGCCGCGGCCGTCCAGCATCGGGATGACGTCGTGCTTGTTGACCAGGCTGATGACGCGGGTGGTGTGGTCGGCGGGCCGCTTGGCGTCGATCGGGGAGCCGAGCGTGACCACGTGGGTGATCCGGTACTCGGAGGCGACGTCCACGTCGGCGGCCAGGTTCATCGCGGTCAGGCCGCCGAGGCTGTGCCCGACCAGCATCAGCTCCGATCCCGCCGGCACACCGGCCCGGCGCAGGAGCTTCTTCGCCGCCCGGGTGTAGGTGGTGTCGGCGCGCAGGCAGCCGTCGAAGGCGCCGACCAGGTCCTGCGGTGTGCTGTTGCTGAGGAGGGCGAAGCTGGTGCCGGGCAGGAGCAGCACGTGCCGTGCGGTGCCGTCGGCGCAGGCGACGCGGCGCAGCAGGACCAGGCCGTGGTTGCCGAGGGCGCCGATGTCGTTGATGTAGCTGACGATGTCGTTGCGGGAGGTGCCGAGGACCTTGGCGAGGATCGGGTCGGCGTCGACGCGTTCGGCGCGGCCGGGGCCGGGGTTGAGGTATTTGAGCAGGGAGCTGGGCAGGCCGAGGAACGGGTCGGTGGTGGGGACGCCGCCCGCGAGGGTCACCCAGGAGAATTCGTCGTTGACGGGGTTCTCGTCCAGCAGGCCGGTCAGCGCGAGGAGTTCCATGACGACGGGGCTGACGGTGGTGAGGGCGCGGGTGACGCCGAGCCGTTCCACGAGGGCGTGCAGGGCGCGGACGGCCTCCAGCCGGTCCCCGGCGACGACGGCGCCGGTGAGGCGGCGGGCGTGGGCGGAGTCCAGGTTGGGGTGGGTCACGGTGGCCGCTTCGATGCGCAGGGCGAAGGCGTCCACCGCCATGGCGACCGCTGCGGGGCGCCGGCGGGTCACGTTGCCCGCGATGCGGGCGAGTTCGCCGATGACGCCGCCGTTGGGGCCGAAGCCGAGACCGGCCGGGCTGGTGAGGGCGCGTGCGCAGGACAGTGCCGCGCCGAGGGCCCAGGTGGGGCGGCGCAGGGCCTGCAGGGCGAAGCGGCCTCCGGTCAGGGCGTCGGTGAGGTCGGCTCCGGCCTGCCTGGCGGCGAGGGCGGCGTCGGCGAGCAGGACGGAGGCGGCGATGAGGAGTTCGGTGTCGGTACGGGTGGCGGTGGCAGTGGCGGTGGCGGTGGCGGTGGCGGCCGGGGGTCGTGCCGCGGGGCCGTCGTCCGCGGGACCGGAACCGTCGAGGACATCGAGAGTGTCGGGGATGTGGGGGATGTAGGGGGCGTGGGGGGTGTTCTTCTGCTGCCCGTCGGAGAGCTGCCGGGTGGGGTTCCCGGTCGCTTGAGGCATCACGTTCCAGACCTCTCGTCGCATGGCCCGCTGTTCGGGAGGCATGGTGGCACCGAACGGGGGCGCCTCCGGCGCACCGGAGCGCCCGTACCAGCGCTCGGGCGGCGCGGGGCCCCGGCGCGCGCCCCAGCGGCACTGGGATCGGCGCGCCAACGGGCCCCCGGGGCGACGTCCGGGGGCCGGGGGATGATGCCGCGGCTCCCGGTTGACGGGCCGCCGCAGACGGGCGGGAGGGGAGGCGGAACGGGGCGGTCGGGTCAGGCGGGGGTGACCTCGAGGTGGTAGGTGGTGTCGACCCAGAAGCCGCCGTGGGCCTTCGCCTTGATCTCCAGCACGTACTCGCCGGGCTGCAGGGGTGCGATGCCGGCCCAGAGGCCCCAGGTGAGGCGGCGGGTGAGCCACGGGGTGCGGAACCGTGCGGAGTATTCCCGCAGGGGCAGGTCGACGCCGTTGAGGGCGGCCGTGGCCTTGAGCACGTACATGCTCTGCGGGGTCTTGGCGTAGAAGCGGTTGTGCTGCATGTTGAGCACGGGGAAGAAGAGGGGGCGTCCCGCGGGGACGGCGCAGCGGCGCACGACCCGCCCGCCGTAGGTGCCGGCGAGGAACCACAGGTCGTCCGGCTGCTTCCAGCCGGCGTGTTCGCCGGTCGTGTCACTGACCGGGCTGCGGCGCCCCGGTGCGGACAGGGCCCATCGCCACCACCGGCCCGAGAGTGCCCGGCCCTCCGCGTCCGTCAGCTTCCACTCGCTGTCGATAGTTCCCGAACCGCTCATGTCTCCCTCCCCGGTAGCCCTGACCTGGGCATACTCAAGCAGGCGGACCCTACAGCACCGGTCTGGAGCTCCGAGCAGGGGCCGGGGGCCGGGGCCGGCTTCCTGCGGGGGTGGTCGACCCGCCGTTTGCCGGCACCGCCGTTGCCGGCACCGCCGGAGCGGCGGGCCGACGGGGCCGGGGCGGTCCGGGCCGCCGGACTACCGGTCCGACCGAGGTGCGTTCGCCGGGGCGAGGGACGCGAGCGTGAAGTGCCGTACCTGAAGCGGCGCGACGAGGTACTCCTCCTCGCCCGGCAGGACCACGGGACTGCTGCGCCAGTGCTCGCCGGCGTAGCCGACCAGGTCCTGCTCGCTGCGCCAGCGGCTGACGTACACCAGCGAGTCGGGCGGCGCGAGCAGTACCTCGTGGTCCACGAGCCCCGGGTAGCGGCCGGGGAACTCGCGCACCGCGGAGACGATCATGTCGTGGAACGCCTCGAACCGGTCCGGACGTACGCGTGCCTCACTCACCCTGATGATCACGGTCCCCAGGGTGTCAGGCGTCCGGGCGCGGCGCCATGGTCGTGGAGGGAGTTCAGGCCGTCAGGAGGCGCAGGCCGAGGTCCGCCGCGTCGAGCGGCGAGGTGGCTGTTGCGTGCGGCCCACCGGCCGGAGCCGAGGTCGTCGGCGTGGTCACGTCGCTCCAGCAGTACCCACGCCGGCCCGTGCTCGCTCGTGGTGGTCCCGTCGGGAGCGGGCTTCGTCCTGGAGATCCCGAGGGTGAGGAGCCCGTGCTGAACGTCATGGGCCTGCCCGGGGGTGGGTCAGAACGTGAGGCGGAACAGGGCGCCGCCGCCCCGGGGCGGGACCTGTCGGCGGGCACCCCGGGCCGGGGCCCGGAGCTGACGGTCCGCGACCACGGCCCCGGCATCTCCCCGCAGGACCTCCCGCACATCTTCGACCGCTACCGCTACCGCGCCGGCACGGCCCGCGCCCTGCCCGGCTCCGGCCTCGGCCCGGCCATGGCCCGCCAGATCGCCCGAGCCCACTCCGCCGACCTGACGGCCCACCCCCCTCGACGGGCAGGCCGGCCGGGTTGTACTCGGCGGCGTTGTCGAGGTGAGGTGCGGGCCGGGAAAACCGCAGGCCGCCGCGGGCTCCGGCCGTTACGATCGGCGCCTCACCCGATCACGGCCGTCCGACGGAGGCATCGATGGCACCGGCCCCTGCGCGGATGCCCGCCCACCCCGAACGGCTGGAGCGGGGGCATCCGTTCCGGCAGTGGAAGACCTGGCGGATACCCGGTACCGAGCTCACCCTCACCGGGTACTCGCGGGCCAACGACAAGACGTTCTTCGTCGTCCCGGAGCTGCGGTGCGCGCTCGACGCGGGGCTGGCGGAGGGACGGCAGCCGGAGACCGTCTTCCTCACCCACACCCACCACGACCACTCCAAGGACCTCGACCACCTCGCCGCCAGGCCCGGCGGTGTCGACATCCACCTGCCCGCCGCGGCGGTGCCGTACGTGGAGTCCTTCCTGCGGGCCTCGGCCGAGCTGAACCACGGCGCCGCCTACGACCCCTCGCTCGCCGCGGGCTGCCGGCTGCACGGGGTGCGCGGCGGTGACGAGTTCACCTTCGGGCGGCGCGGGCACCGGGTGCGGGTGGTGGACTGCGTCCACAAGGTGCCGTGCGTGGGGTATGCGTTCTCGGAGCCCCGCAAGGTGCTGCTGCCCGAGTACGAGGAGCTGCGGCGCGGCCTGGTGGGGCGGGGCCGGGGTGCGGAGTTCGGCCGGGTCCTCGCGGAGCGCCGCAGGGAGGGCGCGCAGGTCGAGCGGGAGGTGTTCAGACCGTTGTTCGCGTTCCTCGGGGACACCCACGTGCGTGTCTTCGAGGAGAATCCGTGGCTGTTCGAGTACCCGGTGGTCATCACCGAGTGCACGTTCCTCGACGACGCCGAGCTGGCGCGGGCCGACCGGGTGGGGCACACCGTGTGGAGCCGGCTGAGGCCGGTCGTCGAGGCCCACCCGGAGACCCTCTTCGTCCTCACGCACTTCAGCCTGCGCCATTCGGACCGGGACGTGCTCGACTTCTTCCGCGACGAGCAGCCCGGCAACGTGCTGCTGTGGGCGCATCCGGAGAGCCGGCTGCCCGAGCAGCACCAGCACGGCTGAGCACGGCCGGGCACGGCTGACGGCTGACGGCTGACGGCCCCCGGCGGCGTGCTGCCGACGGGGGCCGGGGGCGGGCCGGTTCCTCAGGGGGTCAGCACTCGCGCAGGCCCGGCGCGGGGTCGACGGAGGTGTGGACGTCGACGGCCGCGACGTTGCCCCACTGGCCGTTGTCCAGCTGGGTCCAGTACCAGACGTTGTTGCCGCCGGCGTGCTGGTCACCGCGGCCCCAGCACTGGAACCAGCTGGGGCTGGTGTTCAGCGGCCCGCGCACCGCGGAGTTGTACCGGCGGTGCTCGTAGCCCTTGGCGCCGACCCGGTTGCCGCACCACAGCTTTCCGTCGGCGCGGACGCCGCATTCGGCGGCTGCGCTCCGCCCGGTGGCGGGCGTGGCCGCGGCGGGGCCGGTCACGGTGGCCATGCCGCCCGCCAGAGCGGCGACGGCGAGCCCCAGGGCGATCTTCCTGCCTGCGTACATGGTTCCTCCTCGGGAAACGGCTCCTCCCGGAGCCGGGGTGTGATGGATGTGACGGGCGTGCTGTGCGTGGGAGGTGGGGGTGTTCAGGGGCAGGTGCGTACGCCGTCCAGCCAGGCCGGGCCCTTGATGTAGATGTTGGTGATCCACGCCCCGTACTCGGGCAGGTAGGACCAGGCGTCGTTGGTGTAGCCCTCGGCGGTCACGGGTTCGGCGTGCTTCTGGCATGCGATGCGCACCGTGGTCGGGCCGGGGAACCTGTGCACCCGCTCGCTGGTGGTGGACGGCTCCTTGTGGGTCCACACGTCCGTGCCCCAGGTGCTGAACGTGCCGGGTGCCGTCGCCGGCGGCGCGATGCGGACCGCTCCGGCGTAGTCGCCGCCCAGCCGTACGTCGCTGACGGTGATCCGGGTGCCCGATTCGCGGGCCTCGACCATTTTCCCCGCGCCGAGGTAGAGGGCGATGTGGTGGATGGAGCCCCCCGAGCCCCAGGCCAGCAGGTCGCCCGGGAGCAGTGGCGCGGTTCCCTGGGCGGCGGTGAACCGCTGTTGTGCCTGCGGTGCGTGGAACTGGTGGTAGGCGTTGCCGGGCAGCGGATCGCCGCCGGCCGCGCGGTGGTAGGCGTAGCGGACCAGTCCCGAGCAGTCGAAGCCCAGCCGTTCCGGGTCGTGTGCGCTGTCGGGGTCGCTGGGGTCGACCTGGCCGTACGTCGGGCCCGGCTGGGGTCCGTGGCCGCCGCCCCAGGTGTACCAGACGCCGATCTGCTCGCACGCGGCCGCCACGGCCTTCTCTGCCACAGCGGAGGCCCCGGGGGCGAGGGTGCGGCACTCCCCCGCCGCTGCCGCCGTCCTCGCCGTGCCCGGTGCCGCGGCCACGGTGGCGGCGCCGGCGGTGCGGGCGCCTCCCCAGGTGGCCAGGAGGGTGAGTGCCGTCGCCGCCGTCACCGCTGCGGCCGCCGTCCTGCGCGTCGTCATGTTCCGGTCCCCCGTCTCGTCGGCGCCCCGTGCCCGTCGAGGTCGTCGTGGGCGTCGTGTTCGTCGGCTCCGAGACTGTTCCCCGGCGCCGCCGTGTGTCGAGGAGGCGCGGGTCGCCCCTTGCGAACGGGAAACGGGAAACTTCCGGGAAACCCCGTCCCACCAGGGGTTTTGAGGATCCGTCAGGGGGCTGTGCGGGAGGGGCCGGAACCCGGGCGCGATGAACCGCATCCCCTTGAGGGGCCGGTCCGGGACCGGTCCGTCTTCGACCCGGTCTGGAGAATGCCGCAGTATGAACCGCCCGTCACCGTCGGGTCTGTCGGGCAGAGCGCTCCGCGCCCTGCGGGAGTACCCGCGCCGTGCGCCGCTGACCCTCGCCTACGTCTGTGTGCTCCTGGCGGGCCACGTCTGGCTGGGCCACGGGCTGTCCGCCGGACGGGCGGCCGGGGTGCTGGGGCACGTCAGCACCAACCTGGACAACCTGCGGGACCATCCGCTGTCCGCGCTGGCCGGCAGTGCGCTGTTCTTCGACGGGACGCTCACGGACGTCGCCTCGCCCGGCTTCGTGGGCACCTTCATCACCCTGGGTCTCGGGGTGTGCTGCTTCCTGGCCCGGGCGGAGTACCGGTGGGGGAAGCGGCGCGCCGTGGCGGTGTTCCTCGGCGGGCATGTCGCGGCCACCCTGCTCACCGCTGTCGTCATCGTCGTCGCGCTGCGGTACGGCTGGTATCCGGCGGCCGTGCGGGAGTCCTTGGACTTCGGGATCAGTTACGGTGCGCAGACCGTGCTGGCGGCCGGCACACCGGCGCTGCCGCGCCGGGGCCGTCTGCCCTGGGCGGCGTTCGTGCTGGCGTGGCCCCTCGGGGGTGCCGAATGGTCCGGTCCGCTGCCGGACTTCACCACCGTCGGCCATCTCACTGCGGCGGTCATCGGCTTCGCCCTGCTGGCCGTCCCCGCTCTCGGGCGTCGGCGGGTGCGCGGTGCGCGGGCGGCGGCGGCCGGAGCACCGGGGCCTGGGCGCTGCGCGGGGTGAAGGACGCAGTCGATGCGGGCCAGGCCTTCGTGGAGCCCGCGTGCTCCCCGGGCGACGTGCTCGTCGGGGTCGCGGGCCAGTTCCTCGCAGATCCGCATCGCCTCGTCGCGTTCGGCGGCGCAGATGGCGAACGCGTCACGGAGCGCGGTGTGGATCCGGCCGGAGTGGCGGCTCGACCAGCGCCACGACCGCCGTGCGCCGCAGGGCACTGTTCACCGGCCCGCCCCCCTCTTCCGCGGATTCCGGCCAAGGTGACACCGGGGCGTCGGGCGGACGGGTGGGGGCGGCAGGCGACCTCACCGTCGGACCGACCCTGTGCACGGACTCGCGGATCCTGGCCGTGGCCGCCGGCCACCGGCTCGCGGAACGGGACTCGGTGCCGCTGGAGCTGCTCGCGGACTTCCCGCACGGCACCGCCCTGGACGTGCCGGACTACTGGGAGGACAGCTACCTGCCCTTCCACACCCCGCGGGGCCGGCCGATCGAGCGCATCGAGTCCGCGGCCTCGGACAACGCCGACGGCCTGATCGGCCATGTCGGCATGGGGGACATCGTCCACACCTTCCCCGGGCACGTCACCCGGTACTGGGGGATGCCGAACATCCGGTGGATCCCCCTTCCCGACAGGGGCACCCTGCGCTTCGCCCTGGTCTGGCGCACCGAAGCCGGGAACGACCTCGTCCGCGCCCCGGCGGCCACGGTGTGCGATCTGGGCGTGCTCCGCTTCTGACCCGGCCGGGCCCGGCCGCCGGACCCGGCGGGTTCCCGGGGCCGGGCGGGTGCCGGCGGGGCCGTGCGGGTCCACGCGGGTCCCCGGCGGGGCAGGGCGCAGGCCGGCGGTGGGGGCGGGCGCGGCCCGGTCCACCTGAGCCCCGCCGGCCCGCGGCCGGGGCGGGGCGAGCAGGGTGCGTCGCGGAGCGAAGCGCTGGTCGGCGCGGGTGAATCGTCATCTAAGATTCAAGCTGGCCGCGGGGCCGGGGCTCGTCGCAGTGCGCGGCGACCGCGGAAGGGCCAGGCCGGCCGGTCGATGAGAGCGGCCCGCGTCGGGGGTTCCGGTCCGGTCCGGACGGGGACCGTCTGACGCTGATCATGAAGCTCCCGGGGAATCGCGTGCCGTCGGCGTGCGTCTCAGTGGTGTGAGATGCCCAGCCCGCACGCCCACGCACATATGACCGCCGGGGAGAAGTGAGGTATGGCAGTGATCTGCGTCGGAGGCATGATCGGGATCGGCAAGACGAGCGTCGCCGAACTGCTCGCGAAGGAACTGGGCAGCGAGGTCTTCTACGAGAGCGTCGACGACAATCCGATCCTTCCGCTCTTCTACACGGCGAGCCCCGAGGAGATCCAGGCGAGGCGCTACCCCTTCCTGCTCCAGCTGTACTTCCTGCAGACGCGGTTCGCCTCGATCAAGGAGGCGTACAAGCAGGGCGACAACGTCCTGGACCGGTCCATCTACGAGGACTGGTACTTCGCCAAGGTCAACCACGACCTGGGCCGGATCAGCTCCCTCGAGATGCAGGTGTACGAGGGGCTGCTGGGCGAGATGATGCGCGAGATCGACGGCCTGCCGTACCGCAAGGCACCCGATCTCATGGTCTACCTCAAGGCGGACTTCGAGACGGTGCTGCACCGGATCGGCCTGCGGGGCCGGGACTTCGAGCAGGACGAGGGCCTCATCGACTACTACCGGACGCTGTGGTCCGGCTACGACGACTGGGTGCACAAGCACTACTCGGCCAGCGAGGTCCTCATCGTCGACATGAACAGCACGGATGTCGTGCACAACCCCGACGACGCGGCCCGCGTGGTGCAGGAGGTCAAGGACGCCCTGGCCGCGGTCAGGCGGAACGCCCCCGCCGGTCTCTGAACGGCGTGGCCGCCGCGGCGGCCACGCCCGCCCCCGCCGCGCCCGCCCCCGCCGCGCCGGGGCCCGATGGGCCGGCGGCCCGGGCGGACGGTGTCCGCGGGGAGGGATGGGTCCCTCCGCAGTCCTGACCGCTCACCACCGGCCGGGGGCCGCGGCGAACAGGGGAAGGAAGGACTCGCCCCCGTCCCCGACGACAGGGCAGGCCGCCGCGACCGGTCCCCGGGACAGCTCCGCGAGCCGGGCGAGGACCGCCGCCTCGGACGGGAGCCCGGCCGGATCGAGACCGAGCACCCGGGCCGCCCGGTCACGCCGCCGGCAGAGGCCGGGGCCATCCTCCCGGTACTCCTCGGCGAGCGCCCGGAGTCCCCCGGCCGTCCGCCCGGGAGCGGACTCCCACCACGGCGCCACCAGACACAGCCGCACCAGCTCCGGGAGCCCGAGCGCGAGCGGCCCGGCCTCGCCGTCGAGGCTCACGTACACCACGGGGCGTTCCCTCTGTGCCCTCGCCGGCGAACGGGGGGGGGCAGGCCGGCCTTCACCGGGTGCTGAACGTGGCGGTGTAGACGTCCGTACGGTTGCGCGGTGCGTCGGAGTGGGTCTCGGTCAGCACCGCCCTCACTCCCCTGCCGTCCGCTGCCAGGCCCTGGTAGTCGCCCAGGAAGTAGCCCCCGGCGAACGGCGCCTGCAGCCAGTCGAAGACCCGTGAGATCCGCCGCTCGGTCCGCCGCTCCGCCTCTCCGTGCGGGAGCGTGGCCAGCTGGTAGGCGGTGGGCAGGGTGGTGGTGTCGCCCGGCTCGAGGAAGCGCAGGTCGTAGTAGGTCAGCGCGACCGTGCCCCGCTCGTCGACCGCGATCGACGGGGAGAACGCCGGCACGCCCTCGGGGCTGATCAGCTCGGGGGTCCCCCAGGTGCGTCCGCCGTCGGTGGAGCGCACGAGCTGGACGGCGTCGAAGTCGCCGCCGGAGAAGTCGGAGCCTTCGTAGGCCATGTACAGCGTGCCGGTCCTCGGGTCGACGGCCGGGCTGGGCAGGGTGGACGCGGCGCGCAGCTGCTTGGTGGGGTCGTTCGGGTGCACCTCCGGTACGGAGGTGTCCCGGGCGACGGTGGTCGGGGCGCTCCAGGTCCGGCCGGCGTCGGTGGAGGTGACCATCGCGTAGTGGGCTTCGGTGACGGTGCTCAGGTCGTCGGAGTAGGTGATCCGGTCGAAGAAGTCGTACAGGGTGCCGGTGCGCGGGTCGACGACGATGACGTGGCCGATGGTCTGCGTGTTGGGCACGGCGGCGGTGTCGACGAACGGCCGTGCCGTGCTCCAGGTGCGGCCGCCGTCGCGGGTCAGGGAGATGTAGCCGGGACCGTCGAGGGAGCCGGGGCCGGGCGGGTCGTTGTCGAGGCGGTTCCAGACCTGGTAGGCGGTGCCCTTTCGGATCGGGTCCGCGGTCAGGGAGGGCTTGTCGTTGAAGAACGGCTGCTCGTCGACGTGCGTGGTGGTGACGTTGTGCCAGGTGCGGCCGCCGTCGCGGGAGGTGGCGGTCAGCAGGGCGCTGCGGGTGCTGCGGGTGAAGTCGACGCCTTCCCCGCTCGCGTAGACGGTGCCGTCGGGTCCGGTGCTCACCCAGGGGTCGGAGGCCCGTTCGTAGTCCGCGCCGCCCGGGGCGCACAGGCTGAACGGCAGCGTGCTGCGGTGGAAGGTGCGGCCGTCCGTGGTCCAGGAGGCCACCAGGCCGCGGGCGGCGCCGTCGTTCCAGCGGTCCTGCTGGTAGACGGTGACCACGCGCCGGGGGTCGCGCGGGTCGACGGACAGGTACGGCTCCACCTCGGTGCCCGGGTGGACGACGCTGTCGGGGGACCTCGCGCCGACGGTGCAGTGCGCGTACGGGTCGCCGTGGGAGACCTGGGTCAGGGGTGCGCCGTCGGGGGCGGGGTTGCGGTCTGCCGCCGCGGGGGTCGCGCCGGTGGCCGTGACGAGCAGGAGCGCGGCTGCGGCGGCGGTGACGGCGGTCAGGTGCGGGACGAGGCGCATGCGGGATTCTCCTGCCGGGCCTCGGCGGCCGGGTGCGGGACCCGCCGTGGCCGGCGGGGCGGGGGGGGACGGCTTGACGGCTCCGCCTGGTGTTCTTCGGCGTGGTGGCGGGTGGCCTTGATGGGCCGAACGGCGCAGGTCTTCGCCGGGGCCGGCGGCAGCGCGGTGGCCGCGGGAGCCCCCTGGGGTGAAGCCCTTCGGACCGGGCCGGCGCCAGCGGCGGACGGGGCCGCGGGGGCGGGGGCCGCGGTGGGCGGTCCGCCGCGGGCGGGGCTGTTGCCCCGGCGGGCGGGGGCCGGGGCACTGCGATGCGCCGCGGGGGCGGGAGGTGCTGCGGTCCGCCGCGGTCGGTGGCGGCACTGCGATGCGCCGCGGGGAGGCGGACGCACATGGGTGTGGTCGCCCGAACGGGTGGCTCGAGGGGCACCCGTCCGCGGACGGCCGCAGGATCGGTGCGGGGACACGCGACGGGAGCCGACCAGGATGCCGAACACCACCGGTTGCTCGAAGAGGATCCGTGCCGTCCTGTCAGGGGTGCTGGTCCTCGCCTCCGTCGCCGCCACCGGGTGCGGCGGCACGGCCCGCGACACCGGGCAGGGGGCCGGGGCCGGGGCCCGTCCCCAGGCGGCGCGCTCCGGCAGGGTCACCGTCGTCTACGAGGACAGGACCGTGCAGCCGCAGGACCGGCAGGTGGTGGCGCTGATCCGGAACTCCCGTGTGCTGGAGCGGTCGGCCGACTGGGTGAGCAGATCCCTCGCCCTCCCGCACGACATGGTCGTCAAGGTCACCGCCGACGTGCCGCCCGGTGTCACCGACGCCGTCACCCAGCCCGACGGCAGGACGATCTACATCCCGCCCTCGTTCCTGGCGCAGATCGAGAAGGCCCTCGCCGATGTGGTGAAGACCGTCGAACGGCCCGCGCCGTTCCCGGCGTCGGAGTACAACACCGACGACCTGACGGTGCTGTCGACGGAGTTCATCTTCGGCCACGAGATGGGCCACGCCCTGCAGCGCCAGCTCCTGCTGGCCAACCTCGGCCTCGAAGAGGACGCGGCCGATGGCTACGCGTCCTTCTACACCGTCAACGAGGTCGGGCCGGGCCCCTCGCTGGCCGCCGCGATCCTCTTCGACGAGATCGCCCGCAAGGAAGGCCGGCTGACCCTGGAGGGCCTGGCGAGCGACCACCCCGTCACCCAGCAGCGGGTCTTCAACTTCCTGTGCTACCTGGAGGGCAGCGACCCGGCGAAGTACAAGAAGCCCCTCGTCGACGGCGGTTACCTCCCCCGGACCCGCGCCCCGCTGTGCCCGCAGGCGTGGGCGATGCTGGACTACGGCTGGTGGACCCAGCTCCGGCCCCACTTCAGTGCGGCGTTCAAGTCCCAGGGGGACGAGCAGCAGCAGAAGGCGCACGCCCGGCTGATCGCGGCGACCAAGGCCTTCGCGGAGCAGCTCGACGAGCTCCGCCGCGCGCAGTGATGCCGTCCGGCAGGGGCCGGGAGCGCCGCTCCCCCGGCCTCCCGGGCGTGTGGCGCAGTTGTTTTCCCCGGGAGCGGTGACGTCGGTGTCCGGGCCGGTGGCCATGTCTCTGCGGGTTCGCGGCCCCCGCCGTCTCCGTCCTGGCCTTCACCGCCGGCGCGGGCCTCGGCCGGGTGTGGCCGGCCGCCCGGTCCTGCGTCTGGGCACCGGCCCGGCGGCAGCCCGCCAGGGCGTGCCCGGCGGGCTGCGGGACGGGGTGCGGGACGGGGTGCGGGACGGGGTGCTCTAGCGGCGGAAGCCCCGTCGGGGGTTTCTGCCTCTGCTGGGGTCGAAGGGGGTGAACCAGGCGGCCCGGCCGAGGCCGGCCGGGCCCGTGGGGTCGGTGTGGAAGAGCATGAGGACGTCTTCGTTGCGGAACAGCGGGTGGGAGAGGTCGTAGTCGTCCTGGTGCTGCGGGAGGGTGTGGTGGTCGTCGTCCTCGCAGAGGTCGTCCAGGTGGGCGGGAACGTCCTGGACGGCGAGGTGGAGGGCCATCTCCTCGGCGGTGCAGGTCGGTTCGGGCCAGTGCCCGTCCGCGAGGTCGCCGGCCAGGTCGTCGAAGGCGCGCGCCATCCGCCGCCGCCAGCGGTGGTCGGCGGTCCACGTGAGCGGGGGCAGCCGGTCGAAGACCTCCAGCGACGCGGGGCCGGCGCCGGGCAGGAGGTGGTCCGCGAGGTACTGCGCGTCGTCGTAGGCCTGGTCGGCGAGGACGGCCAGGGCCGTGTGGAGGAGGTCGGCGGTGCGGGGGGTGAGCTGCCACCGGTGTTTGCCGGGGTGCCGGCCCGCGGCCGTGCACGGGTGGTCGCGGGGGGCGAAGAGGGCCGCGAAGTCCGGCGTGCGGACGGCGGCGGGGGCGGGTCCGGTCCGCCGGTCCGGCGGACGTGCGGCACCGTGGTGGGCCGGTCCGGCCGCGTCACCGGGACCGGGTACGGGACCGGGTGCGACTGCGGGTACGGGGCCAGGTGCGACTGCGGGGACGGGGGTGAGGGTGTGGAGTTCTGCGGTGCTCCGGTGTTCCAGGGTCCGGGTTCCGGCGACGTCGGGTTGCGCGGTGAGGGCCGTCATGGCCCCGATCAGGTCGCGCGGGTCGTCCTCGCCGCGTTCGGACGCCGGCAGCGGCTGCCATCCGCGGTCGGCGGCGGCGTGCAGGAGCGCGTCCTCGTCGGTGACGCGGTACTCGTAGGTGTGCGTGATCCGTATGACCGCGCCCCGCTGGCTCCGGGACCGCGATCGGGGCGGGCTGGTGAGCGGCGAGGCCAGCAGGAGCGCCCGGTGCCGGGTGTCGTGGGGCTGCGGGAGGGGGACGACCGGGGCCGGGGCGGAGTGCGCGGAGGGGTGCTGGTGCATGCTCGGGCTGTTCCTCACGGGGCGGGTCGGCGGGGGGCGGCTGGGGTCGTCGCGGGGCGGCAGGCTGCCGGTCGCGGGGGCGCGCCGTCAGGTGCGCCCGTAGTCATGGACGGGGAACTGCCCTCGGTCAGTTTCACCGGCTTTCCGGCGACCGCCGGCCGGTACCGCGCGGACGAAGGGCCTGCCCTGCTCCGCCCGGCCGTGGGCGGCGGTGGTGTCGTGAAGTCACGTTCGTGCGCAGGGCGCTGAGTTCGCGGGCGCCGAGGCGGGTGGTGAGGTGGCGGGTGGTGAGGTGGCCGGAGGCGGCGTAGCGCCCTCTGCGCGGCGCGCAACGGCTGGATCTGGCGCGCCCGGGGACCCGGGGGCTCGGGGCGTTCTGTTACGCGGCCATGACGTCCCCACGCTTTTGAACACGATCAACATTGGCTAAATTCTTGAACATGATCAAAACTGGGTACGGTTCATGGGTGCGGGAGTTCGAGGCCGAGCGGGAGCGCCGGGCAGCGTTGGGCGACCCCGACTGGGGCAGGGGCGCGCAGTTGCCGGCGGAGATCGTCCGCAGCATCCAGAAGTTCCAGGTCGGCGAGGACGGTGACGGCTCCGCGCTGTGCGGCAAGGCCGATCTCGCGGGCGATCCGGTCTACTCCGAGGCGGTGCGGCTCTTCATCGCCGAGGAGCAGAACCATGCGCGGATGCTGAAGCTGCTGCTGGAGGCCGGCGGGGCCGGCACTCTCGACGGGCACTGGAGCGACGCGGCCTTCGTCCGGGTACGGCGGCTGCTCGGGCTGCGGATGGAACTGCTGGTGCTGATGATCGCCGAGGTGGTGGCCCTGGGGTACTACCGGGCCCTGCGCGACGGCGCCGCCGATCCGCTGGCCCGCGAGGTCGCGGGCCGGATCCTCGCGGACGAGGAGCGGCACGTCCCCTTCCACTGCCTGCGGCTGCGGGAGGGCCTGACCGGGCTGCCCCGGCCCGTCCGCGGGGCGGTGACGGCCGGGTGGCGCGGGCTGCTGGCGGGCGCCGCCGCCCTGGTCGCGGTGGACCACGGCCCGGCCCTGCGGGCCTGCGGGGTGGGCCGCCGCGCCTTCGTCGCGCAGTCCGTGCGCGCCTCGGGGTGGATGGCCCGCGCGATGTCGGGGGGTCCGGTCCCCGCGCCGGCGGAGACGGGCACCCGGGTGTGACCGCCGCCGGCGCGGGCGGGCGGCCGAGGCGATGGCGGGGGGGGGCCGGCGCGGGGCGGGGAACGCACCCTCCTCGGCGGCGTCCGCGGCAGGGCCTCCGGACGGTCCGCGCGGTCGCGGCGCTCCTCGGCGAAGCGGCGTACTGGGGGGCAGGGCCGTCGGCGGTCGCCGGCCGGCTGGAGCGGCGGCCGGCCGCGGAGGCGCTGCCCGGGACGTTCGGCGACGGCCCGGCCCCGGGGTGACAACGGCCGGACCGCCCTCCGGGAGCGGGTGCGGTCACGGCTCGGTGCGGGGACCGGGGCGCAGGGGGCGCGGGGGGCGGCGGCGGGGAGAACCACCCGCTGCGCGCTCCTGCCGGTCCGCGCGTACGCGGCCCCGGGTATGCGAAGACGCCCCGGCCGGGAGGTCCCGGCCGGGGCGTCTTCGTGGTGTGCGTCGGCTGCCCGCTGGTGGCTCAGTACCAGTGGTGGGTCTGCCAGAAGTTCCAGGCGCCGACGGGGCTGCCGTAGCGCTCGTTCATGTAGTCCAGGCCCCACTTGATCTGGGTGGCCGGGTTGGTCTTCCAGTCCGCGCCCGCGGAGGCCATCTTCGAGGCCGGCAGGGCCTGGACCAGGCCGTACGCGCCGGAGGAGGCGTTGGTGGCGGTGTGGTTCCAGCCGCTCTCGCGGGAAACGATGTTGTTGAAGGCCGCGAACTGCGCCGGGTCCTTGATCATCTGCTGGGCGATCGCCTTGGCGCTCATCGGGGCCGCCTGGGCGGGAACCGTGGCGAGCATGGAGCCGGCGACGCCGAGGGCGACGACGGTACCTGCGAGGGCCTTCTTGGAGGCGGCGATGCGGCGGATGACGGCGTTGGACACGGAGGTTCCTTCCACAGGGGACTGGGGCGGTCGCGGCATGCCTGGGGCATGCGTGAGCCACTCACGCGGTGGAGAGGGGTTCGTCGGCGGTGGGTGAGGAACCCGTGCCGCCCGGCGACTCATCCAGTTCTACCGACGCCCCACCGCCCTGGCAACGACCGCCATTACTAGGGGGCTTCGCAGTCGGGGCCCCACGGCCTGGTGGGGGGCGGGGCGGGATTCGCGCAGGTGGGAGCGGGACGGGAGGGGGGCGCGGCGGACCGTGGGGGTCTACTATCCCGGTTCGTGTGTGACGTGAGTCCTATGGGGCGGCTCACCCCCGGGGCGCCCGGATCTCACCGAGCGTCACCGCGTGTACCCCTTCGAGAGACTGGGCTGCATGTCCGTATTGCACCGAAATCAAAGGAGATGTGCGGTTTGGGCTGTGTCCTCATGGGGTGCGGCGAATACGGACCGGACCGCGGGCCTGCTCCGGGTCGACGGGGCGGCCGCCCTGGACGACCTCCACCTCGCCGGCGGCGACCAGCCGCCGGGCCGCACGGCGGGCCGGTTCCATGAGGGCGCGCCAGCCGTCGTCGTCCCCTTCGTACACGGCGCGCGCGGCGTCGGAGGGACAGATCGTCGCGGTGGGGGCCCGGCGGTCCAGGAGTTCGAGGATGGCGCGCTCCAGCCGCCGGTCCATCTGCCGATCGGTACCGGTCACCGCGCCAGTGTCGCACCGGCCACCGCCCCTCCCCCGCCGCCGGGCCGGCCCGGCGGCGGGGGACGCACGGACACCGCTCTCACCGAGAGCGGGCGGTCCCCCGGGTCGCCGAGCGGTGACGGGCGCCCGGCCGGTGCGGGCGCCCGTACCGGCGCCCCTCGACCGGGACGGCGGTCCCCGGCACGGCGGCCCCCGGGCGGGTCCCGCGGCGACCTTGCCCGGGCGGGGTGGGGCTGAGCTCGACGGCGCAGTACCTGCGCAACGCGCGCGTGGGCCTGCTGCGCGTGGAGCCCACCACGGGTGGCTCGGGCCGGAGAACGGCGGTGCGGCTGGTGTCGTACGTGCCGCTGGACGGGCGGACGCGGACGCGGGAGCGGCTGGGCGGCTGGGGCGACTGGAGGAGCTCGCCGGAACGCGGGACGGGGTGCGGGACGGGGTTTCCGCGGAGGTCGGAGGCCGCCCTCGGGGCGGCCGGCGCCCGGAGGGCGGGCATCCCGGCCATCCCGTGGGGGGTGTTTGTCGTTTTCGGTCAAGGGGGGCGGGGTTTCTGGTCGTCTGCGGTGGATGGTCCGGCTTCCGGGGCGGGGGCTGTACTGGCTGCACTGGCTGCACTCAGCCGTACGGAGGGGCGGCGGCGCGGGCGTGTGTTCCGCGGTGCGGGCG
>NZ_JOBX01000047.1:0-54226 GCF_000720645.1 Streptomyces sp. NRRL S-378
GGCCGGGGCAGGGGGCTGCCCCGGTCCGGCCGGCGGCGGGGCCGGGAGGGTCGGGGTCGGTGACGGCGGTGCCTCGGCGACCGAGACGCTGCCGGAGACCTTGCCGTCCGGGCCGATGAAGACGGGGCTGCCGCCCGGGACCAGGCCCAGTTCGCGCGCTCGGCGCTGGAGTGCGTCGGGGGCCGAGTAGGCGTCCACGTCGCGCTGGAGGGCCTGCTCCTCGTCGGTGAGGGCGGTGGTCTCCTTCTTCAGCCGGCTCAGCTGGAAGGAGCCCTCGTTGAGGGCCGAGTTCAGCAGCAGCAGGCTGATCAGACCGCCGGCGAGCAGCGCCACGACCAGCAGGACGAACGGCATCCGCGCCGCCTGCCCGCCGGGCCGCGGGCGGGCCGGGCGGGCGCCGAGGGCCCGGCCGATGCGGGCCGCCTGCCCGCGGGTCAGCGTGGCGACCTTCCCGGCTTTGGTCACAGTCGCGCCTCCCGGATGCGCTCGACCCCCCGGAACCTCGCCGGGGCGGCCCGCCGGTTCTCGGCGATCTCCTCCTCGGTCGGCAGCTCCGCTCCTCGCGTGAGCAGTTTGAGCTTCGGCTGGTACTTCTCCGGCACCACCGGCAGCCCGGGCGGGGCGGTGGAGGTCGCGCCGGCCGAGAAGACCTGCTTGACCAGGCGGTCCTCCAGCGAGTGGTACGAGAGCACCGCGATCCGGCCGCCCACCGCGATGCGGTCGACCGCTGCCGGGATGGCCCGCTCCAGGCCGGAGAGCTCGCCGTTGACCTCGATCCGCAGCGCCTGGAAGGTGCGCTTCGCCGGATTGCCCCCGGTCCGCTTGGCGGCCTGGGGCAGTGCGTCGCGGATGAGCTCGACCAGCCGGGCGCTGTTGCTGAAGGGGGCCTTCTCGCGCTCCCGGACGATCGCGGACACGATCCGCTTGGCCTGCTTCTCCTCGCCGTACTGGCGCAGGATCCGTACGAGCTCGCCCGGCGCGTAGGTGTTGAGGACCTCGGCGGCGCTGATGCCGGTCGTCTGGTCCATGCGCATGTCCAGCGGGGCGTCCTGCGCGTACGCGAAGCCGCGGTCGGCCTCGTCCAGCTGCATGGAGGAGACGCCCAGGTCGAAGAGGATGCCCTGGACGGTGGGGAGTCCCAGGCCGTCGAGCACCTCGGCGAGGTCCGCGTAGATCGCGTGGACGAGGGTGGCCCGGTCGCCGAAGCGGGCGAGGCGTTCGCCGGAGAGCCGCAGGGCTTCCTTGTCGCGGTCGAGGCCGATCAGGCGCGCCTCGGGGAACCGGGTCAGCAGGGCCTCGCTGTGGCCGCCGAGGCCGAGGGTGCAGTCGACGACGACGGCCCCGGGCCTCTCCAGCGCCGGGGCCAACAGGTCCAGGCACCGCTGGAGCATCACCGGGACATGTCGGGACTCGCTAGTCAAAGCGCCCTCTCAGATAACGGCGCGGCAGGCGTACGCACCGCCCGCTCCCCCGGCCGGTGAGCGGAAGAGGGCCGGGCCGTACGTACGCGCCGCGCACGCGGAGTCTTCATCGGTGGCCGGGAGGCCGGTCAGGGCCGGGCTCCGGCCGGTTCGCGTCACTTTAGTGCAACGGTCGCCGCGGTCAACGAACCGGCCCGCGCGCCGTACGCGGCTCTCGGACCGAAGCCGCACATGGTGCCGAACCACTCGGATGGCAGCCCCTCGCCCACCCCTGTGGGTTAGCTCACAACAAGCCCCGTTGACGTTCTTTGTCCACCCTCACGCAGGGCCGGCACCGCCCGTGACCACTAACGTCGTACCCATGACGACTTCCGCATCCCTGCCTGCCGACTCCGCACCCGAGGCATCCGCCGGCGGATCCGTCACCGACCGGCTGGTCGAGGCGAATCAGCGCTACGCCGCCAAGTTCACCGACCCCGGCATGGACGCCAGCCCGGTCCTCAAGGTCGCCATCGTTGCCTGCATGGACGCCCGGCTCGACCTCCACGCCGCGCTCGGCCTGGAACTCGGCGACTGCCACACCATCCGCAACGCGGGCGGCGTGGTCACCGACGACACCATCCGCTCGCTCACCATCAGCCAGCGCGCCCTCGGCACCCGCACGGTGATACTCATCCACCACACCGGATGCGGTCTCGAACGCCTGACCGAGGACTTCCGGCACGAGCTGGAGGACGAGGTCGGCCAGCGTCCCGCCTGGGCCGTCGAGGCCTTCCGGGACGTCGACCAGGACGTCCGCCAGTCCATGCAGCGCGTCCGCACCAACCCGTTCCTGCCCCACAAGGACGATGTGCGAGGCTTCGTCTTCGACGTGCACACCGGACTCCTCCGGGAGATCGATCCCGGCTCCTGAGTGACACAAGGCCCAGGCGCCGTCAAGAATGCGGGGAGACACCACCCGGGAACCCCCGCATTCGGTGTCCGTGTTTCGGGGTGGGCCGGTCATGCGCCAAGGGCGTCGGCCCTGGGAAATGGCCGAGGAGAACCAGGTGACGACGTATGACGACCGAGCGAGCCTCGCAGATCTGACCAGCACGGCGGAGCGGGTCCGCCAGTCGGTCGAGAACGTGATCGAGGGCAAGCCCGAGGTCGTCCGCCTCGCGCTGACCGTGCTCCTCGCCGAAGGGCACCTGCTGATCGAGGACGTGCCCGGCGTCGGCAAGACGATGCTGGCCAAGACGCTGGCCAAGTCCATCGACTGCTCGGTGCAGCGCATCCAGTTCACGCCCGACCTGCTGCCCTCCGACATCACCGGTGTCAGCATCTACGACCAGCAGCGCCGCGAGTTCGAGTTCAAGCCGGGCGCGATCTTCGCGCAGATCGTCATCGGCGACGAGATCAATCGCGCCTCGCCGAAGACCCAGTCGGCGCTGCTGGAGTCGATGGAGGAACGCCAGGTCACCATCGACGGCACCACCTACACCCTGCCGAGCCCCTTCATGGTCGTCGCCACCCAGAACCCGGTGGAGATGGAGGGCACCTACCCGCTGCCCGAGGCCCAGCGCGACCGCTTCATGGCCCGCGTCTCCGTCGGCTACCCCAGCCCCGAGGCCGAGCTGCAGATGCTCGACGTGCACGGCGCCGTCAACCCGCTCGACGACCTCCAGTCCGTCGCGCACGCCCACGACATCGTCAAGCTCATAGAGGCCGTGCGTGAGGTCTACGTCGCCGAGCCCGTCCGGCGCTACGTCGTCGACCTGGTCTCCGCCACCCGCAGCCACCCCGACCTGCGGCTCGGCGCCTCGCCCCGGGCCACCCTGCACCTCCTGCGCGCCGTGAAGGCCTCCGCCGCGCTCTCCGGCCGGGACTACGTCCTGCCCGACGACGTGCAGTCGCTGGCCGCACCGGTCCTCGCGCACCGGCTGCTGCCCACCGCGCAGGCCCAGCTGAACCGCCGCACCTCCGAGCAGGTCGTCGGCGAGATCCTCCAGCGCACCCCCGTCCCGGCCGCGCACGGCCGCGGCGAGATGCCGCCCGCCGCCGGCGTCCGGGGCTTCTGATGAGCGCCGGTGCCGCACACGGCGCCGGCGGCCCGGGAAACGGCGGCGGGCTGCGCGCCTCGCTGTCCGGGCTGACCACCCGCGGCCGTTCGTTCGTGGCCGCCGGGATCGCCGCGGCCGCCTGCGCCTACGTCCTCGGCCAGGGCGCGCTGCTGCGCGTCGGCCTGCTGCTCGCCCTCCTGCCGCTGATGTGCGTCTACGCCCTGCACCGCACCCGCTACCGGGTCTCCGGCAGCCGCCGGCTGTCCCCCGGCCGGGTCCCCGCGGGCGCCGAGGCCCGCGTGCAGCTGCGCATGGACAACGTCTCCCGGCTGCCCACCGGTCTGCTGATGCTCCAGGACCGGGTGCCCTACGTACTGGGCCCGCGCCCCCGCTTCGTCCTGGACCGGGTCGAGCCCGGCGGCCGCCGCGAGGTGTCCTACCGGGTCCGCTCCGACCTGCGCGGCCGCTATCCGCTGGGCCCGCTCCAGCTGCGGCTCACCGACCCCTTCGGACTGGTCGAGCTGACCCGCTCCTTCAGCACCTACGACACCCTCACCGTCATTCCGCGCACCGAGCCCCTGCCCCCGGTCCGGCTGACCGGCGAGTCGAACGGCTACGGCGACGGCAGCCGCCGCTCCCTGGCCCTGGCCGGTGACGACGACGTCATCCCGCGCGGCTACCGGCGCGGCGACGACCTGCGCCGCGTGCACTGGCGCTCCACCGCCCGCTACGGCGAGCTGATGGTCCGCCGCGAGGAACAGCCCCAGCGCAGCAGGGCCACCGTCCTGCTCGACACCCGCCGCCTCGCCTTCGACGGCGCCGGGCCGGACTCCGCCTTCGAATGGGCCGTCTCCGCGGCCGCCTCCAGCCTCGTGCACGTCCTGGAACAGGGCTTCTCGGCACGGCTGCTCACCGACACGGGGAGCGCGGTGCCCGGCGAGGGCGGCGGGGGGTTCTCCACTGGCGGACAGGAATCCGCTGAGGCCGCCGGGCTGATGATGGACACCCTCGCCGTGGTCGGGCACTCCGACGGCGCCGGGCTCTCCCGGGCCTACGACGCCGTACGCGGCGGCGGCTACGGCGAGGGCGGCGGCGACGGGCTCCTCATCGCCTTCTTCGGCGACCTGGACGACGTACAGACCGAACTGGCGGCCAAGATGCGCCAGCGCACCTCGGGCGCGGTGGCCTTCGTCCTGGACACCGGGGCCTGGGGCGGACGGCCTTCGCCCGGGTACGACGTCGTCCCCCTGGAGGAGCGGCTGCGCAGGCTGCGCGACGCGGGCTGGACGGCACTCGCCGCCACCCCCGGGGTCGCCTTCGGCGAACTGTGGCGTCAGGCCGGGACCGCGCGCGTCGGTACGGGAACGAGCGGAGGCCTGGCATGAGCGGACGGGCGAAACTGACGGTGTTCGCGGCACTGGCGACGCTGCTCACCTCGTGGTCGCTGAGCCCGCTGGTGGAGTCGCAGGCCTGGCTGCTCCAGGCCGCGCTGCTGCTCACCGTGCAGAGCGCGGTGGGCGCGGGGGCCCGGCGGGTGCCGCTGGCGCGGTCGCTGACGGTGGCCGCGCAGCTGCTGGTGTCGCTGCTGCTGCTCGCGCTGTTCTTCGCCGGCAAGGTCGAGTCCACCGGCAGCGGGCCGCTGGCCTACTTCGTGACGGACTTCGGCTCGCTGTTCGCACAGGGCGTCCACGACGTGGGCGAGTTCGCGATACCCGCCCCGCTGACCGACGGCATCCAGCTGCTGCTGGTGTCCGGGGTGCTGGTGATCGGCCTGCTGGTGGACCTGCTGGCGGTGACCGCGCGCACGGCCGCGGCGGCCGGTCTGCCACTGCTCGCGCTGTACTCGGTCGCCGCGGGCCTGTCGGGCGGCGGGGACGCCTCCTGGTTCTCCTTCCTGCTGGCCGGCTGCGGCTACCTGATGCTGCTGCTGTCCGAGGGCCGGGACCGGCTCGCCCAGTGGGGACGGGTCTTCGGCGCCGCACCGCGCGGACGCGCGCCGGCCGACTCCGGCATCAGCAGCGGCGGCGTCCGGGCGACGGCCCCGGTGCGGTTCGGCCGGCGGATCGGCGCCCTGGCCCTGGGCATGGCGCTGGTGGTTCCGGCGGCGCTGCCCGCCCTCGACGACGGTCTGCTGGGCGGCCCGAAGGAGGGCGAGGGCAGCGGCGGGTCCGGCGGCACGATCTCGGCCGTCAACCCGCTGGTCTCCCTGCAGAGCAACCTGAACGCGCAGGACAACCGCGTGGTGCTCCGGTACCGCACGGACAACCCGCAGCAGAGCGACCAGTACCTGCGCATCCTGGCCCTGGACGAGTTCAACGGCGCCAAGTGGGAGGCGTCCGGGCGCGCGCTGACCGACGTACCGCAGCAGATGCCGGTCCCGCCCGGTCTCGGTGACCAGGTCCGCCTCGGCGCGACCGAGGTGACCACGAACATCACGGCCTCGGACGGCTACACCCAGCGCTACCTCCCCATGCCGTATCCGGCGACCGCGGTGGACATCCCCGGCAAGTGGCGGTTCGAGCCCGTCGGCCGGACCCTGGTCGGGGACCAGCTGGGCCGCGACAAGTTCCAGACCGTGCAGGGCGCCGAGTACAAGGTGCGCAGCCTGCTGCTGAAGCCCACTGCTCAGCAGCTCCAGAAGGCCCCGGCACCGGACCCGGCGGTCCGCGAGGAGTACACGAGGGTCCCGGACAGCTTGCCGCAGGTGGTCGGCGACACGGCCCGCCAGGTCACGCAGGGGGCGAAGGACGACTACGCGCGCGCGGTGAAGCTGCAGGACTTCTTCGCCGTGAGCGGCGGTTTCCGCTACGACACGCAGACCGCCTCCGGGACGGGGCCGCAGGCCGTCGCCCGCTTCCTCGCGGACAAGGAGGGCTTCTGCATCCACTTCGCGTTCTCGATGGCGGCGATGTCCCGCACCCTGGGCATCCCGGCGCGCGTCGCGGTGGGCTTCACCCCCGGCGAGAAGCAGTCGGACGGCATCGTGAACGTCTCGATGCGGGACGCGCACGCCTGGCCCGAGCTGTACTTCCAGGGCGTGGGCTGGACCCGGTTCGAGCCGACGCCCCGGTCGGGCCTCAACGTGCCGGACTACTCCCGGGCGCCGGCCCCCACGGTCCAGCCGTCCGCGCCGGCGCCGCTGCCCTCGCAGGGTGCGGTGCAGCCGGCTCCGGCTCCTTCGGCGTCCGCCGAGTGCCCGCCCGCGCTCAAGCGGCTCGGCGAGTGCGGGCCGACCGCCCCGCAGCAGAACGCGGCGGCCGGCGCCGGGCCGTCGGTGACGGCGGTCCTCGGCTGGGCGGCGCTGGTGCTCGCGGTGGTGGGCCTGCCGCTGCTCCCGCTGTTGTGGCGCAACCGGCTGCGGGCCCGCCGCCTGGCGTCCGGCGAGGTCCTGGCGGCCTGGCGGGAGCTGGGCGACGCGGCCTGGGACGTGGGCGTCGCCCCGGACGAGGCGCTCTCCCCGCGCCGGGCGGCGAGCCGGGTCGTGGAACTGGGCCGCCTGGAGCCGGACGCCGCCGCGGCGGTGCACCGGGTGGCGGGTGCCGTGGAACGGGCCCTGTACGCGCCGCCGGCCGCGGAGGTCTCGTACGCGGGCCTGGCGGACGACGTACGGCAGGCCCGGGCGGGCCTGCTTGCCTCGGCGGGGCGCCTGCCCCGGCTGCGCGCCCTGCTGCTGCCGCGGTCGGCGGCCCGGATCTCCTGGGCGGTCTCCGCCCGCCGGTCGGCCCTGGCCTCCGCGGTCTCGGCCCGCCTGACGGCCCTCCGCCTCCGCCTCCCCCTGCGGGGCCGCGGCTGACCGCCGCCCTCCCGTCACGTTCGGGCCCCGGCGGCGTGCGAGGCGCGGGGGGCACGGGGGCTGAGCCCCCGCAACGGCGCCGCACCGGCACCGGAAACCGCAGGACCCGCGGACGCGAGGACGCGGCGAGGCCCGATCCCCCCGGGCCCCGCCGCGTCCTCGCTTCTGCTACCGGGTCCCCCGTACCTTCTCCCGGTTCCGGAAGGAGGTACCCGGTCCGCTCCGCAGCCCCGTGTCGGCGGTGCGGACCGGGTCCCCTGTCCGTTGCTCCCAGTCTGACGTCCTCGCAGGTGGGAGCCCATCCGCGGCCGTACTCATTTCCGCGCCTAGGTACGGATACTCAGCGGCCGCGGCGGGCCCCACCAGTTGTACGGGCCGGCGCGCCCGCGCGGCACCGCCGAGTGGGGGGTGCCGCGCGGTTCAGCGGTTGCCGCTGACCCGGCCGCGCAGCAGCAGCGACAGCGCCGAGTGCACGTCGTCGAGGGACCGCTCCCGCTGGAAGGACTGCCAGTCCAGGGCGGCCACCAGCACCATCCCGACCATCGCGGCCGCGGTGAGCTGCACGTCGATCTCGGAGCTGAGCTCCCCGCGTTCGACGCCCTCGCGCAGCACCTTCTCCACGACGGCCACCGCCTCCTGGCGGACCACCATGAGCGTGGACTGCCAGGTGCGGTTGGTCCGCCACAGCTCGGCGACGTACAGCTGGGTGAAGGCCGGGTAGCGGTCGATGAAGACCAGGCCCGCCCGGATCATCGCGTCGAGCGCCTCGACCCGGCTGCCGCCGCGTGCCTCGGTCTCCTCCGCCGCCGCCCGCAGCGACGCCGTCAGCAGCCCGACGCCGTGCCGCAGCAGCTCCTCGAAGAGCTCGTTCTTGCTCGCGAAGTTGTAGTAGACGGTGCCCTTCGCCACGCCCGCCCGCTCGGCGATCTCATCGACCGTGGTCGCGGAGAAGCCCTTCTCCGCGATCAGGGTGACGGCCGCTTCGTAGAGCTTCTGCCGGGTGGCCGCACGACGGCCCCCGCCGGTACCCGTACCGGTGCTGCTGCTGTCCATGGCGCTGATTGTCACAGGTCAACACGTCCCTACAGGCTCAGTTCGGGGTGCAGTCGGTCCATGGTCCACACCTGCTTGCCGCGGGCGGCGAGCGCGGTCAGGGCGAGGGCGCCGACGGTGAAGGCCACCAGGACCAGGCTGCCCTGCCAGACCGGGGTGAGGTCGCCGCCGGTGATGAGGCGGCGCAGGCTCTCCACGACGTACGACATCGGCAGGTACGGGTGGACGGCGTTGAAGAAGTCCGGACTGGTCTGGACGGGGTAGGTGCCGCCGGCCGAAGTCAGCTGGAGCATCAGGACGGCGAGGACGAGGATCCGCCCGGCGGCGCCGAACTTGGCGTTGAGCCACTGGATGATCGCCGCGAAGCAGCCGGTGACCAGCAGCAGGAAGGCGATGGTGAGGGCGGGGTTGGCCATCTTGAGGCCAAGGTCCGGGGCCCAGTGCAGGACGGACATCAGCAGGGTGACCTGGGCGGCGCCGATCCCCATGACGGGCAGCCAGCCGGCGAGGGCGATCCGCCAGGGCGACGCGCCGGCCGACAGGGCCCGCTTGTTCATCGGGGCGATCAGCATGTAGGCGACCATCGCGCCGACCCAGAGGGACAGCGGGATGAAGTAGGGCGCGAAGCCGGTGCCGTAGTTGGGCGCCTTGTGCAGGGACTGGTTGGCGAGCTTGATCGGGTCGGCCATGACCTCGGTGCGGGCGTCCCGCTGCTGCTGGTCGTAGTCGGGGATCTTGCCCACGCCCTCGTGCAGGCCGCCGGCGAGTTCGCCGGTGCCGTCGACGAGCTTGTACATGCCGCCGTCGAGGCGGTGGGCGCCGTCGCCGAGCTTGCCGACGCCGTCGGTGAGGGCGCCGGAGCCGGTGGTGGCGGTGCCGAGGCCGGTGTGCAGCTGGGACATGCCGGTGGCGACCTTGTGGGCGCCGGTGTTGAGTGCGTTGACCTTGGCGACGGCCGCGTCGAGGTCGCTCGCGAGGTGGGGGGCCTTGTCGGCGAGCTCGCGGGCCTTGTTCTCCAGGTCGGTCAGCTGGCTGCGCAGCTTGGCCACGTCACCGCCGGCGTTCTTGGCCAGGGTGCTGACGTCACCGCTGAGTTCGGCGGCCTCGGCCGCGTCGTCGCGGACCTTCTTCAGGTCGGGGCAGGAGGCGAGGTGCGGTTCGCCGCCGGGGGTGACGCAGTGCTTGGTGTAGTAGGCGTCGGCGCCGGTGGAGGCCCGCTTGGCGACGGCCGCGGCGGCGGGCGCCTTCTCCACGAACTTGTCGAGGTGGTTGTTGACGACCTTCGCGCTGTCGGCGACCAGCTCGGCGGTGGCGGCGAGGCTCTTGGGGTCCTTGACGAAGGGGCGGGCCTTGTCGGCAGCGCCGTTGACCTTGTCGGCGAGGACCTGGGTGCCGTTCGCGACGTCCCTGGTACCGGTCTCCAGTTTGCCGGCGGCCGAGTTGAGCTTCTTCAGGCCGCTGTTGAGTTCGCCGCTCTTCTCGCCGGCGGTGTCGAGGCCGTCGGCGAGCTCCTTGGCGCCCTCCTGGGCCTTGCCGGCGCCGTCCTTGAGCTTGTCGGCGCCGTCGGCGGCCTCCGCGGTCTTGTCGTGCAGGTCGGAGAAGCTGACGAAGATCTTGTCGAGGAAGCCGCGGGAGGCGTTGGCGGACGCCGCCGAGCGGACCTCGGAGAAGACGGTGCGCGAGATCGAGCCGACGACGTAGTTGTTGGCGTCGTTGGTGCGGACCTGGAGGGCGCCGGTGGCGGGGTCCTCGCCCGAGCTGGAGGCGATCTTCTCGCTGAAGTCGGCCGGCATGGTCAGGGTCAGGTAGTACGTACCGTCCTCCAGGCCCTTGGCAGCCTTCTCGGGGCTCACCTCCCGCCAGTCGAAGGTCTTGCTGTCGCGCAGCTTCTTGGTGATCTCACCGCCCGCGTCCAGGCGCTTGCCGTCGACGGTCGCCCCCCGGTCGGAGTTGACGAGGGCGACCGGGACCTTGTCGAGGCGGCTGTAGGGGTCCCAGAAGGACCAGAGGTACAGGGCTCCGTAGAGCAGTGGCAGCAGGAGCAGTGCGACGAGGGCGGCCCGGGGCAGCTTCCCCCGCCCGAACCGCTTCAGCTCAAGCGCGGCCAGCTTCGGCGAGCGCATCGTCCGCCCCCTTCGTGTCGTCGTCGTCGGTGTCTTCGGTGGTGCCGGCGTCGGCCTCGCCGGCGCCGTCGGCGGCCGCGTCCTTCTCCGTGCCGGGCGCCTTCTGCGGGTCCGGCTTCGGGGCCGGCTTCGGATCGGGCTTCGGATCGGGCTTCGGGGCCGTCTTCGCGTCCTTCTGCGGGTCCGGCTTCGGGGCCGGCTTCGGATCGGGCTTCGGATCGGGCTTCGGGGCCGTCTTCGCGTCCGTCTTCGGGTCCTCGGCGGCCCCGGTGGCCTCGCCGGCCCCGGTGGCCTCGTCCTCGTCCTCCGGCCGGGCGCCCCACGTGATCTTCGGGGTGGCGACGGCGGCGCCCGACGGTCCGGCTCCCGGTGCGCCGCCGTCCTCCTTCGGGCCGGTCCGCAGGACCACGGCGTCGGCGGGGGCCTCGCTGCACACCGCCACGACGGTGGTGCCCCGGGCCGCGATCGACCGCAGCAGGCTCCAGACCTCGGTGCGTTCGGTGTCCGAGAGCTTGAGGTCGAGGTCGTCGAGGGCGAGCAGCCGCGGGGAGCCGAGCAGGGCGATGGCGACGGAGAGCCGTACGGCCTCCAGGCGTTCCAGGTCCCGGACGGTGGTGCGTTCTCCCTTGGGCAGCGTGGCGAGGTCCAGCCCGGCGGCGTCCAGGGCGGTCGCGATCCGGGCGGCGGCGCTCGCCCGGCGCTCGGCCCGGGGCCGCAGCAGGGCGCGGATCGGGGCGCCGTAGTGGCGCTGGAGCAGGGCGCCCTCGCGCAGCTGCTCGGCGACGGTGAGGGACTGGTCGAGGTCGTTGACCCCGGGAACCGGGCCGAGGGCGGCGATCCGGCGGACCGCGGCCATCTTCTTCGGCAGCCGGTGCCGGCCGATCTCGGCGTGGCCCTCGGTGGGCTTCATGCGCCCGGTGAGGGCCAGGAGCAGGCAGGTCCGGCCGCTGCCGGAGGGGCCTTCGACCGCGATGAGCGAGCCGGGCGCCGCGTCGAGGCCGACCCCCCGGAAGGCCCAGCCGCGCGGGCCCTTGAGTCCGAAGTTCTCGGCCTTGACGGCCGCGCCGTGCGGGCTGTCCACGCCGTCCCCCTTCTTTTTGAACTGACCGGTCAGTTCAAAAACTACCACCTCATTCCGCACCAGGTGCGCAGGAGCGGGCAGTTGCTGTGCATATGACGGCAAAGGCGCAGGTCAGGACGATTGTCAGTGGGGCCCGTCACGATGGGGGCAACGCATCGACAGGAGGTTCGTCATGGCCACACCGTCCCCGTCCCCTGTCCACCCCGTCCTGCGGAAGTCGGCGGCCCCACCGGCCGCCCTCGACCTCCTCGACAAGGCCCGCAGCGGCCTGGCCGAGGCCGCCCGGCTGACCCGGCCCAACGAGCGCTACGCCACGGCCCACCTCTCCGCGCTGCGCACCGCCGCGGCCGTGCTCGCCGCGCGTGCACGGCCCGAGCCGGTGAGCCCCCGGCGGCGGCCCCGGATCCGCAGCGCGTGGGAGGTGCTGCCGGAGCTGGCACCGGAGCTGGCGGAGTGGAGCGCGCTCTTCGCCTCCGGCGCCGCCCGCCGGGCCCGGGCCGAGGCGGGGATAGCGGACGCGGCCAGCGCCCGGGACGCGGACGACCTGCTGCGCGCCGCCTCGATGTTCCTGCGCCTGGTGGAGCGGATGCTCGCCGTACGGGCACCCGCCCAGACCCCGCCCCGGAGTCCGGGGCAGACCCTGCCGCAGCCACGGCCGGAGCGTCCGGACGCGGGATGACCTGCCCGGCTGCGGAAGGCAATAGGGTGGGGCACAGACCGCTCACCCTTACCGCGCCGAGGAGCCATCAGCCGTGTCGGACACTTCCCGCCCCCGTGCCTCCCTCCGCACCGCCGTGGTGTGGGAGGTCCTCAAGGAGGCGCTCGACCGTCGGGTGAAGGCGACCGGACGGGACGTGCTGGACGTGCTCGACACCGGCGGCGGCACCGGCAAGTTCGCCGTGCCGGTGGCCCACCTGGGCCACCGGGTCACCGTGGTCGACCCCAGCCCGAACGCGCTGTTCGGGCTGGAGCGCCGGGTGTCCGAGGCCGGTGTCGCCGACCTGGTCCGCGGCGTCCAGGGCGACGCCCAGGGCCTGTTGGACGTCGTGGAGCGGGACGCGTACGACGTGGTGCTCTGCCACGGCGTCCTGGAGTACGTGGACGACCCGGCCGAGGGCGTGGCCAACGCGGTGGCGGCCCTGCGCCCCGGCGGCACGCTCAGCCTGCTGGCCGCCGGCCTCGGCGGGGCCGTGCTCGCCCGCGCGCTCGCCGGACACTTCACGGAGGCCCGCAACGCGCTCACCGACCCGGCCGGCCGCTGGGGCTCCGGCGACCCGGTGCCGCGCCGGTTCACCGCCGAGCAGCTCTCGGAGCTGGTCGGCGGGGCCGGCCTGACCGTCGGCGCGGTGCACGGCGTGCGGATCTTCGCCGACCTCGTCCCGGGCGTCCTGGTGGACACCGAGCCGGGCGCGGTGGAGGCGCTGCTGCGTCTGGAGGAGGCCGCGGCGGAGCTGCCGGCCTTCCACGCGGTGGCCACGCAACTTCACGTCCTGGGCGAGAAGCAGGCCTGAACTGCGCTCTTCCGCGCACCGAGTCTGCCGCTCACCCTCCGCTCGGCCGGTCCGCCCCGTATGATCGGAAGCAGCGACCGGCATGGTGAACGGGCCATTGGGGAATAACGGCCTCAGTGACCGCTCCCGCGGCGGTACGGTTTTCGCAGTGGTTTTACCAGCTGTGTCTTTCTGTGCTTTGTCATTTTGGAACGTGTGCGTTGAGGGCGGGTGTCACGGGGGCGATTCCCCGCCTATCCTGAAGGGGACCCCTGGTCGCTACCCCCGCGACCGACGGATGAGGAGGACTCCCGTGCCGCTCTCGGAGCACGAGCAGCGAATGCTCGAGCAGATGGAGCGAGCGCTGTACGCCGAAGACCCCAAGTTCGCGACAGCGCTTGAGGGCAGCGGCCTGCGTACGTACACCCGGCGACGGGTCTACCAGGCAGTCGCAGGCATTGTTGTGGGTATCGCGCTCCTCATGACCGGTGTGATCATTCCGAACGTGCTCTGGATCAGCGTGGTGGGCTTCCTCGTCATGCTGGGATGTACGGTCCTGGTGGTCACCGGTTGGCGCAAGGCACCCAAGCCAGGCGAGCAGCCCGTCTCCGGAAGTACCGGCGGTTCGGCCCGCGGCCACAACCGGCAGCGTCGGTCGATGATGAACCGCATCGAGGACCGGTGGCAGCGCCGGCGTGACGAGCAGGGGCAGTAGCAGTAGCCCCGGGATGACGTGAGTGAGGGGACGGCCGCCGCCGCGCGGCCGTCCCCTCACTGTTCTGCACCGCCCTGCGACTCGCCGGTACACCCGTACGGCATGATGATCCGATGAGTGTGCTCCCCCTGGTCTTCACCAGCGGCTGGGCCAGCGGGATCAACGCCTACGCCGTGGTCCTCCTGCTCGGCATCTTCGGCCGTACCGGCCTGACCGACGAGGTCCCCGCGGCCCTCCAGCGCACGGACGTGCTGATCGCCGCCGCCGTGCTCTTCCTCTGCGAGGCGGTCGCCGACAAGATCCCGTACGTCGACTCGATATGGGACGGCGTCCACACCGTGATCCGCCCGCTGACGGGTGCGGTGATCGGCGCCCTGCTGGCCGGACAGAGCGGCTCGCTCTCCGACATCACCGCCGGGGCGATCGGCGGCTCAACGGCACTGGCCAGCCATTTCGTGAAGGCCGGCACCCGGATGGCGATCAACACCTCGCCCGAGCCGTTCACCAACGTGGCGATGAGCATCGCCGAGGACCTCGGGGTGGCGGGCCTCGTCACCTTCGCGATCTTCTACCCCGTCCCCGCCGCGATCATCGCGGGCTCCCTGCTGGTCGTCGGGCTGGCCGTCGTCGCCTTCCTCTGGAGCCGGATCCGCCGCTTCCTGCGCCGGCGCGCCCAGCGCCGCGAGGAGAAGCGGCTGGCCGCCGAGGCCCGCGCGGTCACCGGGGCGCCACCCCACTGACCGCGGGCGCCCGGACGGGGCCATAGGCTCGGCCGCATGGCACGAATTGCGGTGATCGGCGCCGGCATGGGCGCGATGGCGACGGCGGCCCGGCTGGCCGTGGCGGGGCACCAGGTGACGGTGTACGAACGGGGCGCCACCTACGGCGGGGCCGTCGGGTGGTACGAGCGCGAGGGCTTCGCCTTCGACACCGGGCCCGGGCTGCTGCACCTGCCCGCCGTGTACCGGGACCTCTTCGTGAAGACCGGCAAGCGGCCGCTGGAGGACTGCGTCGACATGGCGCAGGTCGACCCCGCCGTCCGGCACGTCCTGCCCGGTCACGGCATCGACGTCACCCTCCCCGGCGCCTCGCACGGCGGTGTCGCCGCCGCCTTCGACGCCGCTTTCGGCCGGGGCGCCGGCGAGCGCTGGAACGGTGTGCTGGGCCGGGCCCGCGACGCCTGGGACGCCACCCGCCGCCCGCTGCTGGAGGAGCCCCTGCGGGACGGGGCCCGGCGGACGCTGGGCGGCGACCCGTACCCGGCCCTGCGGCGCAGCGGCCTGCTCCGCCGCCGTACGCCGACCCTCGCCGAGGTGGCCGGACGGGAACTGGGCGGCCCGCTCGCGGAGGTGCTGACCGGCGTGGTCCGCGGCTACGGCCTCGACCCCGCCACCGCACCCGGTTCGGCGGCCGTGCTCCCGTACATGGAGCAGACCTTCGGCAGCTGGTACGTGCGCGGCGGGATGCGGGCGCTGGCCACCGCCGTGTACGAGCGCTGCCTGGAGCGGAAGGTCGCCTTCGTCTTCGGTGCGGAGGTGCGGGAGGTGCTGGTCCGGGGCGGCCGGGCGGCCGGCCTGCTGCTGGCCGACGGCACCGAGGCGGCGGCCGACTCCGTCGTCTGCGGGATCGACCCGCGGCGGCTGCCGGCCGGCTCGCTGCCGTGGCCCGCCGAGGCGGTCCCGGCCCGCGGCGACGGCGTGCCCGGCCGGATCACGCTGCTGCTCGCGCTGCGCGGCGCGCGTCCTGCGGGGACCGTCCACCGCACCCTGGTGCACGCCGCCGGGGCCCAGGTCACCGTCATGCGGCCGGACGACCCCGCCACCCGGCCCGACGCGGAGCACGAGGCGGTCACCGTGAGCGCCGTGGACGGCCCGGGGACCTCCGAGCCCGGGGAGCTGCTGAACCTCGCGGAGAAGGCCGTACAGGGGCTGCGGGAGCGGCTGTTGTGGCAGGAGGTGCGCACCCCGGCCGACGTGGAGGCCGCGACCGGTGCGGTCGGCGGCGCGGTGCCGCCGCCCGCCCTCGCCGGCGCGGGGGGCCGGCTGCTGTACCCGGCCAACTCCACGGCCCTGCCCGGGTTGTACCTGGCGGGTGGCTGGGCCCATCCCGGCGGCGGGCTCGCGCACGCCGGGATGACCGGAGCCCTGGTGGCCGGGCTGATCGTGGAGGGCGCGGACTTCCGCGGCTCCCAGTGACCGGGCCGCGGCCCCGGCCGGGGCGGCCCGTGGCCGCGGGACCGCCCGTGGCCGCGCGGCCGGCTCAGTAGCGGTACTGCTCGTACCCGCCCTGCTGGTACGGGTACTGCTGCTGCGGCGGCTCGCCCTGCCCGTCCGCCGGATAGGGCTGGCCGCCCCCCTCGGTGGACCGCTGCTGCGGGACCCAGACGCCACCGGGCGGGGTGTCCGTGGAGTACTGCTGCTGCCCGTAGTCGGTGTACGGGGTGTAGTCGTAGGGCTGGGGCGGGACGACGCCGCCGCCGGTGCCGATGTACGGGTCCGAGTAGGCGGCGTAGACCTGCTGCTGGTCTCCCGTCGGGTAGCCGCCGGAGTAGCCGTAACCGCCCTGGTTCTGCTGGTCGTAGTACGCCGCGTACTGGTGGGCGTCCTGCTCGGCGGTGGTGAACGGCGAGGCGAAGGCCGCGGTCTGGCCGACCTCCGGGGCGGGCGTCGAGAAGCTCTGTATCCCGTAGGACCCGGTGTCCTCGGGCACCGGCTCCGGGCTGTAGACCTCCTCGGCCGCGGGCCGCGACGGCCGCCGCTCGTCCGGGGCCCCGTCCGCGTCGTCGTACTCCAGGGCGGTGACCTGGAGCGCCGGTTCCGCCGTCGCGGTCCCGGACCGGCGGCGTCCCGTCTTCCGTACGGGCTCCCCGCCGCGGCGCAGGGCCCAGCCGGCGACGAAGCCCTTGCGGAAGGAGAGCGTCACCAGGGTCTGGCCCACGGCGAACGCGGCGGCGCCGGCGCCGATGACCGGCACCGAGGGCAGTATCACCCCGGCGACCACGCCGAGGAAGCCGGCGAAGGCGAGCAGGCGCCAGCGAAGCCGGGCCTTGTACTGCATCAGTACCTCGGCAAGCAGCCACAACGCGACGATTCCGAACGCGATGTAGAGGACCGTCATACCCATGCAAGGCCCCTCTCGGTACGGCCGTCACACGGGTACGGCCGGTCAGGCCCGCTGGTGCAGGCCCAGGTTCTCGTAGATCTCGAGAGTCGCCGTGGAGTTGTTCAGCGTGATGAAGTGCAGTCCTGGTACACCTTCGGACAGCAGCCGCGCGCAGAACTCCGTGGCGAACTCGATGCCAATGGAGCGTACAGCGGCCGGGTCGTCCTTGACCGCGAGCATGCGCTCTTTCACGTCCGAGGGGAAGACCGCGGTGCTCAGCTGGGGCAGTCGGTCGAGCTGCTTGATACCCACAACAGGCATGACCTCGGGGATGATCGGGGTCTCGCAGCCCGCCTTCTCGACGCTGTCGCGCAGCCGCAGATAATTCTCGGGATCGAAGAACATCTGGGTGATCGCATAGTCGGCCCCCGCGCGGCACTTGTCCACGAAGTGCCGGATGTCCGTATCCCAGTCCGTCGAGCGCGGGTGCATCTCGGGGAAGGCCGCGACGCCGACGCAGAAGTCCCCGGACTCCTTGAGCAGCCGCACCAGGTCGGCGGCGTAGTGCACGCCCTCGGGGTGCGGCACCCAGTCGGCCATCGGGTCGCCCGGCGGATCGCCGCGCAGGGCGAGCATGTTGCGGATGCCGGCGTCGGCGAACTGGCCGATGACGTGGCGCAGCTCGGCGATGGAGTGGTCCACGGCGGTGAGGTGCGCGACCGGGGTCAGCGTGGTGTCCGCGGCGATCTCCTGGGTGGCCTTGACGGTGCCGCCGCGGGTGGAGCCGCCGGCTCCGTAGGTCACGGAGACGAAGCTCGGGGATACCGCCTCGACCCGGCGCAGGGCGTTCCAGAGGTTGCGTTCGCCCTTCTCGGTCTTGGGGGCCCAGAACTCGAAGGAGTACGAGCGCCCGGACGCGAGGAGGTCACGGACCGTGTGTGCGCGGTCCGACCAGGTGGAAGCGGTACCAGAGGCCATGTGGGCAGGTTAGACGCGGCCCGGCACTCCCCGAAGCGGCGTCCGCCTTTTGGACACGTTTTTGGACACCTGCGGCCTCACCTCTGGCCGGGAAGGGCCTGTACGGGCTTCGACGGCGCGGAATGCCACGGGCGTCCGGTCGGACGGGGCCGGGGGTGGAGCGCGGGGGCCGGGGGCGGGGCCGGCACTCAGCCGAGGCGGGCCCGGACCCGCTTGGCGAGGTCCGCGGCGGCCGCACCGGGGTCGGAGGCCTCGGTGATCGCGCGGACGACCACGACGCGGGTGGCGCCGGCGTCGAGCACCTCGTCCAGGTTCCCGGCGTCGATGCCGCCGATGGCGAACCAGGGCCGGTCCTGTTCCAGGGAGGCCGCGTAGCGGACCAGGTCCAGGCCGGGGGCGTGGCGGCCGGGCTTGGTGGGGGTGGGCCAGCAGGGCCCGGTGCAGAAGTAGTCCACGCCCGGTTCGGCGGCGGCCGCGGCGACCTCGTCCTCCGCGTGGCAGGAGCGGCCGATGAGCACCTGCCCGCCGAGGATGGCGCGGGCCGCGGGAACCGGGATGTCGCCCTGTCCCAGGTGCAGGACGTCGGAGCCGATGGCGTGGGCGACGTCGGCGCGGTCGTTCACGGCGAGGAGCCTGCCGTGGCGGCGCGCGGCCTCGGCGAACACCTGGAGGTGTTCCAGTTCCTCGGCCGCCTCCATGCCCTTGTCGCGGAGCTGGACGATGTCCACGCCCCCGGCCAGGACGGCGTCGAGGAACTCGGGGAGGTCACCCTGGCGCTTGCGGGCGTCCGTGCACAGGTAGAGCCGGGCGTCGGACAGCTGCATGGGTGTACCCCCCGTGATGGAGGCGGTGTACGGGCGCGGGGGCCCGTACACCGCGGTGGAGCTACTGCGGATCAGGTCAGAGGGCGAGCGCCTGAGCGCGGCGCTTCACCTCCGTGCCGCGATTCTCGCTCAGCGCCTGGGCGGGGGTGCCCGGCAGGGTCGGGTCGGGGGTGAAGAGCCACTCCAGCATCTCCTCGTCGGAGAAGCCGTCGTCGCGCAGGACGGTCAGGAGGCCGACGAGGCCCTTGACCACCTTGTCGCCGTCGATGAACGGCGCCGGAACCTGCAGGGCCCGGTTCTCGCCACGGCGGACGGCGATGAGCTGCCCTTCCTTGACCATCTGGCGGACCCGCGTCACCTCGACGTTCAGCATCTCCGCGATGTCGGGGAGGTACAGCCAGTCGGGGACGAGGGAATCGATCTTTGCGTCAATCTCGGTCACGGACCAAGCCTGCCACCTCCCACCGACAGCCGGTAGCCGGGCGGCCCGTCCGTGGCACGCCGCCCGGGCCGGCCGGGCCGGGCGGGCCGGGCGGCTACGCGGTGGCCGATTTCAGCGGGGTGCCCGGGTCGGCGACCCTGGCCGGGTCCACCGGGACGCCGGTCTCGATCAGCTTGCGGCCCTGCGCCAGGTCGCGGGGGCGGCCGACCGCGAGGACCGCGGCCAGGGCGCCGTCCCGCAGCCAGCACACCGACCAGGTCTCCTGGTCCGGGTCGCCGCGCCGGACGAGGGTGTCGGCCCCGCCGTGGTGGCCGGCGTACTGCACGAAGCGCCCGAACTGCTCGGACCAGAAGTACGGCACCGGGTCGTAGACCGCGGTGGGTTCCCCGGCCAGGATGTTCGCCGCGACGGCCCGCGGGCCTTGGAGGGCGTTGTCCCAGTGGTGGACCAGCAGCCGCGCCCCGTACCGCCCGGACGGGAAGGAGGCGCAGTCGCCGACCGCGTAGACCCCCGGCAGGGAGGTCAGCAGGTGGGCGTCCGCGGTGACCGAGCCGTCCGCTCCGCGTTCCACGCCGGATCCGGCCAGCCATTGCGTGGCGGGGCGCGCGCCGATCCCCACGACCACCGCGTCGGCGGGCAGGGTCCTGCCGTCGGCCAGGAGGACCCTGCCCTCCTCCACGGCGGCCACCCTCGCGCCGGTGATCAGTTCGGCGCCGGCCTGCCCGTACCAGCGCGCCATGGGCTCCGCGACCTCGGCGGGCAGGGCGCCCGCCAGCACCCGGTCGGCCGCCTCCACGACGGTCACCGCGCAGCCGGCCTCCCGGGCGGCGGTGGCGAACTCGGCGCCGATCCAGCCCGCGCCGACGACCACGACCCGGGAGGCGGCCGTCAGGACCGGCCGCAGCCGCGCCGCGTCGTCCAGCGTGCGCAGCAGGTGGACGCCCGGTACGCCCTCGGCGCCGGGGAGGGTCAGCGGCTGCGCGCCGGTCGCCAGGACGAGGACCCCGTACGGGACCGGTCCCGCCTCGGTGTCCAGCTCGTGGTCGGCGGCCCGCAGTCCGCTGACCTCGGTACCGAGGCGGAGTTCGATGTCCAGGCCTTCGAAGTCCACGTCGAAGGCGGAGTCCTCGGCCTTGCCGAGCAGGACCGCCTTGGACAGCGGGGGGCGGTCGTAGGGCTGGTGGGGTTCGGCTCCCAGCAGGGTCACGGGGCCGGTGAAGCCCTGCTCGCGCAGGGCGACCGCGGTCTGCACCCCGGCCATTCCGGCGCCGACGATCACGACGCCGCGCTGATTGTGTTCCGTCTGCTCGCTCACCCGGCCACCCTAATCATCTGACGCTCCGTCAGGAACAGGTGCCGCCTTACCCGCCGTCCACGGCCGGGATAGTCTGGCAACCGTACCTATCGCGGGAGTCCGGCGCACCGGGCTGAGAGGGAGGCTGGCCGGCCTCCGACCGTACGAACCTGATCCGGGTCATGCCGGCGAAGGGAGGGGCTGGACGCCCATGCACTCGTCTCGAAAGGGATCCGACGTCCTCGTCATCGGGGGCGGCATCATCGGCCTGGTCACCGCCTGGCGGGCCGCGGCCCGCGGACTGAGCACCGTACTCGCCGACCCGGCACCCGGCGGCGGCGCCGCCCAGGTAGCAGCCGGCATGCTCGCCCCGGTCACCGAACTGCACTACGGCGAGGAAGCCCTCCTCGGCCTCGGCCTCGCCTCCGCCGAACGCTATCCGCAGTTCGCGGCCGAGCTCACCGACACGAGCGGCGGCATGGACATCGGCTACCGCGCCTGCGGCACCCTTGCCGTCGCACTCGATGCAGACGACCGCCTCCACCTGCGCGAACTGCACGCCCTCCAACGCCGCTGCGGCCTGGAGTCCGAATGGCTCACCGGCCGCGAGTGCCGCCGCCTGGAACCCATGCTCGCCCCGGGCGTCCGCGGCGGACTGCGCGTCGACGGCGACCACCAGGTGGACCCGCGCCGCCTCGCCGCCGCGTTGCTGTCCGCCTGCGAGGGCGCCGGGGTGACCGTCCACCGGGCGGCCGCCGAACAGCTGCTCACCGCCGCGGACCGGGCGACCGGCGCCCTCCTCGACGACGGCACGGAGCTGCACGCCGACCAGGTGGTCCTGGCCGCGGGTTCGCTCAGCGGCAGGCTGGCGGGCGTACCCGCCGAGGTGCTGCCGCCCGTGCGGCCGGTCAAGGGGCAGGTGCTGCGGCTCGCCGTGCCCCCCGCCTACGCGCCGTTCCTCTCGCGCACCGTACGGGCGGTCGTCCGCGGCAGCCACGTCTACCTCGTGCCCCGCGAGAACGGCGAACTCGTCATCGGCGCCACCAGCGAGGAACTCGGCTGGGACACCACCGTCACCGCGGGCGGGGTCTACGAACTCCTGCGCGACGCCCACGAACTGGTACCCGGCATCACCGAACTCCCGCTCACCGAGACGCGGGCGGGACTGCGCCCCGGCTCGCCCGACAACGCCCCCCTGCTGGGCCCGACCGACCTGCCCGGCCTGCACCTGGCCACCGGGCACTACCGCAACGGGGTGCTGCTGACCCCGCTCACCGGCGAGGTGATGGCGGAGCTGCTGGTCACCGGCGAACTGCCCGAGATCGCACGCCCCTTCGCCCCCCGCCGCTTCTCCGCCGCACGTCAGGAGTCGTACGCATGACCATCTCCGTCAACGGCGAGCCGCGCGAGGTCGCGGCCGGCGCCACGCTCGACAGCGTCGTGGCCACCCTGACCGCGGCCACCTCCGGGGTGGCCGCCGCGCTCAACGAGACCGTGGTCCCGCGCGGCCAGTGGCCGGCCACCCCCGTGGGCGACGGCGACCGCGTGGAGATCCTCACCGCGGTCCAGGGAGGCTGACCGGCATGGCCGACGACCTCTTCACCCTGGGCGACCGGACCTTCTCCTCCCGCCTGATCATGGGCACGGGGGGCGCCCCGAGCCTGGACGTGCTGGAACGCGCCCTGGTCGCGTCCGGCACCGAACTCACCACCGTGGCCATGCGGCGCCTGGACCCGACGGTGCAGGGCTCCGTCCTCTCCGTCCTGACCGGGCTCGGCATCTCGGTCCTGCCGAACACCGCGGGCTGCTTCACCGCGGGCGAGGCCGTCCTCACGGCCCGGCTCGCACGGGAGGCCCTCGGCACCGACTGGATCAAGCTGGAGGTGGTCGCGGACGAGCGGACCCTCCTGCCCGACGGCGTCGAACTGCTGGACGCCGCCGAGGTCCTGGTGGACGAGGGCTTCACCGTCCTCCCGTACACCAACGACGACCCCGTGCTCGCGCGCAAGCTGGAGGACGTGGGCTGTGCGGCGATCATGCCGCTCGGCTCCCCCATCGGATCCGGGATGGGCATCCGCAACCCGCACAACTTCGAGCTCATCACGGAGCGGGCGGGGGTCCCGGTGATCCTGGACGCGGGAGCGGGCACCGCCTCGGACGCCGCACTGGCGATGGAACTGGGCTGCGCGGCGGTGATGCTGGCCTCGGCCGTGACCCGGGCGCAGGAGCCGGTCCTGATGGCGTCCGCCATGCGGGACGCCGTCTCGGCGGGCCGCCTGGCCTTCCGGGCGGGCCGCATCCCCCAGCGCCGCTTCGCCGAGGCCTCCTCCCCCGCGGAGGGCCGGGCCGCCCTGGACCCGGAACGCCCGGCGTTCTGAGGACGCGGGCCGGGGTTTCCGGCGGTCCTCGTAGTTCCGGGGCGGGACGGGCGGTCAAGGGTGGCCGAAGGCCATCGCGCAGCGACGCGAGGAACGAGCGCCCTTGAGGGACCGGCACGCACCGGAAAACGATCGGAGGGACGGGAAAACCCCCTACGCGTCACTGACTACCGAATGCTCGGATTCCGATCCCCGGAACGCCCTACCCCTTCACCCCCCGCCCTCCGGGAATTCGGCTTTTCCGGACCCTCGCCGCCCCTTCCGCCACCGCTGCCCCAGGACTCCGCTCCCCCACCCCGCCGCCGCACCCTCCACCCCCGACCGTGCTGGTCACGGCCGGTTTTCGATGGGTGGGCAACCGCCGGGTCGGTGCGGGGGCGCCGAGGGGCGGAGGCCCCGCCCCGCCCCCTCCCCACGTCACAGCTGCGCTGCAAGGCGACCCGCCCCCGCCGGGGTCCCGGCGTCGGCTCGTAGAATCGGCGGGTGGATACGACCCTGGAAGACCCGCTCGTCGGGCGCGTGCTCGACGACCGCTACCGCATCGATGCCCGCATCGCGGCCGGCGGCATGGCCACGGTCTACCGGGCCGTCGACACCCGCCTGGACCGGATCCTCGCCCTGAAGGTGATGCATCCGGCGCTCGCCTCCGACGCCGCCTTCGTCGACCGGTTCATCCGCGAGGCGAAGTCCGTGGCGCGGCTCGCGCACCCCAACGTGGTCGCCGTGTTCGACCAGGGCACGGACGGACCGTACGTCTACCTGGCCATGGAGTACGTTTCCGGCTGCACCCTGCGCGACGTGCTGCGCGAGCGCGGCGCGCTCCAGCCCCGGGCGGCCCTCGACATCCTCGAACCCGTCCTCGCCGCCCTCGGCGCCGCCCACCGGGCCGGCTTCGTGCACCGCGACATGAAGCCCGAGAACGTCCTGATCGGCGACGACGGCCGGGTCAAGGTCGCCGACTTCGGCCTGGTCCGGTCCGTCGACTCGGTCACCAACACCACCGGATCGGTCCTCGGCACCGTCTCCTACCTGGCCCCCGAGCAGATCGAGAGCGGGATCGCCGACACCCGCGCGGACGTCTACGCCTGCGGTGTCGTCCTGTACGAGATGCTCACCGGCTCCAAGCCCCACCTGGGCGACTCCCCCGCGCAGGTGCTCTACCAGCACTTGCACGAGGACGTCCCGCCCCCGTCCTTCGCCGTCCCCGGACTGCCGGCCGGTCTCGACGGGCTCGTGGCGTCCGCCACCGCCCGCAATCCCGACCAGCGCCCCTACGACGCGGCCGCCCTGCTCGGCCTCACCCGTGAGGCCCGCGGCGGACTCACCGCCGTCGAGCTGGACGCCGTGCCGCCGCAGGCGCACGCCGTGGAGCGGTCGTCCGCCGAGGACCGCACCGGCGTGATCCCGCGCCCGGTGACCGCGGAGCCCGTGAACCTCACCTCGCGGTTCGAGACGCCCCCGCTGGACCCGCCCAGCCCGCCCGTGCGCCGCGCGGCGCCCGCCCGGCGGCCTCGCCGCGGCGTGCTGCTGGTGGTCGTCGGCGTGCTGCTGGCACTGGGGATCGGTACGGGTGTCTGGTACATCAATTCCGGCCAGTTCACCAAGGTCCCCAATCTGCTCGGCAAGACCGAGGAGCAGGCCCGCACCCAGCTGTCCGAGGCCGGGCTCGGCGTGAAGGGCGTCGACCGCAAGTTCAGCGACGCCTTCGAGCGCGGGACGGTGATGAACACCGATCCCGCGGGCGGCCGCCGGATCCGCGGCAACGGCGCTGTGACGATCACGATCTCCCGCGGCCCCGAGGTCGTGTCCGTGCCGAACCTCAAGGGCAGGCCCCTGGAGGAGGCCAAGGAGGAGCTCACCAGGACCGGGCTGGCCCCCGGGATCGTCACGCAGGCCTTCAGCCAGGACGTCGCCCAGGGCTCGGTGATCAGCACCAACCCGGCGGGCGGTGAGAAGCGGGCCCCCGACACGGCGGTCTCGTTCGTCGTCAGCAAGGGCCGGCCGGTGCCGGTGCCCGGTGTGACGGGTCTGCCCTTCGAGCAGGCGAAGGCCACTCTGGAGGGTCTGGGCCTCAAGGTGGCGACGGCCCCCGAGCAGGTGAACGCGCCGTCGGACCCCGGTACGGTCGCCAACCAGTCGATCGGCGCCGGGACCCAGGCGGCGGCCGGGGACACGGTCACGCTGACCGTGTCGAAGGGCCCGCGCCAGCTCCCGGTCCCCAACGTGGTCGGCCAGGACGTGGACACGGCCCGCAGGAACCTGGAGGCGGCGGGCTTCAAGGTGAAGGTGGACCGCCCGCTGATCTCCTTCAGCAGGACCGTGGACGCGCAGTCGGTGCTGGGGGGGCAGACCGCGGCCGAGGGCCTGACGATCACCATCCGGATCAAGGGGCTGTAAGCGCACGTGGTACGCAATCCGGTGGGCGGGCACGTCCCCGTCGCGGGCGGGCTGGCCTCGGTCGGGCTGACGTACGCCCGGGAGATGGGCGCCGAGGCCGTCCAGGTCTTCGTCGCCAATCCGCGCGGCTGGGCCACCCCGGTCGGCAGTCCGGCGCAGGACGAGCGGTTCCGCGAGGAGTGCGCGCGGGAGGACATCCCGGCGTACGTGCACGCGCCGTACCTGATCAACTTCGGCTCGCACACCGCCGCCACCGTGGAGAAGTCGGTGGAGTCCCTGCGCCACTCGCTGCGCCGGGCGCGGCAGATCGGTGCGCTCGGGGTGGTCGTCCACACCGGCTCGGCGACCGGCGGGCGCCCGCGGGAGGTGGCGTACGCGCAGGTCAGGGAGTACATGCTGCCGCTGCTGGACGAGCTGACGCATGACGACGACCCGTTCCTGCTGCTGGAGTCGACGGCCGGGCAGGGCTCCTCGCTGTGCTCGCTCGCCGAGGACTTCGGCCCGTACTTCGATGCGCTGGACCACCATCCGAAGCTGGGGATCTGCCTGGACACGTGCCACATCTTCGCGGCCGGTCACGACCTGGCGGAGCCGGGCGGGACGAAGGTGACGCTGGACCTGCTGGTGGACACGGTGGGCGAGGGCCGGCTGAAGCTGGTCCACGCGAACGACTCCAAGGAGGGCGTGGGCGCGCACAAGGACCGGCACGCGAACGTCGGGCAGGGCCACATCGGCCGGGACGCCTTCGCCGAGCTGTTCACGCATCCGGCGATGGACGGCGTTCCGCTGGTCATCGAGACGCCCGGCGGCAAGGAGGGGCACGCGGCGGACGTGGCGCTGCTGAAGGAGCTGCGCGGCCAGCAGTGATCGACCGGCCCTGGCCGTCGGCGCCGGTCCGCACACGGCCGTCCGGGTGACTGTCGCCGCGGGCACTCTTCCGGTCGCCGTCACGGAGCCGGCGGGCAGGCAGCCCTACAACTCGGGGCCCTCCCCCGGCTCCTCCTGGTACGAGTAGCGCTGCTCGCGCCAGGGGTCGCCGATGTTGTGGTAGCCGCGCTCCTCCCAGAAGCCGCGGCGGTCGGCGGTCATGTACTCGATGCCGCGGACCCACTTGGGGCCCTTCCAGGCGTACAGGTGCGGGACCACGAGCCGGACCGGGAAACCGTGCTCGGCGGTGAGCAGTTCGCCGCCCTGGTGGGTGGCGAAGACGGTCCGGTCGGAGGCGAAGTCGGCCAGCCGCAGGTTGGAGCTGAAGCCGTACTCGGCCCACACCATCACGTGCGTGACCTGCGGAGCGGGAGGCGCCAGGGCGAGCACTTCGCGGGCGAGCACACCGCCCCATTCGGCGCCCTGCATGCTGAACTTCGTGACGCAGTGCAGGTCCGCCACGACGGAGGAGAACGGCAGGGCCGTGAACTCCTCGTGGTTCCAGCAGTGCTTGTCGCCGTCGGCGGTCGCGCCGAAGACGCGGAACTCCCAGCGGTCCGGCTTGAACTTGGGCACGGGACCGTAGTGGGTGACGGGCCAGCCCTTCTGCAGCCTCTGCCCCGGTGGAAGCTCCAGCTGCTCTGCTCCCGGAGATTCCCGGCTTTCCGGCTGACCCATGACTCCATGGTGACAGACTGGGCAGGGTGGTCATGACCAGGTCTGGGCCGATTCGGGCAAGTCACGGCAACTCCCACTAAGGAGGCACTTACTGGACGGCCCCCAGTGGCGGTGCAAGGATGCGCGCAACTGCCCCGTCACATAGCTGACATTGCCTGGAAGGAGCCTCTGCGATGCAGGGCGACCCCGAGGTCCTTGAGTTTCTGAACGAGCAGCTGACCGGCGAGCTGACGGCCATCAACCAGTACTGGCTGCACTACCGCATCCAGGACAACAAGGGCTGGACCAAGCTCGCCAAGTACACGCGTGAAGAGTCCATCGACGAGATGAAGCACGCGGACAAGATCACCGAGCGGATCCTGATGCTCGACGGTCTGCCGAACTACCAGCGTCTCTTCCACGTGCGCGTCGGGCAGACGATCACCGAGATGTTCCAGGCGGACCGCCAGGTCGAGGTCGAGGCCATCGACCGGCTGAAGCGGGGTATCGAGGTCATGCGCGGGAAGGGCGACATCACGTCGGCCCGGCTCTTCGAGGAGATCCTGGAGGACGAGGAGCACCACATCGACTACCTCGACACCCAGCTGGAGCTCATCGAGTCCCTGGGCGAGGCGCTCTACATCGCGCAGCTCATCGAGCAGCCGAGCTGACCTCTCCGGCGAGCCGCTGCGGGGCCGCCTGCGGTCCCCGGACAGCCCGCGGGCCGCTTCTACGCCGCTTCCGCCAGCTCGGGCGAGCGTTCCGGCTGCGGGTCCGCGGCGAGCACGGACACCGCGTCGCCCTTCTCCAGAAGCTCCCTGCGCGGACAGGCCCCGCGGCCGAGGATGCCCTGGATGGTGCGCACGCAGGAACCGCAGTCGGTGCCGGCCTTGGTGGCCGAGGCGATCTGGCGGGGCGTGCAGGCCCCGGCAGCCGCGTGTTCCTTGACCTGCTTGTCGGTGATCCCGAAGCAAGAGCAGACGTACACGCGGTTCACCTCCTGGCGCTGAGTGGTCCTGAGTGGTGCGGCGAGCCATCCCCTATTCGGTGAGGCTTACCTAACCGTACCCAAAGTTAGGGTGGCCTAAAAGCCCCGGGTACGACAGTGGGGCGCGGATCACATCGATCCGCGCCCCACGGTCGTAGGAACGCACCTACTGATCGCGACGACTAGTCGCGGTAGAGCTCCGCGACCAGGAAGGCCAGGTCCAGCGACTGGCTGCGGTTGAGCCGCGGGTCGCAGGCCGTCTCGTAGCGCTGGTGCAGGTCGTCGACGAAGATCTCGTCGCCGCCGCCCACGCACTCGGTGACGTCGTCACCGGTGAGCTCGACGTGGATGCCGCCCGGGTGGGTGCCGAGGCCCTTGTGGACCTCGAAGAAGCCCTTGACCTCGTCGAGCACGTCGTCGAAACGGCGCGTCTTGTGGCCCGAGGCCGCCTCGAAGGTGTTGCCGTGCATCGGGTCGGTGACCCAGCCGACGATCGCACCGGAGGCGGTGACCTTCTCGACCAGCTCGGGGAGCTTGTCGCGGACCTTGTCGGCGCCCATGCGGACGACGAAGGTCAGCCGGCCCGGCTCGCGCTCGGGGTCCAGGCGGTCGATGTACGTCAGCGCCTCGTCCACCGTGGTGGTGGGGCCGAGCTTGATGCCGATCGGATTGGCGATCTGCGAGCAGAACTCGATGTGCGCGTGGTCCAGCTGGCGGGTGCGCTCACCGATCCACACCATGTGGCCTGAGGTGTCGTACAGCTTGCCGGTGCGCGAGTCCGTGCGCGTCAGCGCGCCCTCGTAGTCGAGCAGCAGCGCCTCGTGGGAGGCGTAGAACTCGACCGCCTTGAACTCGGCCGGGTCGGTGCCACAGGCCTTCATGAAGTTCAGCGCGTTGTCGATCTCCCGGGCCAGCTGCTCGTACCGCTGACCGGACGGGGAGGACTTCACGAAGTCCTGGTTCCAGGCGTGCACCTGGCGCAGGTCGGCGTAACCACCGGTGGTGAAGGCGCGCACCAGGTTGAGCGTGGAGGCGGAGGCGTTGTACATGCGCTTCAGCCGCTCGGGGTCCGGGACGCGGGCCTCTTCGGTGAAGGCGAAGCCGTTGACGGAGTCACCGCGGTAGGTCGGCAGGGTGACGCCGTCGCGGGTCTCGGTGTCCTTGGAGCGCGGCTTGGAGTACTGGCCGGCGATGCGGCCGACCTTGACGACCGGCACGGAGGCCGCGTACGTCAGTACGGCGCTCATCTGGAGGAGCGTCTTCAGCTTGGCTCGGATGTGGTCGGCGGAGACACCGTCGAAGGCCTCGGCGCAGTCGCCGCCCTGGAGCAGGAACGCCTCGCCCTTGGCGACGGCTCCCAGACGGGCGCGCAGCTGGTCGCACTCACCCGCGAAAACGAGGGGAGGATACGACTCGAGGTCCGCGACGACAGCGCGCAGAGCCTCGGCATCGGGGTACGAAGGCTGCTGCGCCGCGGGAAGGTCTCGCCAGGTCGCCTTGACGGCGGGGGCTTGGTTTTCAGCGTTCACGGTCACCTCGTACACATTACGGCGTAACGGGGGGCATCCGGCCCCCCGCCCACAACGTGAGACGGATTTCTCGAAGGCCGTGGACGTCCGACGGAACGGAATCGATGGTTCGGCCCCGGGTCCGGGACGGATCCGGCGCCGCGGCACCGGACTGGGCTATGGTTCACCGCATGTACGCGCACACGAACCAGAACTGGTGGTGGCCCGCTCCCGGCGGCCCACTTCCTGCGCGTACCTGACGACACCTACACGCGAAGGCCGCCCCGAGGGGCGGCCTTCCGCGTTCCCGGCCCCGGCGCCGGCAGCGAGAGCCGCTCCTCCCCCGACGGAAGGACGCTCCGCCCATGGACACCAGCCGACCGAACCGACCCGACGCACCCGGCCCGCTGGGCCGGCTGCTCGACGGCTCCTGCCCGCCGTTCGCCCTGCTGCGCCGCCGGACCCCCGGCCGCGACCACGACACCGTCGAGGTGCTCCTCGGCCCGGTCCACGAGGCCGCGCGTCTCGCCGACCTGCCCGTCGGCCCGCTGCCCACCCTCGCGCTCGTGCCCTTCCGGCAGATCCGGGAGCGCGGGTTCGACGTGCGCGACGACGGCACGCCGCTGATCGCGCTGGTCGCCGAGGAGGTCTACGAGATCCCGCTCGCCGAGGCGCTGGCCGCGCTGCCGGAACACGCGGTACGGGTCGACGACGGCGGTTTCGACGTCTCCGACGAGGAGTACGCGGACACGGTGGAGCGGGTGATCCGGGACGAGATCGGCCGGGGCGAGGGCGCGAACTTCGTCATCCGGCGCACGTTCGGGGGCCGGATCGACGGCTTCGGCCGGGCGGACGCGCTGGCCCTGTTCCGGCGGCTGCTGGAGGGCGAGCGGGGCGCGTACTGGACGTACGTCGTCCACACCGGCGAGCGCACGCTGGTCGGGGCCAGCCCCGAGGTCCACGTGCGGATGGCCGGGGGCACGGTCGTGATGAACCCGATCAGCGGGACGTACCGCCATCCCGCCACGGGACCGACCGCCGACGCGCTCCTCGCCTTCCTCGGCGACCGCAAGGAGACCGAGGAGCTGTCGATGGTGGTCGACGAGGAACTGAAGATGATGTGCACGGTCGGGGACCGGGGCGGGGTGGTCGTCGGGCCACGGCTGAAGGAGATGTCCCACCTCACGCACACCGAGTACGAGCTGCGCGGACGCTCCTCGCTGGACGTGCGGGAGGTGTTGCGGGAGACGATGTTCGCGGCGACGGTGACGGGCTCGCCGGTGCAGAACGCCTGCCGGGTGATCGAGCGGTACGAGAGCGGTGGGCGCGGTTACTACGCGGGCGCGCTGGCCCTGCTGGGCCTGGACCCCGCGGGGTCGCAGACGCTCGACTCCCCGATCCTGATCCGGACGGCCGACATCGCCCGGGACGGGCGGCTGCGGGTACCGGTGGGCGCCACGCTGGTGCGCCACTCCGATCCGGCGGGCGAGGTCGCGGAGACGCACGCGAAGGCGGCGGGGGTGCTGGCCGCGCTGGGGGTGCGGCCGGCGGCGCCGCGGCCGTCGTCCGGGGGCGCGCGGCTGGCCGACGACCCCCGGGTGCGGGCGGCCCTGGCCGCCCGGCGGGCCGACCTGGCCCCCTTCTGGCTGCGGATGCAGGAGCGGCCCACCGCTCCGACGGGCCGTGCGCTGGTGGTGGACGGCGAGGACACCTTCACGGCGATGCTGGCGCACGTGCTGCGGGTGGCCGGGCCGGAAGTGACCGTACGGCGCTTCGACGAGCCGGGGCTGCGGGAGGCCGCCCTGGCCTGGGAGGGCCCGGTCGTGCTGGGCCCCGGGCCGGGCGACCCGACGGACTCCGCCGACCCGAAGATGCGTCTGCTGCGCGGGCTGGCCGCCGAACTGCTGGCCGGACACCGCCACGGCCTGCTGGGGGTGTGCCTCGGGCACGAGCTGATCGCCGCCGAGCTGGGCCTGCCCCTGGTCCGCAAGGCGGAGCCGGCGCAGGGCGCGCAGACCCGGATCGCACTGTTCGGGGCCGAGGAGGTGGTCGGCTTCTACAACACCTACACCGCGCACTGCGACGACGCTGGGGCGGCCCGGCTGGTGCAGGCGGGCGTGGAGGTGTCCCGCGACCCGGTGACCGGCGAGGTCCACGCGCTCCGCTCGGCCGGCGGCGGCTTCGCGGGCGTGCAGTTCCACCCGGAGTCGGTCCTCACCCTGCACGGCCCGGACCTGCTGCGCGACCTGCTCACCGCCGTCCGCACACCGACCCCGGCCTAGGGGGTGTCCTGTCGGTCGCTGCCCGGGCCCGGCCGACCGACCGGATCAGCTGCCAGGTCAGGACCGGGCCCAGGACCGCCATCCCGTACAGGAAGGCGGTGAGGTGGTCGGCGGCCAGTGCCACTGACACCGGCGCGCCGACGGCGGGGTCGGCGAACGCCAGCCATGGGTCCACCCGCTCTCCCGGCACGGCCCGGAGAGCGGGCCGCAGGGCCCGGACCGCATACACGAGCTGCACCGCGGCCATGGCGAGCAGGAACCACCGGCCCGCAGAAGGAACGTCCACGTACCGAAGCTAGTCCACCGCTCACGCCTCTCGTGCGGCCGTCCGGTGAAGCGCAGGTCAACTCGCGGTGCAGCAGCGGCGTTCAGCCGAAGAAGACGCCGACCTCCTGGTAGAGGGCGGGGTCGACGGTCTTCAGCTTCGCCGTGGCGTCCGCGATCGGCACCCGGACGATGTCCGTGCCCTTCAGCGCGACCATCTTCCCGAAGTCCCCTTCGTGCACGGCGTCGATCGCGTGCAGCCCGAACCGGGTCGCCAGCCACCGGTCGAAGGCGCTCGGGGTGCCGCCGCGCTGGATGTGCCCGAGGACGGTCGTACGGGCTTCCTTGCCGGTGCGCTCCTCGATCTCCTTGGCCAGCCATTCGCCCACGCCGGACAGCCGGACGTGCCCGAAGGAGTCCTTGGTGCCGTCCTTCAGCACCATGTCGCCGTCCTTGGGCATCGCGCCCTCGGCGACCACGACGATCGGGGCGTAGCTCGCCTTGAACCGGGAGGTCACCCAGGCGCACACCTGGTCCACGTCGAAGCGCTGCTCGGGAATGAGGATGACGTTGGCGCCGCCGGCGAGCCCCGAGTGCAGGGCGATCCAGCCGGCGTGCCGGCCCATGACCTCGACGACGAGGACCCGCATGTGCGATTCGGCCGTGGTGTGCAGGCGGTCGATGGCCTCGGTCGCGATGCCGACGGCGGTGTCGAAGCCGAAGGTGTAGTCGGTCGCGGACAGGTCGTTGTCGATGGTCTTCGGCACGCCGACGCAGGGGATGCCGTACTCGTCGTGGAGGCGGGCGGCGACCCCGAGGGTGTCCTCGCCGCCGATCGCGATGAGCGCGTCCACCTCGTACTTGGCCAGGTTGTCCTTGATGTCGCGCACCCCGTTCTCCGTCTTGAACGGGTTGGTGCGCGAGGAACCGAGGATGGTGCCGCCGCGGGGCAGGATGCCGCGGACGGCGGGGATGCCCAGGGGGACCGTGCGCCCCTCGACCACTCCCCGCCAGCCGTCCTTGAACCCGACGAACGCACAGCCGTACTCCTGCTCGCCCTTGCGGACGACGGCCCTGATCACCGCGTTGAGCCCGGGGCAGTCGCCGCCACCGGTCAGCACTCCGACCTTCATTGCATCTCCCTTCGCCATGACGGTCACGCTAGTGGTGACGCAGGTCACAGCAGGGGATCTGAAGGGGGCAATTCCGGTGGATTCGCGGGGCGTTGTGTACGCCCGTTCACTCGTACGGGGACGTAAGTACGATCGACGCCCGCGTGAGCGGCGGTCAGGCGTCGTCGAGGCCCGCCTCTATGGCGTACCGGACGAGCTCCACACGGTTGTGCAACTGCAGCTTGCCCAGGGTGTTCTGGACGTGGTTCTGCACGGTGCGGTGGGAGATGACGAGCCGTTCCGCGATCTGCTTGTACGAGAGCCCCTTGGCCACAAGCCGCAGCACTTCGGTCTCGCGGTCGGTCAGCTGCGGCGCCTTCGGCTCGTCGGAGGCCGTCGGTGCCGGGTCGGTGGCCAGGCGCCGGTACTCGCCGAGGACCAGCCCGGCCAGGCCCGGGGTGAAGACCGGGTCTCCGACGGCGGTGCGGCGGACGGCGTCGATCAGTTCCCCGGCGCCGGCGGACTTCAGCAGGTAGCCGGTAGCGCCGGACTTCACCGCCTCCAGGACGTCCGCGTGCTCACCGCTGGCCGACAGGACCAGGACCCGCAGCGCCGGGTTGGCGCCGACCAGCTCCTTGCAGACCTGCACGCCCGGCATGCCGGGCAGGTTGAGGTCGAGGACCAGGACGTCGGGGTTGACGGCGCGGGCCCGGCGTACCGCTTCGGGGCCGTCGCCGGCCGTGGCCACCACGTCGAGGCCGGCGGCCGCCAGGTCGCGGGCGACCGCGTCGCGCCACATCGGGTGGTCGTCGACGACCATCACCCTCGGCTCGCTCCGGTCCTGCGGCTGCTGCGGGTCGTTCACTTCGGTGTGCTCGCTCACTTCTTGTCCGTCCTGCCCCTGGGTACCTTCAGTTCCACTTCGGTGCCCTGCCCGGGGACGGACACCAGATCGGCGCTGCCGCCGAGGTCGCGCAGCCGGCCGCGGATCGACAGGGCCACGCCCATCCGGCCCTCGCCCTCCGCCTGGTCCAGGCGGCCCGCCGGGATGCCGGGGCCGTCGTCGCGGACGGTCACGATCACCTCGTCGCCCCAGTCCTCGACGAGGATCCACGCCCTGGCTCCGTCCCCGGCGTGCTTGCGCACGTTGTCGAGGGCGGCGCCGACCGCGGCCGCCAGCTCCTTCGCGGCGGGCACGGGCAGCGGTACCGGAGTACCGGGCTCGGCGAAGCTCACCCGGGACCCGGCGTGCGGGGCGAGGAGCGTGCGCAGGTCCAGCTCGCCGTCCTCCGCACCGGGCCCGTCGTCCTCGTAGGCGTCCACCAGCGCGCCGCGCGACTCGTCGCGGGAGATCCGGGAGGGCTGCACCAGGCCGCTGGAGACGAGCGTACGCAGGGCCACCTCCTGCTCCCCCGCCAGCCTGCCGAGCTCCTCCGCCTCGCCGCCCAGTTCGGTGCCGCGGCGCTGGACCATGGCGAGGACCTGGAGGACGCCGTCGTGGATGTCGCGGGCGAGGCGCTCGCGCTCGCGGGTGGCGGCCTCGATCTCCAGGGCGCGGGCGAGGGTGTTCTCGCTGGCCCGGGCGACCTCGACGACGTAGCCGATGGCGACGGAGGCGACCCAGACCAGCAGGACGTTGTGCAGGGTGTCCCGGGTGGGCTGGCCGGTGTGGATCACCATGTTGGCCATGGCCACGAAGGTGGAGGCGAAGCAGGCCCAGCGCCAGCCGCCCTTGATGGCGAAGCCGAGGACCGCGCCCGCCGTCCAGATGGTGGGGAGGGTGGGGCCGCCGGCGGTGATCCGCTCCTGGGTGTCGACGATCGGCGTGAGCAGGATCCCGACGATCGCGACGGTGAGGTCCGCGACCAGGAACCCCTTGGTGCAGCTGGCGGCGTTCGACACCTTGCGGTAGGTGGCGAGGGTCCACACGGCGAGCACGGCGAGGTAGCCGGCCGCGGGCCAGGGGTGCGGGAACTGCTGGTACGCCGAGGCGAACAGCAGCACCGCGTAGACCATGGTCAGCAGCCGGTACGCGGTCAGGGCGCGCCAGAGCGGCTGCTCGACCGACATGCGTACGACGCGTTCGCGTTTCGCCATCTCCCCCACCCCCCCCGACGGGCGGTCCCGCCGCCCGCCGCTACTCGCCCTTGTCCGCCTTGTCGCCCTTGTCGGCCTTCTCCGCCCGGGCCGCCTTCTCGGCGTCCTTGGCCGCCTTCTCGGCGTCGGCGATCTGGCGCTTGGCCGCCGTCGCGTAGATGTCGACGTACTCCTGGCCGGAAAGCTTCATGATCTCGTACATGACCTCGTCGGTCACCGAGCGGAGGATGAAGCGGTCGTTGTCCATGCCGTGGTAGCGGCTGAAGTCCAGCGGCTTGCCGATCCGGATGCCCGGGCGCATGAGCTTGGGGATGACCTTGCCGGGCGGCTGGATCTTCTCCGTGTCGATCATCGCGACGGGGATCACGGGCGCGCCGGTGGCCAGTGCCACGCGGGCGAGGCCGCCGGGCTTGCCGCGGTAGAGGCGGCCGTCGGGTGAACGCGTGCCCTCGGGGTAGATACCGAACAGCTCACCGCGTTCGATGACCTCGATGCCGCTCTTGATGGCGGCCTCGCCGGCGCCGCGGGCGCCGGAGCGGTCCACCGGGAGCTGTCCGACGCCCTTGAAGAACGCGGCGGTCAGCTTGCCCTTGACTCCGGGGGAGGTGAAGTACTCCGCCTTCGCGATGAAGGTCACCTTCCGGTCCAGCACGGCCGGCAGGAAGAAGGAGTCGGAGAAGGACAGGTGGTTGCTCGCGAGGATCGCCGGCCCCTCCGCGGGAATGTTCTCGAGGCCCTCCACCCACGGCCTGAAAGCGAGTTTCAGGGAACCGCCGACGGAGAACTTCATTGCGCCGTAGATCAACTCGAAAGCCTTCCTGTGTCTGTCGAACAGACCTTATCCCGTGCCCCCGCCTGCAGGGGCCCGACGACCCTGGCCGGTGCCACCCCGGTCGCGTACGGTGAAGTCACACAGAGCAACGCACCCGCCCGACGTACGTCATGATCAAGGAGACCCTGGTGCCCGTCCTCCCTGGAGCCGAGCCGTTCCGCCACGAGGGCGGAGAGGTCGGCGTCCTCCTCTGCCACGGCTTCACCGGTTCCCCGCAGTCCCTCCGCCCCTGGGCCGAGTACCTCGCCGGGCGGGGCCTGACGGTGTCGCTGCCGCTGCTGCCCGGGCACGGGACGCGCTGGCAGGACATGCAGCTCACGGGCTGGCAGGACTGGTACGCCGAGGTCGACCGCGCCCTGCGCGAGCTGCTGGACCGGTGCGCGCAGGTGTTCGTCTTCGGGCTGTCGATGGGTGGCGCGCTGACCTTGCGGCTGGCGGCCAAGCACGGGGACGCCATCAGCGGCATCGTGCTGGTCAACCCGGCCAACAAGGTGCACGACCCGCTGGCCTTCGCCCTGCCGGTCGCCCAGCACTTCATCCGCTCGACCCCCGGCATCGCCAGTGACATCGCGAAGCCCGGCTCGGTGGAGGTCGGCTACGACCGGGTCCCGACGCGGGCCGCGCACTCGCTGCGGAAGTTCCTGCAGCTGGTGGACGCCGAGCTGCCGCAGGTGACGCAGCCGCTGCTGCTCCTGCACAGCCCGCAGGACCACGTGGTGCCGCCCGTCGACTCGGCGCGGGTGCTGGCCCGGGTCTCGTCGACGGACGTGACGGAGACCCTGCTGGAACAGAGCTACCACGTCGCGACGTTGGACCATGACGCGGAGCGGATCTTCGCGGACAGTTTTGCGTTCGTCGGCCGACTGGCGGAGAGCGTGGGCAGGGAGGGGGCGGAGGCCGGTGGCTGAGCACGAGGAGCAGTCGGGCGGTATCCCGCCGCTGGACGAGGAAGCGGCGTGGGCCGCGATCGTGGCCGGGTACGGGCAGGAGCCGCCGGACCCGCCGGGGTCCCGGCCGTTCCGGCCCGTCGAGAACCTCCTGCTGCCCGAGGAGGACGTCAAGCCGCTGCCCGCGGAGCCGGGCCGGGACGCCGAGCCCGAGCCCACGTCCGAGCCCGAGCCGCCTGCCGCGCCGGCGCCCGCACTGGGCAGCTCGGTGGTCTTCGCCCCGGGCGTGGGCATGGCGGGCCCGCGTGACCACTCGCTGGCGGAGCCGGACGACGACGACCTGACGCCGGCGGACGAGGGCCATTTCGTCCAGCCCGAGCCGGAGCTCCCGCCGGCGGACACGACGGCGAAGTTCGCGTGGCTCGCGGTGGTCGGCGGCCCGGTGCTCCTGCTGCTGGCGGTGCTGCTGCAGTGGGACATGACCTGGTGGCTGACGACCCTGGGCATCGGCGGCTTCCTGGGCGGCTTCGCGACGCTCGTCGCCCGCATGCAGCACGGCGACGACGAGGACGACGACCCGGGCCGCGGCGCGGTCGTCTGACCGAACCCGGCGGGGCTGCCCTGCGGTCCCGCCCCGTCGGCGCCCGAGACGCGGGGGCCGGGGCAGCGCCCCCGCAACGGCGACGCACCCGGACCCCGGAACTATGCGACGGCCGGCAGCCGCAGCGCCGCCAGCACCGGCAGGTGGTCCGTCGCCGACCGCAGGTCCGCCCCGGACACCCCCGCCAGCCCCGCGGGGACCCCGCAGGCCAGCACCTCCACCCCGGCCGTGGCGAAGACCGCGTCGATCCGCCGGTCGGGCGCCGTCGCCGGGAAGGTCCGCTCCCCGCCCCACGGCGCCACCGACCAGCAGTCCTGCAGCACGGAGGCGAGCCGTCCGAAGGCGGGGCCGTCCGGACCCTCGTTCACGTCCCCCGCGACGATCCCGTACGGGGTGTCCAGCGCGGCCACCCCGTCGAGGACGAGGTCCGCCTGGGCCCGCCGCTGCGCCCGGTCCAGGGACAGGTGCGCCGAGACCACCCCCACGCGCACGCCCCCGATGCGCACGACCGCGGTGGCCAGGCCCCGTCGGTGCAGTCCGGGTGTGTGCGGGAGCAGTACGTCCTGTGTCCGCTCCACGAAGACCCGCAGCGAGCACAACAGGAGCGGTCCGGTCGCCGTCGCACCCCCGCCCAGCACCACCAGGTCGCACTTCCTGGCCAGCCTCGCCGCGTGTTTGCGCCACCGGAAGAACCGCGGCGCCTCCTGTACGAACACCAGGTCCGGCTCACAGGCGCGGATGACCCGGACCAGTGCCTCCTCGTCGTCGCGCAGCGAGCGGATGTTGTAGCCGAGCACCCGGATCACGGCGGAACCGTCCGGCTCCGTACGGGACTTCGGCAGCGAGGGCAGCGACAGCGACTGGTCCATGTACCGCAAGATACGCAGCCGCCCGCCGCTCCCCCAAGGGGCGCGGCGGGCGGTCCGGGTGGAAGGCGTCAGCCCTGGCGGGCCAGGTCGGCCGCGCCGACGAGTCCGGCTTTGCCGCCGAGCTGCGCGGCGAGCACCTGGGCGTGCGGACGCCAGGCGCCGCCCACCAGCCAGCGCTTGAAGGACTTGCGGATCGGGTCGAGGACGAGGTCGCCCTCGTCGGAGACGCCGCCGCCGACGATGAACGCCGACGGGTCGAACAGGGACGCCAGGTCTGCGAGTCCCGCACCGGCCCAGCGGGCCAGTTCACGGAAGGCGTCGATGGCCACCAGGTCGCCCTGACGGGCGGCCTCGCTGATGTGCTTGCCCTCGATGCCCTCGGGGGTGCCGTCGCCGAGCGCGAGCAGGATCGCCGCGTTCTCGGGGGTGGCGTTGGCGCGCTGCTTGGCGTAGCGGACGAGCGCGCGGCCGGAGGCGTACTGCTCCCAGCAGCCCTGGCTGCCGCAGCCGCACAGCAGGCCGTCCGGGACGACCCGGATGTGGCCGAACTCGGCGGCGACGCCGAAGCGTCCGCGCCGCAGCTTGTTGCCGATGATGATGCCGCCGCCCAGGCCGGTGCCGAGCGTGATGCAGATGACGTCGTCGTGGCCCTGGCCGGCGCCGAAGCGGTACTCGCCCCAGGCTGCGCAGTTCGCGTCGTTCTCGACGACGACGGGCAGGCCGATGCGCTGCTCGACCTTGTCCTTGAGCGGCTCGTGGCGCCAGTTGATGTTCGGCGCGAAGAGTACGGTCGCGCGCTTGTCGTCCACGTATCCGGCGGCGCCGATGCCGACGGCTTCGATGGTGTGGTTGCTGCTGACCTCGGAGACGGCGGCGCAGATGGCCTCCGTCACTCCGTCCGCGGTCGGCGGGGTGGGCACCTTGTACGTGTCAAGGATCGTGCCCTCTTCGTCGACCACGCCGGCCGCGATCTTCGTGCCGCCGATGTCGACGCCGATGGTGAGTCCCATTAGTCCCTCGGTTTCCGGTCAAACCCCGCCACGGCCAACGGTACCCGAGGGCGCCGTGGGTTCAGTCGAGATCGATCCGCTCAGCCGGGCCGTCGTCGGGGCCGTCGCGGCGGGGGTCGTGGTCCGCGGGCGCCTGCCGGGGGGTTCCGGTCTCGCCGCGGGTCCAGCGGCCCTCGTGGCCCTCGACGGCGGTGCGGTAGGCGGCGAGGAGCTCGGAGCCGGCGGCCGCGAGGTGGTCGAAGACCTCGGGGTTGCGTTCGATGACTGGCTTCGCCGCGCTCTTGGCCTGGTCGACGATCTGGCGCACCGCGCCCTGGGCGGCGGCGCCGAACAGCGGGTTGTTCAGTCCGGAGACCTTGTCGGCGACGGCCTCGAAGAGCTTGAAGAGCTCCTCGGCGGCGGTCCCGGTGGTGCCGGGGCCCGCCTGGCCCTGCCCGCGCAGGCGCTCCTTCTCGGCGGCGAGGTCCTCGGCACAGGCCTTGGCCCAGGCGTCGTCGGTGGGGCGGTCGGTGGCCTCGCTCATCGCGGACTCTCCTGAGGCGGCTGCTGGGCGTGTGTGCTGTCTACCTTCGACGGTACCCGAACGGGGGTATCCGGTTCAGCGCGTACGGGGCCACAGGCCGGGGTCCGGGGTGAAGCGGATGCGGAGCTCGCCGTCGGTGAGGGCGGCGCCGGAGACGGTGCACCGGCGCAGCGCCGAGGGGAGCGGAACGATCCTCCGGTGCGGGCCCGCGGTGAGCAGCAGCTCGTCGCCGCGGCGGACGAGGTCGAGGTCGCGCTTGTGCGCGCCGGGCAGCGGAACCACCCAGACGAGGACCCCGTCGTCGGCGAGCCGGTCCTCGACGGGCCAGGCCCGGCGCGGGGCGGGCCGGTCCGGGACGAGTCCGCCGGGGGCGGCGAGCCGGTCGAGGTCGTCCTGGCCCTGGGGGTCGGGTCCGAGGTGGGCGAGGGCGACGACGGGGCCGTCGCCGGCCCACTGGGCGGCGTACTTCTCCTGCTGGGCGGCGAGCCCGGCGAGCCAGGGGTCGGCGGAGCCGGGCGGGACCGTCCGGTTGGCGACGACGTCGCGGACGGGCAGCTGCTGGAGGGCGAGGCCCAGCCGTCCCGTCCGGAGCGCGTCGGCGGCGGCCGGTCCGGGCTCGGCGACCAGGCGCACTTCGGTGGTGTCGGCCTCGACGACGGCCTGGACGGCGGCGAGCTCCTCGTCCCAGCGCGCGGCGGCCTCGTAGAGCCACTGCGCGGGCATGGGCACCCCGGCCAGCTGGGCCAGTACGGGCCGCAGGGCGCGGGCGGCCTGCTTCTCGGCGGGGAGCAGACGGGCGAGGTAGCGGCGCAGCTGGGCGGGCAGGGCGAGGGTGGCGACGGCCTGGTGGAGCGGGGGCAGGTCGACGACGACGAGGTCGGTGGCGGGTGCGGCGGCGGCCCGTCGCAGGGCGCGGAGCAGGGCGAACTGTTCGGAGCCGGGCAGTTCGGTGAGTTCCTCGGCGCCCAGCGGCCGGGCTCCGACCAGGGAGAGCAGGGCGGATCCGCGTTCCTGGAGGGCGACGAGTTCGTCGCGGAACTCCTGGCCGGAGTCCACTGCGGCGACCCTCAGGCCGGGCGGGAGCGGGTCGCCGAGGAGTTCGGCGAGCGGGTCGCCCGGGTCGCCGGAGAGCAGCAGCACCTGCCTGCCCCGGCGGGCCGCGGCGAGGGCGGTGGCCGCCGCCACGGTGGTCCGCCCGGCCCCGCCGGGGCCGGTGATGAGCAAGGTGTGCATGTGCGGGTGCTCCGGGTCGGTGGGGTGCGCCGCCGTGCGGGGTCCGCGGCGGGATCCCGTGGGGAGGGGCCGTGTCCGGCGGCCGGGCACGGTACCTCCCCGGGGTCGGTCAGACGGACTCGACGCGCTTCTTCAGGCCCGCCAGTGCGCGGTCGATGATGACCTTCTCGGCCTTGCGCTTGATCATGCCGAGCATGGGGATCTTGACGTCGACGGTCAGCTGGTAGGTGACCTCGGTGCGCTTGCCGCCGTCCACCGGGGCGAGCCGGTAGGAGCCGTCGAGCTGGCGCAGCATCTGGGACTTGTCCAGGGTCCAGCTGACCTCGTCGGTGCCCTTCCAGGTGTAGGCGAGGGTGTGGTCGTCCTTGATCGCGCCCGCGTCGAGCAGCAGCCTGACCTTCTCGGCCCGGCCGTCGGCGTCGGTGGCGAGGACCTCGGCCTCCTTCACCTCGCCGGTCCACTCGGGGTAGCGGGCGAAGTCGGCGATCACGGCCATCACGTCGCCGGGCGCGGCGTCGATCGTGATGCTTGAGCTGGTGTGTTCCGCCATCGCGGTCGCTCCTCCGGAGATTGTTCGAGGATGTGTACGGCCTCCGGCCGCCGCGTGAAGGCTACCGCGCGTGTGGACGCCGCCACTCCAGTGGCTCCCCGGGTCCGCTGCGAGCCGTCCGGAACCGGCCGGTTCCCGGCGCTGTCACCACTCCATGACCCAGGGGCGGCCGGTCGAGGCGAAGTGTCCGACGTTCACGCACTCGGTGGCGCCGATCCGCATGCGGCGGGCGAGCGGCTGGTGGACGTGGCCGAAGAGGGCGTAGCGGGGCCGGGTGCGGCGGATGGCGGCCAGCAGGGCCTCACTGCCGCGTTCGAAGCGGCGTGCGACGGTGTCGTAGCAGAGCTCGGGGACCTCCGGCGGGATGTGCGAGCACAGTACGTCGACCTCGCCGAGGGCCTCGACCTTGGCGGCGTACTCCTCCACGTCCACTTCGTAGGGGGTGCGCATGGGGGAGGGGAGTCCGCCGCCGACGAAGCCGAAGACGCGGCCGGCGATCTCGACCCGCTGTCCGTCGAGGACGGTGAGGCCGTGGCGGTCGGCGTACTCGGGCCACAGGGCCGGGATGTCGACGTTGCCGTAGGTGGCGTAGGTGGGGCGGGGGAAGGCGGCGAACATCTCCGCGTACTGGCGGCGTACCGCGTCCTCGATCATGCGCTCGCGGTCCAGGCCCGCCCACAGGCGCCGGCCGAGGGCGTGGGCCTCCTCGAAACGGCGCTGGGTGCGCAGCTCGACGATGAGGTCGGCGTTGTCGACGCCGAAGAGATCGGGGAAGATCCCGCGCGAGTGGTCGGCGTAGTCGAGGAAGAGGACGAGGTCGCCGAGGCAGATCAGGGCGTCCGCGCCGTCGCCGGCGCGGGCGAGGGCCTCGGTGTTGCCGTGCACGTCGCTCACGACGTGGACCCGTGTGCGGCTCGATCCGCTCGTGCCGTTCTTCCCGTCCCGCATGCTGCCAGCCATGCGGCCAACCCTAGGGGGGCTGGTGAGGACCTGGTAGTGGGCTTGTGAAAGCGGGGCCTACCTGCGGTTACTTCCGAGTCTCCGAGGGGGTCGACTACTGTCGGCGCGTCGGGGCCGGACCGTGCGAGTGCAGAATGTGACGCACGGAACATCTGGCCGGTTCCCTCTATCGGGAACCCACTACCGGTGGGTAACGTCCGGTCGGTCCACATGGTGGCGATGGCGCCCAGAGGAGCAGCAGTCTTGCGCGAGTTCAGCCTTCCGGCCCTGTATGAGGTCCCGTCGGACGGGAATCTGACGGATCTCATCCGCCGCAACGCCGCCCAGCACCCAGACACCGCCGTCATGAGCCGGAAGGCCGACGGCCGGTGGCAGGACGTGACGGCGACCGAGTTCCTGGCCGAGGTGCGCGCCACGGCCAAGGGCCTGATCGCGGCCGGCGTCCGGCCCGGCGACCGGGTCGCCCTGATCTCCCGCACCCGCTACGAGTGGGTGCTGATCGACTTCGCGATCTGGAGCGCGGGCGGCGTCACCGTCCCCGTGTACGAGACCAGCTCCCCCGAGCAGATCCAGTGGATCCTCGGCGACTCCGGCGCGGTGGCCGCCGTCGTGGAGAACGCCGGGCACGGCAAGGCCGTGGCCTCGCTGCGCGACCGCCTGCCGGAGCTGCGCGACGTCTGGGAGATCGAGCAGGGCGCCGTGGAGGCGCTGAAGGCCGCGGGCGCGGCCGTCACCGACGCCGAGGTCGACGAGCGCAGCAGCCTCGCGAACGCCGACGACCCGGCCACCATCGTCTACACCTCGGGCACCACCGGCCGCCCCAAGGGCTGCGTGCTGAGCCACCGCAACTTCTTCGCGGAGTGCGGCAACGCGGTGGAGCGCCTGAAGCCGCTGTTCAAGACCGGCGAGTGCTCGGTGCTGCTGTTCCTGCCGGCCGCGCACGTCTTCGGGCGCCTGGTGGAGGTGGCGGCCGTGCTGGCGCCGATCCGCCTGGGCTGCGTACCGGACATCAAGAACCTCACCGACGAGCTGCAGTCCTTCCGGCCCACGCTGATCCTCGGCGTCCCCAGGGTCTTCGAGAAGGTCTACAACTCGGCGCGCGCCAAGGCGCAGGCCGAGGGCAAGGGCAGGATCTTCGACGCGGCGGCCGACACGGCCATCGCCTACAGCCGGGCGCTGGACACCCCGCGCGGCCCGTCCTTCGGGCTGAAGCTCAAGCACAAGGTCTTCTCGAAGCTCGTCTACAGCAAGCTGCACGCGGTCCTCGGCGGCCGCGGCGAGTTCGCGATCTCCGGCGGTGCCCCGCTGGGCGAGCGGCTGGGCCACTTCTTCCGCGGCATCGGCTTCACGGTCCTGGAGGGCTACGGCCTGACGGAGTCCTGTGCGGCGACGACCTTCAACCCGTGGGACAAGCAGAAGATCGGTACGGTCGGCCAGCCCATGCCGGGCTCCGTGGTGCGCATCGCGGACGACGGCGAGGTGCTGCTGCACGGCGAGCAGATCTTCACGGGGTACTGGAAGAACGAGACGGCGACCGCCGAGGCGCTGACCGACGGCTGGTTCCACACCGGCGACGTCGGCACCCTCGACGAGGACGGCTACCTCACGATCACGGGCCGCAAGAAGGAGCTCATCGTCACGGCGGGCGGCAAGAACGTGGCCCCCGCGGTGATCGAGGACCGGATCCGGGCGCACGCGCTGGTCGCGGAGTGCATGGTGGTCGGCGACGGGCGGCCGTTCGTGGCGGCGCTGGTCACGATCGACGAGGAGTTCCTCGGCCGTTGGGCGGCGGAGAACGGCAAGCCGGCGGGTGTGACGGCGGCGGAGCTGCGCGAGGACGCGGAGCTGATCGCCGCCGTCCAGCAGGCCGTCGACGACGGCAACGCGGCGGTTTCCAAGGCGGAATCGGTGCGGAAATTCCGCATTCTGCCCTCCCAGTTCACGGAGGAGTCCGGTCACATCACGCCGTCGCTGAAGCTCAAGCGCAACGTGGTGGCGAAGGACTACGCGGACGAGATCGAGGCGCTCTACCGCGGCTGACCGCGGCCCCGGCTAGCGGAGGTCCTCGGCGAGGATCCGTGCCATGTTCCGCTCGGCGAGGGCGGTGATGGTGACGAACGGGTTCACGCCGAGCGACCCCGGGACCAGGGAGCCGTCCACCACGTACAGCCCCTGGTACCCCTTGGCCCGCCCGTAGGCGTCGGTCGCGTCCCCGAGGACGCAGCCGCCGAGCGGGTGGTAGGTGAAGTCGTCGGCGAAGGCCCTGTTCCCGCCGAACAGGTCGTAGCGGTAGATGGTGAAGTTGCGCCGGTTGATGCGGTCGAAGAGGTTCTTCGCCGCGTCGACCGCGGGCGTGTTCTGCTCCCGCCGCCAGTTGAGGCGGGCGGAGTCGGTGGCCGCGTCGTAGGTGAAGTGCCCGCGCTCCGGATTCCTGGTGATGGCCAGGTACATCGAGATCCAGTGTTCGAGGCCCATGGGGAGCGGGGCGATCTCGGCGAAGACCGGGTTCGCGGCGTTGTCCCAGTCGTCGATGCCGAGGGCGGGCATGGTGGCCTGGTGGGCGCCGACCGTGTCCCAGAGGTGGTTGGCGCGTGCGGTCATGACGTTGCCGTTGGGTCCCCAGCCGCGCCCGACCTGCTCGCTGAGCGCGGGCAGCGCGCCGGTCTCGCGGGCCCGCAGCAGGATCTCGGTGGTACCGAGGCTGCCGGCGCCGAGGAAGAGTTGCCGGCAGCCGAGTTCGCGGACCTGGGTGACCCTTCCGGTCACGTCGCTGGTCCGTACCGTCAGGACGTACCCCCCGGCCGGGTCGGGCCGTACGCCGACCACGCGCTGCATGGTCTCGATGGTGACGTTGCCGGTGCCGACGGCGGCGGCGAGGTAGGTCTTGTCGAGGCTCTTCTTGCCGTGGTTGTTTCCGTAGATGACCTCCCCGGCCAGTGCCGAGCGGGGCGCGGTGCCCGCCGCCTCGCGCTTCATGTGGCCGAAGTCGTAGACGTTGGGGACGAAGACGGTCTTCAGGCCGGTGTTGTGGGCGTGCTTGCGGGAGATCCGGGCGAACCGGTACCACTCGGTGGACTCGAACCAGGCGGGGTCGATGTCGTTCACGCCGAGCATGGCGCGGGCGCGGGGGTAGTAGGTGCCGTACATCTCGTCGGCGTCGACGCCCGGGAAGACCTCGGTGAAGTACGAGCGCCGGGGGGTGGGCGCCATACCGCCGTTGACGAGCGAACCGCCGCCGACGCCGCGTCCCACGTAGACGGACATGGCGCCGTGGTTGACCCGGTCCAGGACGCCGGGGTACGGGCTGATGTCGCGGTTGACCACGTCGAGCCAGAGGAACTGCGCGAGCGGGGCCTCGGTGCGGGTGCGGAACCACATGGAGCGGTGGTCGGGGGCGGAGGTGGAGGGGAAGACCTTGCCGTCCGGTCCGGGGGTGTCCCAGAGCCGGCCCATTTCGAGGACGACGGTCCGCACGCCCGCCTGCCCCAGCCGCAGGGCGGCGACGGCGGAGCCGTAGCCCGAGCCGACGACGACGGCGGGGGCGTAGGGGGCGGCGGCGGGCTCGACGGCGGCGGCGGAGGCCGCCCCGATCCGGGTGAAACCGAGGGCGGCGGCGGTCGAAAGGGCGCCGAGACCCAGCATGTGACGGCGCGTCAGGTTGGGTGTCATGGCCGCATCATGAGCGGAATCCGGCCGTCCGCCCAGACGCGGTATTGACAGACATCCGAGGAACAGTCAGACATGGCGGCGCCCGCCGGACCGCCCCGCTACAGCAGCTCGCGCAGGCGGTCCGCCAGGAGGTCCCAGCGCCACTTCTCCTCGACCCAGGCGCGGCCGCGTTCGCCCATCCTGGCGCGCAGGTCCGGGTCCTGCAGCAGGGCCGCGATCCGGTCCGCGGCCTCCTCGGGCTCACCGCCCCGCACGACCCAGCCGGTCTCGCCGTCCAGCACCGCGTCCGGCGCTCCGCCCGAGTCGCCCGCGACCACCGGCAGACCCGTCGCCGAGGCCTCCAGGTAGACGATGCCGAGCCCTTCCACGTCGAGGCCACCGCGCCGGGTCCGGCAGGGCATGGCGAAGACGTCGCCCGCGCCGTAGTGCGCGGGCAGCTCGGACCACGGGACCGCCCCGGTGAAGACCACCGACGACGCCACGCCCGTGGCCGCGGCCAGCGCGCGCAGGTCCGCCTCGTACGGGCCGCCGCCGACGATCAGCAGCACGGCGTCGGGGACCGCGGCCAGGATCCGCGGCATGGCCTCGATCAGCGTGTCCTGGCCCTTGCGCGGGACCAGCCGCGACACGCACACCACCACGGGCCGGTCCGTCAGGCCGAGCCGGGCCCGCACCTCGTCGCCGCCCGACGCGGGGTGGAAGGTCTTCTCGTCCACCCCCGGCGGGAGTTGGACCATCCGCGCCGCCGCCCGGTCGGTGACCGCCGAGGCGATCCGGGAGCGCGTGTACTCCCCCAGGTACGTCAGCGTGTCCGTGCCCTCGCCGATCCGCCGCAGCAGTTGCCGCGCGGCCGGCAGCTGGGCCCAGCCCGCCTCGTGCCCGTGGGTGGTCGCCACGATCCGCCGGGCGCCCGCCCGCCGCAGCGCCGGACCCATCAGCCCGAGCGGGGCGGCGGCCCCGAACCACACCGACTCGCAGCCGTGTTCACGCAGCAGGCCCACGGCCCGCCGTGTCACGCGCGGGGTCGGCAGCAGCATCGTCGTACGGTCGCGGACCACCTGGAACGGCTGTTCCGCGTCGAAGGCCGCGGTGGCCTCGCGGCCCTCCGCACTGTGCTTCCACGTGGAGGCGTAGACGACGACCCGGTCGGGATCCAGCCGTAGCGCCATGTTGTGGAGGAAGGCCTGGATGCCGCCCGGACGCGGCGGGAAGTCGTTGGTCACGATCAGGGTCTTGTGCATCGCCTGCCGACAGTACCCGCTCAGCGCAGCTCCTCGCGAAGGGACTCCTGCCAGGCCTTCGTCAGCCCGGCCCCGTCCACCCCGAGGGTCGCCCGCAGCGCGGTCTCCAGCGGTTCGCGGCCGGCCCGCCCGTACAGCTCCACCAGGGCCTCCTCGCCCCACTTCGCCGCGATCAGCCGGCAGGCCAGCCATGCGCCCTCGTACGCCCGCGCCGTCGCCTCCGGGTCACCGCCGAAGGCGAAGTCCTCCGTCCGGGGCAGCTCCCCGGGCAGCGCACCGCGCCGCACCGCCCGGGCGAGCGCCGGGGCGGCCCGTTCGGGGGCCGTGGCGGCGCCCCGGTAGGCCGCCCAGTCCGCGAAGCCCTCGGAGAGCCACAGCGGGGTGGTGGCGGAGGTCGCCGAGCGCGTGGCCACGTGCGTGACCTCGTGGGTCAGGATGATCCGGCGGCCCTCCGCGCCCAGCCCGGCGTACCCCTCAGGATTGACCACGACCCGGTCCGCGGGAGCCGGGCCGGTGCCCACCCGGCCGGTGGTGACGGCGCCCAGCCCCCGGTAGGTGTCGGCGGGGCGGCCCAGCAGCCGTGCCATCGCGTCCAGGGAGCCGGGGACCAGGACGACCACCCGCCCCGCCCAGGGCCCGGGCCAGGCCGCGCTCGCCGCGGGAACCGCCCGGTCGGCCTCGGCCGCGATGTCCCGCAGCGTCCCGGCGCTCTGCCCGGCCCCGCCGAGGACCAGGGAACGCGTACCGGCGGCCACCTGCACCGGGCCCAGGTCCCACAGCTGCGGCAGGGCGCCCGGCGCGGGCCGGTCGCCGGTGACCCGCCAGACCCCGCCCTCCCGGACGAGGTCCACCTCGCGCGCGGACTCCTCGGGCGCCGTGTCGTAGCCGGCCAGCCGGTGGCGCAGCCGGGCCGTGGCGACGGCCCGCGCGCCGTCCCGCCGCACCGAGGAGACCTCGTACGACCGCTCGGCGAAGGGAATCCCGGCGAGCCCCTCGGGGGTCGCCCGCGACCAGTCGGCGACGGCCTTCCGGACGTCGCGCCCGACGGTGTCGGCGGGGCCGGCCGGCCCCGGACCGCATCCGGCGAGCAGCGCGCACAGCAGGAGCACCACGAGCGGCAGGGCGCGCGTCGGACGGCGGACGGGGAGCATCCGCCGATCGTACGCAGGGTGCCGCGGACGGCGGGGGCGGCGGGGGCCGGTCCGCCGCCGGCCGGGTCAGGGGCGGGTCACCGCCGACACCGGCATCATCCCGACCGGGTCGTAGCGCACCCGGGCTCCGGGGTAGGGGGCGTGGACCACCTGGCCGTTGCCCACGTACATGCCGACGTGGCTGGCGTCGGAGCGGTACGTCACCAGGTCGCCCGGGCGGGCCTGCGAGAGCGGCACCTGGCGCCCGGCGTGCCGCTGGGCCTGCGAGGTGCGCGGCAGCGAGACGCCCGCCTGCCGGTAGGACCAGACCATCAGCCCGGAGCAGTCGAAGCCGGAAGGGCCCGTGGAGCCCCACACGTACGGGCGGCCGACGGCGGCCCGGGCCGCCATCACGGCCGCTGCGGCGCGGCCGGAGGAGGGGCCGTCACCGCCCAGCGGACCCAGGTCGGGCAGGGCTTCGTGGCGCCCGCCGGAACGCGAGGAGCGCTCGAAGTCGGCCCGCTCCTCGGACGGCATGGAGTTGAGGAGCCGCTGGGCGGCGGCGAGTTTGGCGGTGACGGCGCGCTTGTGGCGGGCGACGTCGGAGCGCAGGGCGTCGAGTTCGGCGAGTTTGCGGGAGGCCTCCGCACGCACCTGGCCGAGCCGGCGCTGCTCGTGGCGCAGTTCGTCGAGCCGGCGGGCCTGGCGCTCGGTCAGCCGGTCCAGGGCGGCAGCCTGTTCCAGGTAGGAGTCGGGGTCCTGGGCGAGCATCAGTGCGACGGCGGGGTCGATGCCGCCGCTGCGGTACTGGGCCCCGGCGAAGGTGCCGAGGACGCCGCGCATGGTGTTGATGCGCTCCTGGCCGCGGGCGACCGCGTCCTGGGCCCGGTTGACCTCGGTGCGGAGCCTGTCGGCCTTCTCGCCCGCCTCGTTGAAGTGCTCGGTGGCCTGCTCGGCCTCCTCGAAGAGCCGGTCGACCTGGGCGCTCACGCCGGATCTCGTGCCGCCACCGGGCTCGTGCGGGAGGCCGGGGGCCGCGCCCGCGGGTGCGCCCGCCATGGCGACCGCGGCGGTGGCCGCGGCGGCGGTGAGGACGGTGACCTTGGTGTTCCGGTCGAGGCCGCCGAGCCCGGGCCGACGATGGGACGCCATGTGAACCCGCTCCCTTCCGCTGGGCGGGCCCGGGTCCGCCCCCGTGGACGGCCGTGTGCCGGGTTCCGCGCTGGCAGACAGTAGCCGTGCGGCCACGCACCGACCAACGACCGGTGGCGGGGGCACATGCCGACGCCCCGCCGGAGACGCAGGTCACCGGCGGGGCGTGTGGTCGGAGCGGGGCCGTGGAATTCGCCCGGATGGGCGGCGTACGGCGCGTCCGTCGGCCGTCAGCCGATGCGGACGCCGAACTGGAACGGCATGTTGTCCATCGACTCGTACTTGACGCCGCCGCGCGGGTTCGAGGCGTGCAGCGTCATGTTGTTGCCGGCGTAGAGGCCGACGTGGTGCAGGTCCCCGTAGAAGAAGACCAGGTCACCGGGCTGGAGCTGGCTGCGGCCGATGCGGGTGCCGTCGTTGGCCTGGGTGTAGGTGACGCGGCTGATGTTGACGCCGGCCTGCTTGTACGCCCACTGCGTCAGCCCGGAGCAGTCGAAGGAGCTGGGGCCCTCGTGGCCCGAGATGTACGCGCTGCCGACCTTGGTCTTGGCGGCCGCGAGGGCGGCTCCGGCGCGGCCGGAGGCCTTGACGTCGCCGAGGTCGACGCGCTGGCCGTCGGCGCGGCTGGCGCGCGTCTCCTCGTCCTTCAGCGCGGCACGCTCCTGCGCCGTGAGGGTGTTGAGGAGGGCCTGGGCGGCGGCGAGCTTCTCGGACGAGACCTTCTTCTTCTCGGCGAGCTCCTTGCGGGTGGCGTCGAGGTCGGTGAGCTTGCCGGAAGCCTCCTGACGCTGCTGCGCGAGGGTGCGCTGCTTCGCCTGGATCTTCTGGACCGCTTCGACCTGCTTGCCGCTCAGGTGCTCCAGGGAGGAGGCCTTGTCGAGGTAGCTGTCGGGGTCCTCGGAGAGGAGGAGGGCGAGGGAGGGGTCGATGCCGCCGTTGCGGTACTGGGCGCTCGCCATCGAACCGAGCACGCTGCGCAGCTCGTTGAGCTCGCTCTGGCCGCGCGCGACCTGGTCCTGGATCTGCCCGATCTCCTTCTCGAGCGTCGCCTGGCGCTCCTTGGCCCCGTTGAACTTCTCGGTGGCCTGCTCCGCCTCTTCGTAGAGGGCGTCGACCTGGCTCTTGACCTCGTCCTTGCTCGGCTTCGCCGGCGCGGCGGAGGCGCTCTGCGCCGTGAGGGCGACGGCTGCGGCCGCGACGGAGGTGAGCACGGTCACACGAGCGCGGGTCGGCTGCTTGGGTCGACGGTGGGACGCCACGAAGGCGATCTCCTTCTTCCTGGAGCCGCCGAAGAACGCAACTCGGCAGCACCTTCGCTGCCACCCCGAATGAGTGATCCACCGCACGAAGGTTTGAGCAGACCCTAGTGACCCGGCTGTGATCAGTTCAAATCCTGTCGGGAAAAAACTCGGGCCCCGACCAGGTTCTTTACCTTCAGCGCACGCTCCGTGCCGGGTACTTGACGGTGCGTCCTCCACAGAACCCACCAATTCCGGCATTCGCCGCGGGAGTTAGGAAACGCGCGAAAGCCGCTTCAGCAACAAAGCGGACGTTACGGGCCGCGCTCCGGCCTTGGCCACCCCGTCGGCGACCTCCCGGTCCGTGGACACCACGACCACCGGCCGGCCCGGCGGCTCCGCCCGCACCAGCTGCCGGATCAGCTCGTCGGCCGTCACCCCGGCCTTGGAGAACAGCACCCGCACGCCGCGCGGCGGCGCGAGCAGCACCGGGGCCGCCAGCTCCGCACCGTCGAAGACACAGGTCATCTCCGCGCCCGTCTGCGCGGCCAGCATCGACAGCCCGCCCAGCAGTCGCAGCCGCTGCTTCTCCAGCGGCATCGTCGGATAGCCGGTCTTGGTCACGTTGTAGCCGTCGACCACCAGATGGGCCTGGGGCAGCGCCAACAACTGGTCCAGCAGCGCCGGATCGGTCTCCGACAGGGCGCGCGCCGCGATGTCCTTCGGCGTCATCCGGCCCGGCTCCACCGCGTCCACCGTGTCGGCCGGGCGGGTGTTCACCGGCGGCAGCGCCAGCTCGCGGCGCAGCCCCTGCGCCGCGTCCAGCACGGTGTCGAGCAGCAGCCGCAGCCGCATGTCCTCGATGCTGCGCCCCTCGCGGGTGGCCCGGCGCGAGGTCTCCAGCGCCGTCTCCACCTCCGAGAGACGGGACTTGAGCCGCCGGTTCTCGCTCTCGGCGGCCGCCACGCGGGTCGCGGCCTCGCCGCGGATCCCGTCGATCTCGGCGGTCACCTTGCGCAGGGCCGCCTCGCCGCGCTTGACGTCGCTGAGGGCACTGCGCAGCCGGCGCTGAAGCGATTCCGCTTCCTTGCGCGCCGCCTCCAGCTCGGCCCGTACCTGCTCACCGCCCGTGCGCTGCAGCTCCCGTACGTGCTCCAGCTCCTCGCGCAGCCGCTCCAGCTCGCGCCGGCTCTCCTCACCGACCCGCTCGGCGTCGGCGCGCTGCGCCTCCTCGCCCGCGGCGGCCACCAGCTTGACCCATCCCGCGGGCCGCAGGACGAAAGCGGCGGCCGCCACGTCCAGCGGGTCCGCGGCGGCCGGCGGCGCGCCGGACTCCAGCGCGCCGGCCAGGTCCGACTGCGCCTCGCGCAGCTTCTCGGCGACCCTGCTGCGGAACACCGGGTCGGTCTCGACCGCGGCGGCCATGGCGTTGCCCGCGAACTTGGCGCGCCGGGTCGGGGTGAACCGGGCGTACTGGCGCAGCTGCGCCGGCAGGTCCGCGACCGTCAGCGCGCCGAAGGCGTCCGAGACGAGCGCGACGACCCGGCGCCGCACGCCTTCCGGCAGCGGGCGGTCGAGCGCCTCCGCGGCGTCGTCGGCCGCGTCGGCCGGCCCGGCGCCGCTTGCTGGCTCCACAATCCGTCACCCCTACCGTGATGGTCTGCCTGCGGGCGGGGCTCCGTCAGGAGTCCGCGCCCGGCCTGTCCACGAGTTCGATCTGGTCCACCGCGTTGCACCAGCGACAGCGGACAGACTCGATGGTCTCATTGACCACCTCGCGCTCCTCGACCTTGGGCTCCCCGGCAAGGTCCAGGTGGATGTACTCGACGACCTTCGACGAACGGGTGACGTCGAAGCGCGTGAGGTTGCCGCACAGGGTGCAGCGCCACCGCGTGGAGTCGGTCGGCAGGGGAACCGTCATCTGGCTGCTCTCTCCTTCGTAGCTGATTCAATTAAAGCGGTCCGTTCGGCCGTCCGCGTCGGCCTGAGCACCGCAGCTCGTAACCCTACGGCCTGCCACCGCTCCAGGGGGGTCGCGTTGCGTCATGCTCTGTCACATGATCGTAAGGTGGCGGACCGTGCGCGAAACTGCCCGGGGACCGGTGGTCACCCATGCGCTGATCGCGGGCTGTGCGGTGGTGTTCGTCCTGAGTCCCGCGTCGGGGCTCAATCCCGTCTACGGAACCGGCGACGGGCTGCTGGCCGCGGGCACCGCGTACTTCCGGCGCTGGGGCGTGGTCCCGGACGAGCTCTTCACGGACACCCCTCGCGCCTGGCTGACGCCACTGACCGCGCTGTTCGTCCACGGCAGCTGGCTGCACCTGCTCGGGAACATGCTCTTCCTCTTCGTCTTCGGCGCGATGGCCGAGGAGCGGATGGGCCGTACGGCGTTCCTCGTCTTCTACCTCTGTACGGGCTACCTGGCGCTGGCGGCGTACGCGGCGGCCAACGCGGAGTCCGCGCAGACGCTGGTCGGCGCGTCCGGCGCGATCTCGGCCGTCCTGGGCGCCTTCCTCTTCCTGCTCCCGCGGGCGAGGGTGACGAGCCTGTTCCCGTTCCTCTTCTTCCTTCCGCTGCGCTTCCCCGCGTGGATCGTGCTGCTGTTCTGGTTCGCCCTCCAATGGGTTGCGGCGCACCGCGCCGACAGCGGGCCGGGGGTCGCCTATCTGGCCCATCTGGTGGGGTTCTCGCTCGGCTTCCTCTCCGCATGGGCCCGCTATCGGGGTACGACTAGAGTGAGGCGACCAGCGACGGCCACCGAGGGAGACAGCCAGCCGTGATCACCGCGATCGTGCTCATCAAGACCAGCGTGGACCGCATCCCCGAGATCGCCGAGTCCATCGCCGCGCTGGACAGCGTCAGCGAGGTCTACTCCGTCACGGGGACGTACGACCTGATCGCGCTGGTCCGCGTGAACCGCCACGAGAACCTGGCCGACATCATCCCCGGCCGCATCAGCAAGATCCCGGGCGTCGAGGCGACGGACACGCACGTGGCGTTCCGCACGTACTCCCAGCACGACCTGGAAGCGGCGTTCGCCATCGGCCTGGACGCCTAGGCCCCTGCGGTCGGCTCGGCGGTCCGGCCCCGGCGTGGCGCCCTGCGGGCGGCTCGGCGGTCGGCTCTGGCTCCGGCCGGGCGGGCTCGGCGGTCCGGCCTCGGCTCCGGCGCGGTGCCCTGCAGGCGGCTCGGGGGGTCCGGCCTCGGCTCCGGCGTGGTGCCTTGCGGGCGGGCTCGGCGGTCCGGCTCCGGCTCCGGCTCCGGCCGGGCGTGGTCGGTCTGAGTCGGGGAGCGGCTTGCCCTGCGGGCGGCTCGGTGGTGGGGGTCGGGGAGCGGTGCCGGCCCGGGGTGTCTCCTCGGCTC
>NZ_JOBX01000048.1:0-54125 GCF_000720645.1 Streptomyces sp. NRRL S-378
GACCAGGGCCGCCTGGCCGGGCCCGGGCAGCACGCGCCGAGCCGAGGAGATACCCCTGCCCGGCACCCCGACCCACCCGCACCACACCCGTACCCCGCCCCCGCCGCACACTCCGGCCGACCGGACCCCCGAGCAGCCCCGCAGGGGACCCGCCGCACGGTCCCGACCCGGCACAGCAACCCCGCAGGGGCACCGCACCACGCCCCATACCCCGGCCCCGCCGCACGACTCCGGTGGACCGGACCACCGCCCAGCCACCCCGCAGGGGACCGCCACGACCGGACCCCGCGGAGCAACCCCGCAGGGGCCCCGTACCCCGCCGGGCGGCAAGGGCGGCCCGGACTGCTACCCCCGCGGGAGCGGATCGGCGTCCAGGTGGCCCGTGTCGTTCCAGCGCTCCAGGGCCGGTGCTCCGTACGCCCAGCCCAGGACCGAGAGGGACGTCGGCTCCAGGCGGATGCGGGCGCCGAAGGACGCGTCGAAGCCCAGCCAGCGCGCGGCCAGCGTGCGCAGGATGTGTCCGTGGGCGAAGACCAGGACGTCCCGCTCCGCCGAGCGCGCCCACGCCACCACCTCGTCGGCACGGGCCGAGACGTCGGCCACCGACTCGCCGCCCGGGACGCCGTCGCGCCAGATCAGCCAGCCCGGCCGGACCGCCTGGATCTCGGCCGGGGTCATGCCCTCGTACTCGCCGTAGTCCCACTCCAGCAGCGCGTCCCACGGTTCGGCCCGGGCGCCGAAGCCGGCCAGGTCGCAGCTCTCGCTCGCGCGGACCAGCGGGCTGGTGCGCACCTCCAGGCCGGGCAGGCCCTTCCACGGGTCGCGGGCCAGGCGGTCGCCGAGCAGTTGCGCGCCCTGTTTGCCCTCCTCCAGCAGCGGCACGTCCGTGCGTCCGGTGTGCTTGCCGAGCTGGGACCACGCCGTCTGGCCGTGGCGGGCCAGCAGGATGCGGGGGGCCATGCGAATCTCCCGATCGGTGCGTTTCCTCGTCCGCCCATCATCCATCACGCTCCCGGCCGCCCCTCCCAGCGGCCCGTTTCCGCACTCCGCACACGATTGTCAGTGGCGGATGGGACACTTCCGCGGGTGAGCTCTTACCCGCCCCGCAGTCCCGCGCAGCCGACCACGCTGCGGCAGCGGCTCGCCGGCCTGCGAGGTCCTGACGTACAGCCCCGCCCGCTCGACGCCCGGGCGCTGGCGGCCCTGGCCGCCAACCCCGGCTGCGGCAGACGCGCCCTGCTCGACGGCGCCGGTGTGGACAAGAACGCCCTGGCCACGGCCCTCGGCTCGCCCGCCGCCTTCGGGCAGTCGCAGTTCGCCATCGTCCGCGGGAACTCCTTCGAGGCGAAGGTGAAGGGCGACGGCGGCGCCGAGCTGCTGCGGCTGGTCCACGGGCATCTGGATCCGGCCGCCGAGCCGCCCGGGGCCGGCGCCCGCGTTCCCGACCTGACGGCCGCCGGGCCCGAGGGCCGCGCCGCGCGGACCGCCCTGGCCCTGCGCGAGGCCACCGCGGCGGAGGAGTGGACGCTGCTGGACCACCCGATGCTGGCCCTGGAGGTGGCCGGTTCCCCGGCCTATCTGGAGCCGGACGCCGTGGTCGTGCACCCCGACGGCCGCTGGACCGTGGTGGAGATCAAGTCGTTCCCCATGATCGACGCGGCCGCGGACGCCGCGAAGGTGGGCGCGGCGGCCCGGCAGGCCGCCGTCTACGTCCTGGCCTTGGAGCGGACCGCCGGGAAGCTGGCCGGCGCCGAGGTCGGGCACACCGTGCTGCTGGTCTGCCCGAAGGACTTCTCCAACCTGCCCACGGCCGCCCCCGTCGACATCCGCCGCGAGCGCTCGGTGACCCGCCGCCAGCTGGACCGGCTGACCCGGGTCGAGGAGCTGGCCGCCGCGCTGCCCGAGGGGCTCAGCTTCGACCCGGAGCGGACCGCCGAGGAGCTGGCCGAGGCGGTGTCCGCGGTGGACGCCGCCTACGCCCCCGAGTGCCTGGCCGCCTGCGAGCTGGCCTTCCACTGCCGGGAGCGGGCCCGCGCCGCCGACGAGGTGACCGCGCTGGGCCGTTCCGTGCGGGGTGAGCTGGGCTCGCTGACCACCGTCGAGGAGGCCCTCGCGGCGGCCGCCGGCGGCGGGTGCGCCGAGGACCCCACCGCCGCCGCCCTGCACCGCGCGGCCCGGCTGCGCGCCGAGGCGCTGGAGGCCGCTGCCGCCCGTCCCCGTCCGCACGCTCCGGAGATCCCCGAATGCCCCTGCTGAGCACCCTGGCCCGGCTGGAGGCCGTCCGCGCGGGCCGCGCCCAGCCGATCGCGACGGTGCGCCACCGTCACCTGAGCGAGAAGCCGCTGGTCTTCGTGCCGCTGACGACGGCCGGTGAGGCCGGGGCCCCGCTGGGCGCGCTGGTCGGCACCGACCGGCACGATCCGCGCGTCTTCGTGATACCCCAGCCCCGTGACCGGGACCTGCGCTGGGCGTTCCTCGCCGACCTCGCCGTGCACGTGCTGGCGCACATCGAGGCGTACGCCGACGCGGTGGAGCCGGCCGAGCGCACCGAGACCGATCCGGAGACGGGCAAGAGGGTCAAGGTGGAGACGGAGCTGTGCGTCGACGCCCCGCAGCTGATCGTGCCGAGCCGGGCGGGCATCGAGTACGTCCGCCTGCTCGGGCGGTCGATGAGGTTCCGGCGCACCGCGGAGGAGGATCCGGACAATCCCTTCCCGGCGCCGTCGCGGGTGCCGCTGCTGGGCCGCTGGTTCACGCACCTCGGTGAGCGCGCGCGGGTGCCCGGGTCCTCGATGCTGCTGTCGGCGACGGATCTGCTGTCCCGGCACTGGGCGACGGGCCAGAGCAATCTGGAGGACCAGCACCTGGGCGCGCTCCTGGCCTGGATCGCCCCGCCGGGGGGCGGGTCGGGGGCGGAGGCGGCCCTGCGTGCGGAGCTGGGCCGGGACGAGCACGGCCAGTTGCTGTGCCCTCCGGCCGGTCCGGCCACCGACCCGGCCTTCGACAACAAGCTGCTGGCGCCGGCCATCGCCCGCTACGACGCGGCGCGCGCGGCCCTGGCGGCCGGGCCGGGGGACGACGACCGTGAGGTGCGGACGGCCGAACGGGCCGTGCGCCGGCTGGTCGTGGACCAGATGTCGAGCACCTGGTGGGCGACGTGGGAGGCGATCGACCTGGTCCGCGGGCTGCCGCCGGGCGAGCGGGCGCAGGAGCGCTGGGCGCGCGACCGCTGGTCGTACACGGGGCACCGGGACCGCGTGCGGGCGGGCGAGCCGCCGCAGCCGCGCCGCGACGACGCGGTGACGGCGGCCCAGAAGCTGGCCACGCGGGAGACCGAGCAGGTGCGGCTGGACGCCCAGGAGGCGCTGGACGACCCGCTCGTCATGGCGGGCCGGCGGCTGGCGGGCGAGGCCTTCGCGGGCGAGGTCACCGAGGTGGTGATGGAGTGGACGGAGTCGAAGCGGCCGAGTCCGCGTCCGCTGGTGACGGTGTCCACGGAGGACCGGCCGCAGCTCGCGGACGGGGGCGTGGTGAAGGTGTACCGCTCCCTGGACGGGCGGCCGCAGAGCGCGCAGTTCGTCCGTGTCGAGGAGGACGGGCAGGTGGTGCTGCGGCTCCTCGACAAGATGGGCCGCGGCCGGGACCCGGAGCCGGGTTCCGTGCCCGAGAAGGGCGACCGCGTGTGCTGGACGCTGTTCGAGCACGACGCGCGCGGTGGCCCGAAGCTCCCGGACCCGGAGCGGACGCCGTGGACCCATGGCGGCCCGCCGGGGTCCGGGTCCGCCGTTCACCTTCCCGACGCCGTCACCGACGAGGACATCCTGTGACTCCTGTGTCCGCTCCCGCCGCCTTCGACCCGGGTGCGGCGGCCGCCCGGGCGACCGCCGCGATCCTGCACGACACCCTGTACGGGACCGAGCGGGGTGTCGTCGTCGACTCTCCGCCGGGGGCCGGCAAGTCCACGCTGGTGGTCCGGGCGTCCCGGGAGCTGGCCGCCGCGGGGCGCCGGCTGATGGTGGTGGCACAGACGAACGCGCAGGTCGACGACCTGGTGCTGCGGCTGGCCGACAAGGATCCGGAGCTGAAGGTCGGCCGGCTGCACAGCAGTGAGGGGGATTCCTACGATCCGGCGCTGCGGGAGCTGCCGTCGGTGACCCTCTCGGCGAAGCCCGGGGATCTCGCGGAGCTGCCGATCACCATTTCGACGGCGGCGAAGTGGGCGTTCGTGAAGGACGTCGAGCCCTGGCAGCACGCGATCGTCGACGAGGCGTACCAGATGCGCTCCGACGCGCTGCTGGCGGTGGCCGGGCTGTTCGAGCGGGCGCTGTTCGTGGGCGACCCGGGGCAGCTGGACCCGTTCAGCGTGGTCGGCGCGGAGCAGTGGGCGGGGTTGTCCTACGATCCGTCGGCGTCGGCGGTGAGCACGCTGCTGGCGCACAACCCGCAGCTGCCGCAGCACCGGCTGCCGGTGTCCTGGCGGCTGCCGGCGACGGCGGCGCCGCTGGTGTCCCGCGCGTTCTACCCGTACACGCAGTTCCGCAGCGGTACGGGGCCGGGCGACCGGAGGCTGTCGTACGGGGTGGCCTCGGACGGGTCGGGCCCGGACCGGGTGCTGGACGAGGCTGCGGAGGCGGGCTGGGGGCTGCTGGAGCTGCCTGCGCGGCACACGCCGCGGACCGATCCGGAGGCGGTCGGCGCGGTGGCCCTGGTGGTGCGCCGGGCCCTGGACCGGGGGGCGGTGACGTCCGACGAGCAGTCCTCGGGGCCGGTGGCGCTGACGGCCGACCGGATCGCGGTCGGCACTGCGCACCGCGACCAGGCGGCGGCGGTCCGCGCGGCGCTGGCCTCGCTGGGGGTCTCGGGGGTCACGGTGGACACGGCGAACCGGCTGCAGGGCCGCGAGTACGACCTCACGGTGGTCCTGCACCCGCTCTCGGGGCGCCCGGACGCGACGGCCTTCCATCTGGAGACGGGCCGGCTGTGCGTGCTGGCCTCGCGGCACCGGCACGCCTGTGTGGTGGTGGCCCGGGCGGGCATAGCGGAGCTGCTGGACGACCACCCGTCGACGGAGCCGGTGCAGCTCGGGGTGACGGTGAAGTTCCCGGACGGCTGGGAGGCGAACCACTCGGTCCTGGCGCACCTGGCGGAGCACCGGGTGCGCTGGCGGCCGTAGGGGGGTCCCGCCGGTCGGGGCGGGGTCCGCTCAGTGCCGGCCCTTGCGGGGGGTCCCGAGGCGGTGGCGGAGCACCTCGCCGACCTCGGCCAGGGCCTGGAGCTGCTGCGGGGTCAGGATGTCGATGAGGTGGCGGCGCACCGATTCCACGTGGAGCGGTGCGGCTTCGGTGATCGCGGTCACCCCGGCGGCGGTGAGGACCACCTCGGCACCCCGGCCGTCGGTCGCGACGTCCTCGCGGCGGACGACGCCGCGCTGTTCCATGCGCGTGAGCTGGTGGGACAGCCTGCTGCGCGACCACTGCATCAGGTCGGCCAGTGCGCTGATCCGCATGCGGTGCCCGTCCGTGGAGCCGAGCACGGACAGCACGTCGTAGTCGGCTTCGGAGAGCCCGCTGTCCTGTCCCAGGTCGCGGGCGATCTCCGCGTTGACCAGCGGGAACATCCGCCGCCACGCGTACCAGGCGTCCTGCTCGGCCTCGGTGAGCCAGCGGGGCTCGGATGCGGGGGTCATGTCTTCCACTGTAACCAGATCGGTGACACATCATCTACCTTGTTGACACGTCACACACATAACGCTTTCATTAGGTGACACATCAACAACCGCATCGATCGGGAGAGTCCGCCCATGACCCGCCTGCACGTCATCTCCGCCGCCACCCGCCCCACCTCCTCCGGCCGCCCGCTCGCCCAGTGGGTCACCGGCCGGGCCCGCGAGCACGGCGGCTTCGAGGTCACCCCGGTCGACCTCGCCGAGATCGCACTGCCCTTCCTGGACGAGCCCGAATACGCCTCCACCGGGAACTACGCCCATCAGCACACCCGCGACTGGAGCGCCCTGGTCGACTCCGCCGACGCCTTCCTCCTCGTCCTGCCGATGTACAACGGCGGCTTCACGGCGCCCTTCAAGAACGCCATCGACTTCCTCTACAACGAGTGGAAGGGCAAGCCGGTCGGCATCGTCAGCTACAGCGCCGGCCCCACCGGCGGCGCCCCGGCCGCCGAGATGCTGCTTCCCGTCCTGACCCGCCTCGGCATGCGGCCCGCCGAGCACTCCGTCGCGATCCCGGGCATCCGCAAGCTGATCGGCGCCGAGGGCTTCGAGGCCCCCGAGACCCTCTCCGGCGAGCTGGCCGCCGTACTGGCCGACGTGGCCGAGCTGGCGGCGAAGCGCGAGGCGGAACTCGCGGCGGAGGCGGTCACGGTCACCGCCTGAGCGGCCTTCCGGCCGGGTGGCGGTACTCCTTGCGGGGCTGACGGCCGATCACCTGAACGACTCTCCCGCCACCGGATCCACCCCTCCGCTCGCGCGCCCCATTCTCCGTACAGGCGTTCCCTCCCGTCGGGGCGCGCCCTTGCGGGGCATTGGACAATGGACGGTGGCCCGGAAGGATTTCGCACGCGCACCAGGAGGACAGGGATGGCAGAGCCCGAGCGGACCGAGCGGCGGCTGCGGCCGGCGCCTCTGCTCTTCGAGCCCTCGGAGGCCGTGGCGGATCCGGAGCACTTCTTCGACCTGGAATCGATCGAGGACCCGCGCGAGCTGCTGGCCCGCGCGACCGAGCTGACCCTCGCCTTCCGGGCGGCGCAGGAGCGGGCGGTGGAGTTCCAGGCCCTGGCGGCGGCCCAGCTGGCGGATCCGCGGCGCTTCGACCGGCTCACCGCCGCGGCCATCGCCGAACGGGCGGAGTGGACGGAGGACTACGCCCGCAAGATGATCGAATTCGGCGAGACCCTCCAGCACGGCCGCGCCGACCTGGCGTAGCGGCCGGGGCGGCCGGCATCGTGGCCGCCGGGCTCGTCACCCCGGGGCGCTGCGGCCCGGCATATGCGGGGGCAACATACTCCAGACCTACTCACCCTGTCCCGGTTTTCGGTAACTCCTGGAGTTCGGACCGCTACGGCGGGTAGACCTTGGCATATGACGACGCTGACGACGGCCCACGGATGCACCGCCCTCCATGCGCGCGGCGAGCGCACGCGCACCGCGCCCGCCACGCACGTCACGCCGCAGGGAGCCGCCTGGCTGACCTCGGCCTCCGCGTATCCCCGGCGCACGCTCGCGCTGTGGGAGGCCCGGCCCGGCCTGTCGGCGACGCTGCCCTGCGGGGAGGTCTTCGACGTCGTCAACGTCCCGCTGGTCCTCGGGCGGCGCGTCCTGGACCTGCTCTGGGCCGAGGGCCCCGGCTCCGGCCCGGTGGCCGTGCACCGCGGCCGGATGCTGCTCTTCGCCGCCCCCGGCACCGCGCACCGGCTGCCCGCCCTGCTGGCATGGGAGGAGTGGGGTGCCTCGCGCACCGCCCCGGCGCCCCTGTGCCACGGCCGGGGCGACGCCGTCACCGTGCCGCCGCTCGCCGCCGGCCCCGGCCCGTCGCGGTGGGTCGTGGCCCCCGATGCGCGGGAGCCCTGGCTTCCCGGGCCGGAGGCGCTGCTCTGGGCCTTCGTACGGGCAGCGCGCACCGCCACACCGACGGGACCTGGGGATATCGATTTTTCGTTCCGTCGATCCTCCTGCTAATGTCTTCCTCGTCAGCAAGCGCCGCTAGCTCAGTTGGTTAGAGCAGCTGACTCTTAATCAGCGGGTCCGGGGTTCGAGTCCCTGGCGGCGCACAGACGGAAGAAGGCCCTCCACGCGAGTGGGGGGCCTTCTTCGTCATGTCGTGATCTTCACCGTGTATGCGCCGGACCGGGTGCGGTCGGCCACCTCGATGGTGATCCGCTCCCCCGGCACCGTGTACGTCTCGCCCACCTCCAGCGGTGCGTCCGCCAGCGGCGGGTACACCGAGCGGTCCCAGCAGGCCTCCGTCTGCGGGTGCGCGTCCAGCACCTCGATGGGGCCGCCTCCCGACGCCGCCTCGTTGCGCACCCGGTAGACCAGCACGCCTTCGGTGCAGCTGTCGCCGTCGTTGCCGGACGAGCCCCGCGCCTCGACGGCGATCGCGCTGCCGGGCCCCGTACGGACGACCGCGAGCCGGGTGCCGCCCGTGCCGCCGCTCGGCGGGGCCTGCCCCAGCGGCTGCAGGGTGTGCAGCGACGAGCCCGACTGCACGCAGTCCACCTGGGAGGCCTCCAGCCAGCCCAGCTTCCACTTGTGCCAGGCGAAGAGGTCCGGGGACATCCCGAACTGGCTGCCCATGACGTCCCAGTCCCCGACGTAGGTGTCCCAGTCGCCCTTGCCGTCCGTGGGCCGGTGGTAGAGGTCCGGCAGGTCGAAGACGTGCCCCGTCTCGTGGGCCAGCACGTTGCGGTCCGGCGGGTGGCGTTCGAAGACGGTGACGATCCGCCGCAGTTCCGCGCCGTCGGCGACGATCGGGCGGTCGAAGTTCACGACCTTCGTGGCGTCGGAGTCGACCCCGGGCGCGTCCGGGTCGGCGACGAAGTAGACGACGTCGTACGCGCCGAAGTCCACCTGGGCGTCGGCCGCGGCGACCGCGTCCCGCAGGTAGGCGGCCCGGTCGCCGGGGGCCCAGTCGCGCTTTATCCCGTACGCGGTGGACGGCTTGGGCATCCGGATCCACTGCTTCTGCGGGTGCGGGACCAGGCGGAACCGCCCGTACGAGGCCTGCTCGAAGAAGTCGCTGGTGGCGGGGAAGTAGTCACGGGTGAGCAGTTCGGGGGTCAGGGTGCCGGTGTGGTCGGGGAAGGAGAGGAAAACCATGACCGCGTCGAGCGTGCGCTCCGGCTTGGGGTAGGCGCCGTTCCAGGTGTCCAGCCCGAGCGAGTGGTGCGCGGCCGTGCGGGTCAGCGCGCAGGGCCCGGCGCCGGAGTCGGCCACCGCGGGACCCGCGACGAGCGACATGGCGGCGAGCGCCGTCAGGGAAGTGAGTGCCGCGGCGGTACTTCGGACGCGAGAGCGGTCCACTCCCCCGGGTGTCTGCTGTCGCGTCACATCGACCTCCGGTGGTGGATTCGTGCCTGTTTAGCCACCTTGAGGCGATTGTCTTACTAATGCCCTGTTCCGCTGCCCCACACGAGTGAGCGGTGCGGCAAGCCGGTGACCCGCGGGGTTCACGCGGTTGCCTACGGAACGTCACGACCGATCACCCGAGATCAGTGGGGACCACGCGCCGCTCAGAGCCGCGCAGAAACGATCACGCGATCTTGGTCCGACGATCCGTCATCACACCGAACCTCCGCGTCTCAACCGGTGACGCCGCTGGATAGGGCCTCCCCACAGCCTCTATGATCGGCACACTTTCCTGCACGGACACTCACGAACACTGCGGGGCCAACGGTGAGCGGAACCTCAGAAGGAACCGGTTCGGCGGCCGACAGCATCCGATCGGCCATTACGGAGCGTCACCCGGCAGTGCCGGCAGTGCCGTCGGCGTCCCATCGCGCCGAGTCCGAGCTGCGCGACTACCGGGCCGCCTTCAACGCGGCCCACCTCGCCATGGCGGTCGTGGACCGCGAAGGCTACGTGGTCACGGCCAATCAGGCATTCGCCGGCCTGCTCGGCAGCGAACCGCACGCACTCGTCCACCGCTGCGCCGCCGACCTGGTGGACCTGGCCGCCGAGGCCCGTACCTGGGCCGCGTACCAGGAGGTCCTGCGCGGACGGCAGGCCCGGCTGCGCTGCACCCGCCGCCTCAAGCACCCCGACGGACACTCGCTGTGGACCGAGGTCACCCTGGGACCGGTGCCGGGCACCGGCAACGTCCTGCTGTCCGTCTCCGACATCAGCGACCGGCGCGACCTCCAGGCCCGGCTGCGGCACCTCCAGATGCACGACCCGGTCACACGGCTGCCCAACCGGGCGCTGTTCTTCGAACGGCTCTCCGCCGCCCTGGAGGCGTCCTCCTACGACCACGGCGGCGGCACCGGCCGGATCGGCCTGTGCTACCTGGACCTCGACGGCTTCAAGGCCGTCAACGACACCCTCGGACACCGCGTCGGCGACCGGCTGCTGACGGCCGTCGCCTCCCGGCTGACCCAGTGCGCCGACCAGTCCGGCTACGGGCGCCGGGGCGGGCACCTGGTCGCACGGCTCGGCGGCGACGAGTTCGCCCTGCTCGTGGAGGACTCCACCGGTACCGAACAGCTCGCGGACCTGGCCAGCAACGTCCTGGCCGCCGTGCAGGAGCCGTTCGACCTGGCCGGGCAGCGGCTGTCGGTCTCCGCGTCCATCGGCGTGGTGGAGCGGGCCACGGACGGGACCTCCGCGACCGGGCTGATGCAGGCCGCCGACACCACCCTGTACTGGGCCAAGGCGGACGGCAAGGCCCGCTGGACCCTCTTCGACCCGGAGCGCAACGCCCACCGCATGACCCGGCAGGCGCTGTCCTCCACGCTGCGGCCGGCCGTGGAGCGGGGCGAGTTCGCGCTGGAGTACCAGCCGCTGGTGGACCTGGAGAGCGGCGCGCTGCGCGGGGTGGAGGCGCTGGTGCGCTGGAACCACCCGCAGTTCGGCACGCTCACGCCGAATCGGTTCATCGGTATCGCCGAGGAGGACGGCTCCATCGTCCAGCTGGGGCAGTGGGTGCTGCGGACGGCGTGCCGGCAGGCGCGGCGCTGGCAGATCGAGCAGCCCAGCGACACCCCGGTCTTCGTGTCCGTCAACGTCGCCGTCCGGCAGGTGTGGGACTCCGACCTGGTGGGCGACGTCGCGGAGATCCTCTCCGAGACGGGCCTGGCACCGCAGCTGCTGCAGCTGGAGCTGACCGAGTCGGCGGTGATGGGCTCGGCCGGAAGACCGCTGCAGGCCCTGCAGGCGCTGAGCGACATGGGCGTGCGCATCGCCATCGACGACTTCGGCACCGGCTATTCGAACCTGGCCTACCTCAGCCGGCTGCCGGTCTCGGTGCTGAAGCTGGACGGCTCGTTCGTCCGGGGCTTCCGCTACGACGAGGGCGCGCACCCGAACCCGGCCGACGAGACCATCGTGGAGGCCCTGGTGCAGCTCGCCCACCGGCTCGGCCTCACCGTGACCGCGGAATGCGTGGAGACGGCCGGGCAGGCGGCCCGGCTGCGGCGCGTCGGCTGCGACACGGGCCAGGGCTGGCTGTACTCCCGCGCGGTGGCCCCGGACGTGATCGCCCGCATGATCGGCCGCCGCGTGGAGGCGCCGGCCGCCCCTCTCCCCGACGAACCGGCCCAGCACCCGCTGGTCTGAACGGCTCCGACCGCGCCGAAGGCCGGACCGTCCGAGGGGCGGTCCGGCCTTCCGGCATGCGGGTCAGCCGTTGACGGTCTGGTCGTAGCGCAGGGCGACGTAGCCGGAGGCGGCGTGGCCGGCGATCCGTCCGTCGCTGCCGCCGCTCAGGTAGTCCTGGCCGCGCATCATGTCGTCGTTCGGGTTGGACTCGTGGATGTACGAGAACTTCCCGGCGCCCTTGTCGATCCACTTCTCGAACAGCACCACGTGCCCGTCCGAGGTGTTCAGCGCGTCACCGGGCTGCAGGTCGGACTTGGAGATGGTGGTGCTGACGCTCGGCAGGCTGGCGGTCGTGTAGCTGGTGGAGGCGTGCCACGCCATGGAGATGAAGCCCGAGCAGTCGGTGCGGTAGGTGTGGTCGCCGTCCGGGTCGGAGGCGTACGCGCTCTGGCTGTAGGGGATGTCGCGGTTCAGCCAGTTCACGGCGCGGCTCATGATCTCGCTGCGCGCGATCTGGCCGCCCTTGGTGGAGGGCGTGGGGGTGGGCGGGGCGGGCGGCTGGTACGTGCAGTCGTTGGCGAAGGCGGAGAGCAGGCTCTGGGTCCAGCCGCTCGCGTCGACCGGGTCACCGGGGTGGTAGGCGATGTCGTCGCCCTTGCCGTCGGTGGGGTCGGCGTCGTGGTACCAGTACATGCCGCCGTTCGTCCGGCCGTAGTAGAGGCCGCCGCCGGGCGAGACCAGGCTGTCGACCGCCGACCAGCCGCTGCCCTTGAGCTGCGAGCTCTCCCAGTCCCCGACGCCGTTGATCTGGTAGGAGAGCAGCCTGCCGTCGGCCGTGCTGGCGACGAGGACGTCGTCGCCCGCCGCGGCGAGGGTCTTGAGGACGAAGCCCTCGTCGATCACGACGTGCTTGGCGATGTGGGCGGGTCCGCTGGGCTTGGCCTGGGAGACGTTGTACCGGTGCAGCTGGCCGGCGACGGTGCCGTAGAGGTGGCCGGCGCCGTCGTAGGTCATCTTGTCGAAGGTCCAGCCGCCGTCCCAGATCTTCGTGACGCCGGCCAGGACGAGGGCGTTGTCGTTGGTCTGGATGTCGACGCGGTACAGCTCTCCGGCCGTGGACGTCACGAGGACGGTGTTGAAGTTGAGGGTGGCCATCGCCTTGGGCGTGAAGCCGAGGTTCGCGCCGATCAGCGTCTTGACGCGGTCTCCCGTGTTGGGGGATATCGCCGTGTAGGTGAGGCGGCCGTCGGGGAGCGTGCCGTAGACGGACACGTTGCCGCCGCAGATGGCGGCGGCCTGGGCCGGTGCCGAGGTGACGGTGACCAGGCCGAGGGTCGTGGCGCCGACGGCGAGGGTGGCGGCGAGGCGGCGCTTGAGGGACGACGAGAGCATGGGTGTCTCCGGTTTCGGGCGGCCCGGACGTACGCGCGTCGGGCCGGGGAGGGGGAGGCGAAGCGGCAGGAGGGGGGAGGCGAAGCGGCAGGAGAAGGGCTGCGGCTCAGTACCAGTTGTTGTTCAGGAAGTGGTTCCAGGCCGCGCAGGGCGTGCCGTACCGGCCGTCGATGTAGGACAGGCCCCACTTGATCTGGGTGACGGGGTTGGTGCGCCAGTCGTCACCGAAGGCGTCCATCTTGGAGCCGGGCAGGGCCTGCGGGATGCCGTAGGCCGTGGAGCCGGGGTTGTCGGCCCAGTAGCGCCAGCCGCTCTCCTTGTCCCACAGCTGCTCCAGGCAGTTCCACTGCGTGGAGTTGTTCCAGGCGCCGCCGTCGTGCTTGTTCATCAGGTCGCGCCCGGCCGCCTTCACCGCCGGGATGTCCCGGCCGTCGAGCGGCTCCGTGGTGGTGGTGCAGCTGAAGGTGGCCGGCTGGGCGGAGAGCAACTGCTGCGTCCAGCCACCGGTGTTGACGGGGTCGTCGTTGTGGTAGGCGATGTCGGCGCCGGAGCCGTCGGCCGGGTCGGCGTCCTTGTACCAGTACATGGCGCCGGTGGTGGCGATCCGGCCGTAGTAGAGGCCGCCGCCGGGTGAGACGACCTGGTCGAAGGCGGACCAGCCCGAGGTCTTGAGGTCGTCGCGGTCCCAGCTGCCGTCGCTGCCGATCGTGTACGAGTAGAGGGCGCCGGCCCCGGTGGTGGCGAGCAGCCGGTCGTCCCCGGCTGCGGTGAGGGTCTTCAGGACGAAGCCGCTGCCGATCTCCTTGCGCTGGCCGATGTGCGCCGAGCCGGTCGGCTTGGGCTGCGAGACCAGGTACTGGATCAGCACTCCCCCGGCCGTCCCGTAGAGGTGGCCGTGTCCGTCGTAGGTGAGCTTGTCGTGGGTCCAGCCGCTGTCGAAGAGCTTGACGGGCGGGCGTTCCAGGACGAGGGAGGTGTTGTTGGTGAGGACGTCGAGGCGGTAGAGCGCACCCGTCGTCGAGGTGACGAGGATCGTGTTGAAGTTCAGGGTGGCCATCGCCCTGGGCTCGAAGCCCAGGTCGGCACCGACCAGCACCTTCTTCAGCTCGCCGGTGGCCGGTGTGATGGTGCTGAAGGTGAGGCGGCCGTCGGGGAGGACGCCGTAGAGGGAGGCGGTTCCGCTGCAGGTGGTCGCGGCGGTTGCCGCGGGAGCGGCGGCGACGGCCGCGGCGGTGAGCAGGCCGGCTCCGAGGGCGCCGGACAGGGCGGCGACCGCGGTCTTGCGGGCAGCCCGGCGGAGGGTGGTGGTCACGGGTGTTCCTTCGTGAGGGCGTCAGCGACGTGGTTCGGCGGTGCGGTAGCCGTGGGCGCACAAGGGGGCGCGGGCTCCGTCGAGGAGCGCGCGGGCCTGGTCCAGGGCGGCGGCCTCGGAAACGGCACGCAGGAAGAGGTAGAGGTCGACGCCTTGGCCGGCGTCCTTGGCCCGGACGTGTTCGAGCCCGTGCGCGGCCTCGGCGTGGGCCCAGATCAGGTCGGAGAGGAGCGCGAGCACGCCGGGGCGGTCGGGGTCCTGTCGGGGCCCCGACAGGGCGGCCCGGACGATGCGCACGCCGGCTAGTCCCAGTTGATGCTGCCGTCGGCGTCCGCCGGGGGCGTGTCCCAGTTGATGCTGCCGTCGGCGTCCGCCGGGGGCGTGTCCCAGTTGATGCTGGCGCCGACGTGGCTGCCTTCGGCGGGGGCGGGCGCCGAGGTGGCCGTGACGGCGGCGGCGCAGAGGGCGGCGAAGGCGGCGGCGACAGCGGCGAGGCGGGCGGTGCGGGACATGGCTTCCCCCGAGGTCGAGTGCTGGGTGGTGGTCCGTTCGGTGCGGTGTGCTGCTGCGCGCTGTCCCGGATCGGCCTTGAGGCTCTGGCCCGAGCCGGGGACTCCCGCCCCCGCCGTTCCGGTGATCACCATGCTGCTGTCCCGGCGAGCGGTGCAGAAGGGTTTCCGGCTGGCACCAAGAGGTCTGGCACCTTGGTGCCGGACTTCGCCTACGATCACGGTGGCGGCGGCTCGGCAGGGCGGCCGAAGTTGCGCTGGGGGGCGGGGACTTGCTGCAGGCACTGGGGCTCGGGGCCGATGTGGAAGCCGTGTACCGGGGGATGTTGACCGACCCGTCCGGAGGGGTCGCCGAGCTGGCCGCCCGCCTCGGCCTCACCGAGACGCAGGTCCGCGACGGCCTGGACCGGCTGGTCGACCTGGACCTGCTCAGACCGTCCCGGGACTGCCCGGGCGCCCTGCGGGCGGTCCGCCCGGAGCTCGGCCTGGAGCTGCTGCTGCGCCGCCAGGAGGAGGAACTGGCCCGGCAGCAGGAGGAACTGGCCCGCAGCAAGGCCGCGGCCGCGCAGGTCGTCTCCGAATTCGCCGAACTCCGCCCGAACACCGAGGTCGACGGGGCGGAACGGCTCGTCGGGATGGACGCCATCCAGAGCCGCCTCGAACAGCTCGCCCACGGGCTGGAGCGCGAGTGCCTGGCGATCCTGCCGGGCGGCGCCCTGTCCGAGGCCAGTCTGGAGTCCTCCCGGCCGCTCGACGAGCGTGCGCTGGCCCGCGGCATAGAGATGCGCTCGGTGTACCAGGACAGCGCCCGCAACGATCCGACGACGCTGGCCTACGCGCGCTGGCTCACGGAGCAGGGCGGCCAGGTCCGGACGAGCCCGCTGCTCCCCCCGCGCCTGCTGGTCTTCGACCGCACGGTGGCGGTCGTACCCATCGACCCGGCCCATTCCCGACTGGGTGCGCTGTGCACGAGCGCTCCGGGGATCGTGGCGTCCCTGGTCACCCTGTTCGAGCAGACCTGGCAGGCCGCCGTGCCGCTGGGCGCGGACCGCGGCCGTACCGACGGCTCCCGCCCCAGCCCGGCCGAACTGGAACTGCTGAAGCTCCTGGCCTCCGGCATGACGGACGAAGCCGCCGGCAAGCGGCTCGGGGTGTCGCTGCGTACCGTCAGGCGGCAGATGGCCGCGCTGATGGAACGCCTGCACGCCACGAGCCGCTTCGAGGCGGGCCTCAAGGCGGCCCAGCAGGGCTGGCTCTAGGTCACAGGCTGCGGACGAAGGCGGCGAAGGCCGACGCCCCGACCGTGAAGGTGGGCCCGTCGGGATTCTTGGAGTCCCGCACGGCGACCCGGCACGGCTGCGCGGCCACCTCGACGCACTCGCCGCCGGAGTTCCCGCTGTACGAAGCCTTGCGCCATGCGGCGCCGCCGAGGGGTGCGCACTCGACGCACTCGCCGCCGTTGGACCCGCTGTAGGGCGACTGACGCCACAGCGCGCCCGTCAGGTTCCTGGTGCTTCCCCCAGCGTTCCTCCATTACGCGAGCGATCAGCTCTGCCGACGCCCGGGGTGAGAGGGCCTCGGCCTGCAGGCGAGCGCAGCCCAGCGAACGCTCCTTGATCACTTGCGGGTTGGCGGTCATGTGCCCGGAGTCGTAGCTCTGGGCCGCCGATCTCCCGGTGGAGCGCCGCCTCGTCCAGCACCACCCGTAGCACCGGCGGGTTGTCGCGGGCCAGGACCATGGGGCGGCACCCCCAAGCGGGAAACAGGCTTGTGGCCGAGCGTAGCGATTCCACTACGGGCCGGTGTCCGGAATCCGGCAACCATGTGACACACCTCCGCCCCGCCCCGGGAGAGGGGCGGGGCGGAGGCGTCGCTCGGCGCGGGGTGGGGGGAGATCAGCAGGCGCCGAGGTCCTTCCAGACACCCCATTCACCGGTGGTGCCCGGCGTCTCGTTCTGCGTCCACCACTGGGCCTTGTACTTGCGGCCGTTGTGGGAGACCTCGCTGCCGCCGGTGTAGACGGTGCCCGCGACGTAGGCCGGGGTCGAGCCGCAGCCCGTGGTCGGCGGGGTCGTCGGCGGGGTGGTGGTCGGCGGGGTGGTCGGCGGCGTCGTGGGAGGCGTGGTCGGCGGGACGGTGGTGCCGCCCAGGGCGTCGGAGATCTGGCCCAGCAGCGTGGCGTTGTTGTCCAGGCCGAGGAGCGAGTACATCATCGCGCCCGCCAGGCCGCGCTGCTTGCCGTACTCCACCCGGGCCTGGATCGACTTCTGGTTCAGGCCGGTGAAGAACTCGCCGTCCTTGTAGAAGTACGAGGACTTCGACTGGTCGTCCCAGAAGGTGGTCGCCGCGTTGTCGACGATGCCGCCGAGCTCCTTGTAGTGCGCGATGCCCGCCTGCTGGCTGAGCGGACGCGCGGCGGAGCCGCCGGTCGCGGTCTGGGCGAGGCCGTTGGTCGTGCCGGCCGGGACGCCCTTCCAGCCGCGGTAGTAGAACTCGTAGCCCAGGGTCAGCTTGTTGGCGGGGAAGCCGCCGGTGATGCCGTAGGCCGGGTTGCCGTCGATCCAGGAGTCGATGGCGTTGTCGATGCTGTACTTCTCGGTGCCCGGCGCGATCGGGTCGGTCGGGTCGGCCGCGGACGGGTACAGCGGGGACTGGTGGTACGTCGGCCCGTCGCCGTCCCAGGCGCCGTGCATGTCGTACGTCATGATGTTGGCGTAGTCCAAGTACTGGCCGATCTTGTCGGTCTCGATGTACTTGATCTTGTCCTGGCCGGCCGGGAGGGCTGCGGTGAGCAGGTACTTCTTGCCACCGTTGGCCGCGCCCTCGGCGTCGAGCTGCTTGCGGAACTCCTGGAGCAGCAGCGTGAAGTTCTGCTTGTCCTCGGGGCCGTAGTGGTTGCCCAGGTGGCCGCCGGAGGAGCCGGGGTACTCCCAGTCGATGTCGATGCCGTCGAAGATGCCCGCCGCGGTGCCGGCGCCGCCGAAGCCGCCCTCCACCGGGAGGTCGCCCTTGATGTACTGCTTGATGCAGGAGGCGACGAACTTCTTGCGGGAGGCGTCGGTCTTGGCCGCGTCGTGGAAGTACTTGGAGTACGTCCAGCCGCCCAGCGAGATGTTGATCTTCAGGTGGGGGTACTTGGCCTTCAGTTCCTTGAACTGGTTGAAGACGCCCACGATCGGCTGGTTCCACGTGTCGGCCACGCCGTCCACGCTGTCGGCGGCGCTGAAGGACTTCTGGTAGTCGGCGTAGCTGTCGCCCGCGCCGTCACCGGCGTTGGGGTTGTTGTCGTCGCCGGCCGCCTTGTTGGCCTCGAAACAGGTGAGCTCGGTGGGGTGGATGTTGCCGAACGAGTAGTTCAGCACGTCGAGCTTGCCCGCTATGCCCCGGGTGTCGAGGTGCTTGGGGTAGAAGGCGTTCCCGTACACCGACCACTGGTCGTAGTAGGCGATGCGGACGCCGCCCGCCGCCGCTCCGGCCGTGGCGTCGGCAGCCTGGGCCGTGCCGAGGCCGGCGAAGGAGGCGAGCGCTCCGGCTGCCAGCGCGGCCGTGGCGGCGGCCGCGACGAGGGGTTTACGGATGTGCATGAACTGCCTCCGGGGGGCTGGGAGGAGAGAGCGGGAGGTTCGGGTGAGAGAAGTGATAGCGATCACTCCAGCCCCGCGTCAATGGTTCGGACCAAAGAAGGACTAGACCACTCCGGCGCCATTTCCCCAAGTCAGAGACCTGAACGCGCATCAGAAACCGCTCGCCACCCCGGGTGACGAGCGGTTTAAGGTTCCCTTGAGACACGCTCGCGCAAGGTTTCGGCAATGAACCAGCCAAACCCCGTTATCCGGCGTTCAGTTGACCTCGAGCGCCTCCGCGGGCATGCCGTACGCATCTGCGACCAGTCCGTACGAACGCAGTCGGGCGGCGCCGCTGTGGGCATTGGCGGTCAGCATCAGCTCGTCCGCGCCGGTGCGCTTGGCGAGGGCGTCGAGCCCGTCGGCGACCGCGTCGGGGGTGCCGTGGACGATGTTGGCGAGCCAGCCGTCCACGAACTCCCGCTCCAGCGCGGTGTAGGGGTACGCCGCCGCCTCCTCGGGTGTGGGCACCAGCCCCGGGCGTCCGGTGCGCAGCCGCAGCATCGACAGCGCGCCCGTGGCCACCTGGGCGCGGGCCTCCGCGTCGGTGTCGGCGGCGAGCGCCGAAACCCCGATGACGGCGTAGGGGGCGTCCAGGACGGCTGAGGGCCGGAAGCTGCTGCGGTAGAGGTCGAGCGCGGGCAGGGTGCCGGCCGCGGAGAAGTGGTGGGCGTAGGCGAAGGGCAGGCCGAGCTCGCCGGCGAGCTGCGCACTGAAGCCGGAGGAGCCGAGCAGCCACAGCGGCGGCCGCCCGGCCGGGCCCTGCACCGGACCCGGCACGGCGTGCACGCGGGCGTAGGGATGCCCGTCCGGGAAGTCGTCGTCGAGGAAGCGGGTGAGCTCCATGAGCCGGCGCGGGAACTCGTCCGCGCCCTCTTCGACGCGTCCTGGCCCGCGCAGGGCGGCGGCGGTACGGCCGTCGGTGCCGGGGGCCCGGCCGAGGCCGAGGTCGATCCGGCCCGGGGCGAGCGCCTCCAGGGTGCCGAACTGCTCGGCGACGGCGAGCGGGGCGTGGTTGGGCAGCATCACGCCGCCGGATCCGAGCCGGATGCGGGAGGTGTGCGCGGCGAGGTGGGCCAGGATCACGGCCGGGGAGGAGCTGGCGACGCCGGGCATGGAGTGGTGCTCGGCGACCCAGTGGCGGTGGTAGCCGCGGGATTCGGCCAGGCGGGCGATGGCCACACTGGTGCGCAGGGAGTCGTGGGCGGTGCTGCCGGCGCCGACGGTGACGAGGTCGAGGACGGAGAGCGGTACGGGCGCCCGGCCGTGGGCGGTACCCCGTATGCCGTTGCGGTCCCCCTGCGCCTGCGCGCTCCCGGCCCGGCCGCCGCCCCGGTCCTCGGCGCCGCCGCCGGACAGCCCGTCCGCCGCGCCGTGCACGTCCCCGGTGTCACTCATCGTCGCTCCCGTCCCGTGGTCCACGTCCGCACGACGCCCGTGCGACACCGTACGAAGAACTCGAACCGTGGACGGCCGCCGGGCATTCCCCCTGCGGGGCGACTGTGCCCATGCCTCTGGCATATGCCAATGGCGTAGGTCCAGGCAGACAGACGTGATTGAGCCATCAATCTCCTCAACAGGCGCTCCACATGGGCCTCTTGATGGCTATCGTGGTAGGGCAAGCGGTAACAACCTGCTAGGGGGAAACCGTGGCGCTGAAGCCCGAGCCGACCGCGCCGTTCCACTCGGTGCAGTACGCACTGCGCGTACTCGAAACGATCGCACGGCACACCGGTGGTGTGACCGACGTGCAGATCGCGCGTGAGACCGGCCTGCCCGCAGTCCATCTCGCCCCGATGCTGCTCATGCTGCGCCGGGAGGGATACGTCCTGCAGGTGGCGGACGGCGCGTACGCCATAGGGGATTCCCTGGTCCTGCTCGGCTCCGGCACCGACCGCCAGCAGGCCCTGACCGACAAGCTCCAGGAGACCCTCGACCGGCTGCGCGACTCGGTCGGCGCGGCCGTCTACATCAGCCGGTACGTGGACGGCGAGGTCAGGATCACGCAGTTCGCGGACAGTCCCCGCACCCCGAAGGTCCACGAGTGGGTCGACTTCCGCTCCGCCGCCCACGCCAGCGCGGTCGGCAAGTGCCTGCTGACGCAGCTCGACCTGAACGGGCGGCGCGACCACCTGTCCCGGCACAAGATCGCCCGGCTCACGTCCAAGACCATCGTGAACGAGCGGATCCTCTTCTCGAAGCTGGACGCACAGCCGGCCACCGTCCCCATGCTGGACCTGCAGGAGTACGCCGTGGGCACGGTCTGCGCGGCGGTTCCGATCACGGCGGGCGCCTCGGTCGGCTGCCTGGCGCTGTCGATGCCGGTCGAGCACGCGCACCGGCTGCGGGCCGCGGCCGACACCCTGAACCGGAAGGCCGCACCGCTGCTGCTGTCGCTCACGCTCTAGCCGGGAGCCTCGGACTCCGGCGGAACGGCGGCGCCGACGGGCGCGAAGGGCCGGAAAACACTTCGGGCGGTTCCCGGTGAACCGGAAACCGCCCGAAGGACAGGTGCGCCGCCAGGGACTCGAACCCCGGACCCGCTGATTAAGAGTCAGCTGCTCTAACCAACTGAGCTAGCGGCGCCTGCTGACAGAGAAAATACTACCTGGTCCCCAGGGGTGCTCCAAACCATTACCCACGGAGGTAGGCGAGGACCGCCAGCACCCGGCGGTGGGTGTCCTCGGCGGGCGGCAGGTCCAGCTTTCCCAGGATGTTCCCGATGTGTTTGCCGACGGCCGCCTCGGACACCACCAGCTCCCGGGCGATGGACCCGTTGGACCGGCCCTCCGCGACCAGGCCCAGCACCTCCCGCTCGCGCGGGGTCAGCGCGGCCAGCGGATCACGCCGCCGGCGCAGCAGCTGACGCACGACCTCGGGGTCGACGACGGTGCCGCCGCCGGCCACGGTGACCACGGCGTCGAGGAACTGCTCCACATGGCCGACCCGGTCCTTGAGCAGGTAGCCGACGCCGCTGCCGTCGCCGGAGTCCAGCAGATCGGCCGCGTACGAACGCTGCACGTACTGGCTGAGCACGAGGACCGGCAGGGCGGGGCGGGCCGCCCGCAGCTCCACGGCGGCGCGCAGCCCCTCGTCGCCGAAGCCCGGGGGCATCCGTACGTCGGTCACGACGATGTCCGGGGCGCGGTCGGCGACGGCGGTGCGGAGCGCGTCCGCGTCCCCGACGGCGGCGGCCACCTCGTGGCCGAAACGCGTCAGCAGACCGACGAGCCCTTCGCGGAGCAGGACCCCGTCCTCGGCGAGGACGATCTTCAAGGGGCGCTGCTCTCGGGGCTGCTCACCGGGCACGGGATCTCCAGGCTCAGGACGGTCGGGCCGCCGGGCGGGCTGGTGATCGTCAGTGTGCCATCGAGGACCGCGATCCGGTCGGCGAGTCCGGTCAGTCCGGAACCGGCGGCCGGATCGGCGCCGCCGCGTCCGTCGTCGGTCACGTCGATCAGCAGCGCCCCGCCGGTGTGACGGGCGGCGAGGGCGGCCCGGCTGGCACCGCTGTGCCGGCCGATGTTGGCGAGGGCCTCGCAGACACCGAAGTACGCGGCGGCCTCGACGGACTCGGGCAGCCGGGGCAGGTCGGCGCACAGATCGGTGGCGACGGGGACGGCGGAACGCTCGGCGACGTCGGCGAGGGCGCCGGCCAGGCCGTAGTCGGTGAGCACCTGGGGATGGATGCCGTGGATCAGCTCGCGCAGCTCCGCGAGGACCCGGCCGGCCTCGGCGTGGGCGGTGTCGAGCCGGTCGGCGAGCGGGCCGGGCGGGGCGTCGAGGCGGGCGAGGCCGAGGGTCATGGTGAGGGCGACGAGCCGCTGCTGGGCTCCGTCGTGGAGGTCGCGCTCGATCCGGCGACGCTCGGCCTCGAAGGCGTCGACGAGCCGGGCACGGGAACGGGTGACCTCGGTGAGCAGGACGCGGAGCTCGCGCTCGCGGGGCGCGAGGAGGGCGCGGGTGAGGGCGGCGCGGGCGCCGGCGAGGGCGCCGAGGGGATAGAGGAGGGCGGGCAGGAGCACGGCCCCGGCGGCGGCGAGGGCGAGGGCGGCGGGGTAGGAGGTGACCAGCCAGAGCTTGAGCACCCTGACCTCGCCGTCGGCGGCGAGGGCGAGCTGGAGCGGGGTGGCCAGCAGCAGGAGGGGCAGCCCGAGGAGGGCCACCAGGGCGGCGAGGTCGACCCACCACAGCAGGAACCCGTGCAGGACGGCGTGGGCGAGCTCCCGCCAGGTGGCCGGCTCGCGGTAGCGCAGCCGGGCCCAGGCGAGGAGGCCGGGCTCGGCGGGCGTGCGGTGCGGGGTGGGGGCCGGGTCGGAGTCGACGATCCGCAGACGGCGGCGCTCGACCGCGGCGGCCGGGACCCCGGCGAGGCCGAGCAGGGCGAGGAGGGGGAAGGCGATGACGCCGACCGCGGCGAGGAGAACGAGGCCGAGGAGGAGCGGCGGGCCGGTGAGGGCGCCACCGGCGAGGTACCCGGCGGCGCGCCAGGGCCAGGCGGAGCGGAGGTACCTGCCGTCGGCCAGTGCCTGCCAGGGGGTGCGGGCGTCGTCCATGAGGGCACGCTAACGGGGTGCCCTCCGGCGGAACCATGGGCCCAGGGGGCGGGCGGGGGGTGGGGCCGGCCCTACCCCGAGCCCCGGCGGGCGGTGCGGTCCCCGTGGCGCGGGTGCTTCCCGGGCGCTGCCCGGACCCGCGCCCCGATCGCCGGCGGGGCCGAAAGCCGGGCTCCGTCCGGACCCGGTCCCCCATCACCGGACGGCCGGAACGAGGGGGGAGGGGGCGGGGCAGCGCCCCGCAGCGGCGGTGCGCGCCTAGCGCTGCAGGAGGTCGAGGCGGCCCTGGGCCTCGTAGGTGGCGAGGAGGGCGGACAGGGCCGACGGGGTCAGCACGGCGTAGCCCCCGGCGGAGGACCGGTGCCAGACCGGGTCCCCACAGCGGAAGCCGGCCCGGCGGAGGGCCACCCGGTGGACCTTGTTCGTCGCGGTGACCGGCATCCTCGGGACGACACGGACGTAGCGCGGGGCCATCTTCGTGCCCAGGTCCGGCTGGCGGGAGAGGAAGTCCTCGAACGCCTCCGGGGAGAACACCGCGCCGTCCCGGAGGGAGAGGGCCGCCATCACCTGGTCGCCCGCCACCTCGTCCGGGACGCCGTAGACGGCGACCGCCGTCGCGTCCGGCCAGCGGGCCAGGATGTTCTCGATCACCGCCGCGGCCAGGTTCTCGCTGTCGACGCGGAGCCGGTCGTCGGTGCGGCCGGCGAAGTAGAGGAAGCCGGCCGCGTCCCGGAAGAAGAGGTCTCCGGTCCAGTACCAGCCGTCCCGGGTGCGTTCGGCCTCGGCGTCCGGGTTGCGCCAGTAGCCCTCGAACAGGCTGCGGCCCCGGTTGACGAGTTCGCCGATCGCGGCCGAGCCGTTGAGGAGACGGCCGTCCCCGTCCAGGACGGCCGGCGGGCATTCCTCGCCCGTCTCCGGGTCGATCACCGCCAGGTCGTCGCCCGCGCCGGCGCGGCCCAGGGCGCCCGACGGGGTGTCCGGGGTGCGCTGGACGGAGGCGCCGCCCTCGGTGGCGCCGTAGCCCTCCACCAGGCGGACGCCGAAACGTTCCGCGAAGCGTGCCGCGTCCACCGCCCCGGCCTCGGTGCCGAAGCCGAGCCGCAAGCGGTGGTCGCGGTCGTCGGGGCGGGGCTCGGTGGCGAGGAGGTACTGGACGGCCCGGCCGACGTAGGTGAAGTACGTGGCCCCGTACGCCTGTACGTCGTCCAGGAACGCCGAGGCGGAGAAGCGGCGGCGCAGCGCCACCGCAGCTCCGCCGACGAGCGCCGGGAGCCAGTCGGCGATGACGGCGTTGCCGTGGAAGAGCGGCATGCAGACGTAGTGGACGTCGTCCGGGCCGACGGAGAACTGGCGGGCCAGTGAGGCTCCGGCGGCGGCGAGCCGGCCCTGGCTGCAGATGGCCGCCTTGGGAGCGCCGGTGGAGCCGGAGGTGAAGTAGAGGAGGAGGCGGGAGTCACGGCCGGGGCCGGTGGCGCGCAGCGTGGCTTCGCCGGGCTCGGCGGCGGCGTAGGGGGCGAGGAGCGCCTCGTACTCCTCGGTGCCGGTGACCAGGACGCGTACGCCGGGCAGGTCGAGGCCGCGCAGCAGGGGCAGGTGGGCGGGCTCGGTGATCAGGAGCCGGCAGTCGGTGTGCAGGATGTCGCGGGCGAGTTCCGGGCCGCGCCGGGTGGGGTTGATCCCGGCGACGGCGGCCCCGGTGAGGGCCGCCGCGCCGAGCCAGAACGGGAACTCGGGGGTGTTGTCGAGCAGGACCCCGAGGTGGGGCTCGGCCTCCGCGGGCATGAGGTCGACGAGCAGTGCGGCGCGTGCTGCGGCTTCCTGGGCGGTCCGGTGGCGGGTGAGGACGTGCCGTTCGCCGTCCTCGTACATCAGCCCGGGCCGGTGGTCGCCCCATTGGCACGCCATGAGCTCCGCGACGGTTTCGGGTGCTGTCGTCGTCCGCATGCCGCCGGAGGGTAGCTGACGTACCGTCAGAACTGAACGTCCGAGCAGGCGTAGAAGGCCATCGGGGTGTCGTTGACGGTCCAGACCGCCAGGATCAGGTGCCGGCCGGTCTTGCCGCTGGGCATGGCGCCCTGGTGGACGGTGGTCATGGCGGGGCGGGCGCCGTTGTAGGCGACGGTGAGGAAGGGCTGGGGTTCGAGGTCGGCGCGGGTGAGGGCCTTGGTGCCGGTCCAGCCGTTCTTGGTGACGTAGTACTTGAAGTCGGTGGTGGAGTGGTTGGCGGTGAACTGCCACCGGAAGCCGTAGCTCTGGCCGCTTGCCACCTTGGTGGTGGGCCAGGCGCCGCCGCGCGGGTTGTCGAGCTCGGCGAACTGCGGGAGGCCGCCGGAACATATCTTGCCGTCGGCGGGGCCGGCGGCCGGGAAGCCCTTGAAGCCCTCGACGCTCTGCGGCTCCCACTGGATCGCGCCACAGTCGGACACGGTCTTGTTGGCGCAGAGCTTCTGGCGGCTGATGGGGGTGTCGGTGTAGCCGTGACTGCTGGCGCTGGGGGCGCCGATGAGGGTGATTCCGGCGACGAGGCCGAGGCCGAGCGCGGCGACGCCGGCCCGTCCGGGCATGCGGACGTTACGCATGATGCTCCTTGAACGTGGGGGGAGTTCGGCGAGCGCGCGCGTGTGGGGATTCAGGTCTAGACCAAGTCCCAGATTATTGACGAGAGTTGGCCATGTCCATACCAATGGGAAAACGGGTGGTCCGGTCCCTTCCGGCCACCCGTTCCCCGTTGCGCAGTGCGTCCCGATGCGCGTTCTGATGCGTGTTCCGCTACTCGGTGCGTCCCGTGTAGAAGGCGACCGTGAGGTCCTTCACCAGGGCCTTGCGCTCGTAGTCGTCGAGCTCGACGAGTCCGCGCGAGGTCAGCCGGTGGACGGTGTCGTCCACGGCGTCCACCACCGAGGTCAGTACGGCGTCCCGGTGCTTGGCGTCGATCGCCGCGACCCGGCGGCGGCGCATGGCCTCGGCGACCTCGGCCGCGTACTCGATCCGGGTCGGCTGGGCCGAGAACACCTCGATCCCGACCGCCTCCGTCTCCGCCGCCAGCATCCGGGTCAGCGCGTCGCCGACGGCCTCGGCGTCGCGCAGGGTCGGGGCGTCCTCGTGGAAGGCGTCCGCCGGGAGCTGGGAGAGCACGCGGGCCATGGCCGACTCGACCTGTTCGGCGAGGTACTCGGTGTGGTCCGCGACGGCGAGCGTGGCCCGGGCGGTGTCCTTGACCTGCCAGACGACCTGGACGACGACCTGGAGGGCGAGGCCGCCGGAGTCGACGGCGGGCATCGGGTCGCTGCGCCAGTGGCGCAGCCGCACGTCGACCCGGCGGCGCAGCAGGAGGGGGCTGACCCAGGTCAGGCCGGTGCGGCGGACCGTGCCGCGGTAGCGGCCGAAGAGGGTGAGCACCCAGGCGTGGCCGGTACGGGCCCGGCCGAGGCCGCCGAGCGCGATGAGGGCGACGATGCCGAGGAAGGCGAGCGGCGGCCAGTGCACGGCGCGCAGGCCCTGGTAGGCGCGGGGGGCCGCGCCGAAGGCGGCGACGAGGGGGGCGGGGAGGATCCCGGCCCGCCAGAGCACCGCCGTGCAGCCGGCCAGGGCGAGGCCGCCCACGGCCACGCCGACCCAGCCGGGCAGCACCGGGCCGCGGTGCTCCCGGAGCCGGTCGTCCCCGCGGGGGACCCGGCGGCCGGGGGCGGGACGCGCGGGGTGGGGCGCGGCGGCGCGCGCGCGCTCCGGCAGGGGGACCGTCGACGCGGCACGGAACGGGAGGTGCAGCGGAACCTCGGTGACGGCGCTCCCGCGACGGGGGGTGGCGACGTTCGGGAGGCCCTGCGTGTCGTCCTCGTCCATGGCGCGTGCCACCGCCCGGGCGACGATCTCGGCCACCCCGGGCCCGGGCACGCCGGAGTTCGCCGCGCCGGGCCCGTCGCACTGCCGGTCCGCGCCGCCCGAGCCGGGCCCGGGCTCGACCGCCTCCCGCGCGGCGGGCACCACCGCCTCGGCCGACGCCGGTACCGAGCCGGCGCCGGCCCCCCGCGCCGCCGTCGTGGACTGCGGCGCGGATCCGTCCTCGCGGCGCGAAGCCGGCCCTGCGGGCTCGTCCTCCGCCGCCGCGGTTGCGGGGAGCGAAGCCTGCCCGCCGTCCGGTGGGGGCACGGCCGCCGGGGCGGTCAGGGGCCCTGAGTCCCGCTCCACCGGCGCGGACTGCGGTGCAGGCACCGTCGCAGCGCCGTGTGCGGGGGCGTCCTGCGCCCCGCGCCCCGCCAGCGGTGCGGGTCCAGATCCCGGGCCTGTCGGCGGAGGCGGAGCCTGACCGGCGGGCACGGCGTCCGGTGCGGACACCGCCGCCGGACCGGAGCCGGGTACGTGCTCCGCGGTCCGTCGGCGCGCGGGCACGGAAACGTCCTCCGCCGCCGCGCGGGGCGAAAGCGCTGCGGGGCCCCCGACGCCCCCCGTCGGGGCGGCCATGGTCCCGGTGTCCCGCTCCTCCGGCGCGGACTGCTGTGCGGACTGCGGTGCGGACTGCGGTGCGGACTGCTGTGCGGACTGCGGTGCGGGCACGTCCGCCGGGCCGGAGGCCGCGGACTGCGGTGCGAACTCCGGCGCGGACTGCTGTGCGGACTGCGGTGCGGGCACGGCCGCCGGCCCGGAGGCGGGGACGTACTCCGTCCCCGCCGTCGCGCGGGGCGACGGCTGCCGCACGGGCACGGGCGCGGGCGCGGGCACGGAACACGGGGCGGAACCGGCGAGCGGGGCCTCCGCCGCCCGGGGCGGGCGGTACGTGCCCAGCGGGGCGGAGGGGGACACCGTCCCGGGTTCCCCCTCACGCACGGCGTGCAGAGCGCGAACCGTCGCCGGAGGCGAAGCCTGCCCCGCGGGCACGGCCTCCCGGACCGCCGCCGGAGGCGCCAGGGCCGCGGCCGGCCCGGCCGACGGCTCCGCCCCCTCGGCGGGGCGGGCCTCCGCGACCGCCGCGGCGACGGGCGGCACGGGGGCCACCGCCACCGGCGTCCCGCACCGGGCCGCAGGGCCCGGCGGCGCGGCCGCGGGCGCCGGGACGGTGGCGGGGGCGGCCACGGGTGCCGGGACGGTGGCGGGGGCGGCCGACGGGTCCGGCCGCCGCTCGGCTTCGCCTGTGGGCTCCGGCGCGGCTACCCGCAGGGACAGGGTCGGGGTCGTGGTGGCCCAGCCGAAGGAGGTCGCGGCGGCAGCGGTGGCGGCCGGTACGCGGAGGGTGCCCGTCGTCGAGGTGGTGCGCGTGGGAAACATCGTTACCTCCGTCATGCGAACAGCCGGCGCCAGGTTTCCGGGCCCGGGTAGCCGTTGGCCGCGGCCCCGCGCCAGCCCTGCGCACGCTGGAAGGCCTCGACGTTGCGGCGGTCGGCCTCACCCCAGCGGGCGCCCGGACCGGACGTGTAGTACTTGCCGAAGCCCTTCTTCACCAGCTGCCGGCCGAGGGCTTCGACGGCCGGGTGGGACTGGCCCGGGCGGAACACCGCGGGCCCCGGGTAGGCCCGTACGCCGCCCGGGCCGGGCGCCGCGCCCACCGTCGGCGGGATGTTCCTGCCCTGCTTGTCGACGAGCAGGCGCCAGGTGTGCGCGCCGGGGATGCCGTCGGCGTCGGCGCCCGTCCAGCCCTGTGCGCGCTGGAAGGCCTGGGTGGCGAGCTTGTCGTGGTCGCTCCACGTCCGGTCGGCCACCCCCTTGGGGTAGAAGCGGTACGCGCCGCGCTCGATCAGCATCCGGCCCAGCTGGGCCACGTGGTCGTTAGTGGCGCCCGGGGCGAACTTGTCCGCGCCCGGGAAGGTCTTGGTCGCGTCGCCCGGCTTCGGGCCCGCCGCCGGCGGTTCGGGGGCGGGGACGGCGCCGGGGGCCTCCGGGACGATGCCGCCCGTCACCCCGTTGAACCGGTACGGGACGTACTTCGCCGCGTTGGCCCAGTAGCCGTAGGGCGTGGCCAGCTTCCGCGTGGTGGGGCGCGTCTGCTCGTAGGCCACGTAGTGCGTGCGCGTCTCGTCGACCCAGCCGCCGAAGAGGACGACGTGTGAGCCGTTGTTGGGGTCGGCCGGGTTGTGGAAGAGCAGCATGTCCCCCGGCAGCAGCTCGTCTTTCGTGATCTTGGTGGCGAACTTGTCGAGGCTGCCGGTCCACTCGTTCGAGCCGAGGTTCCAGGCCATGGAGACGTAGCCGGAGCAGTCCTGGCGGTAGCCGTCCGTCCAGTACGCCGACATGCTGTACGGGACCTGCGCGTCCAGCCACAGCTTCGCCCTGGTGATGATCGTCGTGCGGTCGATCCGCTTGACGGCGCCCGGCTTGCCCGGGGCTCCGGGGTTGCCGGGCTTGCCCTTCGGGCCGTGCAGGGGGGTGCGGCCGCCCTGCGGGCTGCCGGGGTCGTCGAGGGCCACCGGTCCGGTGGCCGGTGTGCTCAGGGCCACGGCGGTTCCGCCGCCACCGCCGAGGACCACTCCGGCGGCGGTGGCCAGGACCAGGGCCCGGCGTGCCCCGCGCGCGGCGGGGTGGCCGCCGTCCCGGAGCGGTATGGCCCTGGCCCGGGCGAGGGCGCGGCGGCGCTGGGCGCATCCCCGGCACACGCAGTCGCCCGCGGGCTCGTACTCCTCGAAAGCGGGCATCGGCATCTGCACACGCGTCGGGGGCTGCATCGTCATGCGGTTCCGTCCACTCCCCTGCTGTTCCGGTGGTCGACCGGGGCCGCACCTGATAAAGCATCAGATGCGGTCGGCGCAGACATATCGTGCACGATAAACCCCTCAAACATGGGTTAATCGGACAAGGCGGGCGTGGCTGGTCACGAGCACCCGCGGAGGTGGGGTAGAGTTTTCCCTGTCAGCAAGCGCCGCTAGCTCAGTTGGTTAGAGCAGCTGACTCTTAATCAGCGGGTCCGGGGTTCGAGTCCCTGGCGGCGCACAGACGGAGGAAGCCCCTCACAGCGAAAGCTGTGAGGGGCTTCCTCGTTCTCCGGGCCGGACGGCCGCCTAGACCGACGTGCCCGCGCGGACGCCCACGCCCGTCAGGTAGGCGGAGACCACCACGTTCGCCGTGTACTCCTTGGCCGCCTTGTCGTACGTGCCCCCGCAGGTCACCAGCCGCAGCTCGGCCCGGCCCCGGACCCGCGGACCGTACGCCTTGTGCGCGTCGAAGGCCGCGCGCTCGTAGACCCGTACGTCCTCGATCGTGAACTCGGCGACGGATCCGTCCGCCCGCAGCACGCGCACCTTGTCACCCGGCTGCGCCGAACTCAGGCCGTAGAAGACTGCCGGCTTGGACCGCGTGTCCACGTGCCCCACCATCAGCGCCGTCCCCGCCGCCCCCGGCTGGACGCCCTGCCCCCACCAGCCCACCGTGCCCGGGTTGTCGTACGGCGGCGGATCGATCGCACCGTCCTTGTCCAGGCCCCGGGACACCACCGGGGCCTGGATGCCTATGGACGGCACGTCGACGCGCTGCGGCAGGGAGCCGGCGACGGGGGCGTGCGCGGCCGGCAGCCCCGCACTCAGCGCCCCGCCGGCCTGTCCGGAGAGCGGGGCCGGTGCGCCGGTCAGCTCACGGCCCCACAGCCACAGGCCCAGCACCAGTACAGACCAGGCCGCGAAGGTCAGCAGCCGGCCCCCGGCGGAGGCCTTGGCCTCCGCCGTCCGCCACTCGCTCACCCGGGGCCCGTCCCCTCACTCACCGCTGCGGCGGCGGCGCAGGGTCAGCGCCCGGCCCGCCACGGCCAGCGTCGCCACCGCGGCGAGCACCGCGCCGATCACCGTGTGCGGCATCCCCGGGCCGTCGTACCCGCTCTCCTTCTTCGCCGCGGTGACCAGGCCGGGAGCCTCCGCCGGGCGGTCCGCCATGCCGCCGCCACCCGCGTGGACCGGCCAGACCGGCGAGGCGTGGTGGGACGGGTGGCGGTGCGCGGAGACCTGCACCGAGCCGGTGAACTTCTCGTCGCCGTCGCAGTACACCCGGACGGCGTGCCAGCCGGGTGAGGCGTGCGAGCTGATCATCGCGTCGCCGTAGAGCGGGCTGCGGCGACCGCCGTCGCGCCCGTAGAGATCGGCGTCCGCCACGAAGACGGAGGACTTGGCCACTCCCCGGTTGCCGTCACACCCCTGGACGCGCAGCTTGACCTGCGCTCCGGGGTGGGCCGGGCTCGGGTCGACGGCGATGCTGCCGCGGTCGCGGTCCTCCTCGCCCGCGAGGGCGGTCGGCGCGGTCACCGCGGAGAAGGCCGCCAGGACGGCGGCCACGGCGGCGGTGCGGACAGCGATCGGAACACTGCGCATGGTGAACCTCCTCGACAAGGAGATTCACGCGCGGCACGCCGCTCCGCATCCGGAGCGGCGCCGTACGTGTCAGCCGTACGCCCCGAACGCGGTACGCCCGGACGGCGTCCCCCGGAGGCCCAACCGCCCGGAGGCCCAACCGCCCGGCCGCCCGGTTGCCGGCCGTCAGACCAGGTCGACCAGGTCGGCGATCGAGGGGACCGTCCTGGTCGGGCGGTACGGGAACTTCTCGGTGTCCTGCTCGGTGGTCAGACCGGTCAGCACGAGGAAGGTCTGCATGCCCGCCTCCAGTCCGGCCAGCACGTCCGTGTCCATCCGGTCGCCGATCATCGCGCTGGTCTCCGAATGCGCGCCGATGGCGTTGAGGCCGGTACGCATCATCAGCGGGTTCGGCTTGCCGGCGAAGTACGGCTGCTTGCCGGTCGCCTTCGTGATCAGCGCGGCCACGGCACCGGTGGCCGGGAGCGGGCCCTCGGTGGACGGGCCGGTCTCGTCGGGGTTGGTGCAGATGAAACGCGCCCCGGCGTTGATCAGGCGGACCGCCTTGGTCATGGCCTCGAAGCTGTACGTCCGGGTCTCGCCCAGCACCACGTAGTCGGGCTCGTGGTCGGTGAGGATGTAGCCGATGTCGTGCAGGGCGGTCGTCAGACCGGCCTCGCCGATGACGTAGGCCGTGCCGCCCGGGCGCTGGTCGTCGAGGAACTTCGCGGTGGCCAGGGCGGAGGTCCAGATGTTCTCGACGGGAACGTCCAGACCCATCCGGGCCAGGCGGGCCTGGAGGTCGCGCGGGGTGTAGATGGAGTTGTTGGTCAGCACCAGGAAGGGCTTGCCGGACTCGCGCAGCCGCTTGATGAAGGCATCGGCGCCGGGGATCGGGGTGCCCTCGTGGATGAGGACCCCGTCCATGTCGGTGAGCCACGATTCGATCGGCTTGCGCTCTGCCACTGGACTGCTCTCCGCTCTCGCTGACCTGCGACCTCGACTTCTGGTCTGTACCACCTGCTCCCCACCCTATCCGGGCCGGGCCGCGGCCGTCCCTGCCGTCCACAGCCCGGACTCCGGGGGCGGCCGGTCAGCCCAGGCGCACGTCGTCCACGGCCCAGAACCAGTTGTTGTCGCCGCTGTAGCGGAAGCGGACCTGTACGTCGGTGGCGCCGGCCGGGACCTGGAGGGCGAGGGACTCGGTCCTGGCGACGGCGTCGGCGGTGTAGGTCTTCACCACCGTCGGGGTGCCGCCGTCGTAGGAGACCAGGACCTGGGCGGTCTGGCCGGCCTCGTGGCGGTAGTGCGACCGGAAGGCGAGGGTGCGCGTACTGCCGCCCGCGACCGGCCACTTGGGCGTGACGAGGGTGGAGTCGAAGGTGCCGGTGTGGGTCTTGTCGTCCCACTCGTCGGAGTCGGCGACGGCGAAGACGTCACGGGAGCGGACGTTCAGCTCGCGCCACTGGTCGCGCTGCGACTGGGTCCAGAACTCGTCGGTCGCGAAGGCCCAGCCGGCCCACTCGGTGACGCCGCCCGTGCCCATCTTGGAGTTGTCCACGGACCAGCCGGCGGGCGGGGTGTGCGTGAAGCCCTTCACCCCGGCCGGGATGCCCGTCTCGTCCACCCGGGCCTGGAGGGCCGGGCGCACGGTGTCGAAGGGGTCGCTGTCCGGGGAGCCCAGCGGGACGCCGTCGATGCCGGGTGCGGCGACGCCGAGCTGGGCGAGGGCGGTCGCCGCCACGTCGGCGAGCTTGACGTCGTCGCGGACCGAACCGGCGGGGATCCCGGCGCCCTTGGCGATCACGAAGGTGCCGCGTTCGGCGATGGTCGAGCCGCCGTGGCCGCCGGAGGAGGTGTGGCCGTGGTCGGTGGTGACCAGGATCTTCCAGTTCTCCTGGCCGTACGTCGGGCGGTTCTGGACGGCGGTGAGCAGCTGGCCGACCAGGGCGTCGACGCGGGCGACGGCGTCGAGGTACTGCTGACTCGCGGCGCCGTAGGAGTGGCCGGCGGCGTCGATCTCGCCGAGGTAGACGAAGGCGGCGTCCGGGTTCTGGGTGCGCAGTTCGGTGGCGGCCGCGGCGGCCACCTTCGGGTCCTCGCCCCGGTAGCCGTCGCGGTCGCCCTTGAGGGAGAGGCGCTTGTCGACCTTGGCGGAGAAGATCGGGCCGTTCTGGTCGGTGGAGGTGATGGGCTCCCAGTCGGCGGCCGCGTACGTGTGGAGCGCCGGCCTGGCGTTCTCGATGCGGGTCAGGAAGTCCGGGTACGCGGCGTAGTTCTTGCCGGTGAAGGAGTTGTCCTTCACCCCGTGCTTGTCGGGCCAGACGCCGGTGGCGATGGTGGACCAGCCGGGGCCCGAGGAGGTGGCGGCCATCGGGCCCGCGTAGAGGGTGCTGCGGGCGGTCAGCCCCTGGGCCATCAGACCGTTCAGGTAGGGGGCGTTGGCGGCCTTGACGCGGTCCAGGACCGCGCCGTCGACACCGATGACGAGGACCTTGTCGGTGGCGGCGGCCGGGGCGGCGGTGGCGGGGTGGGCGCCGAGGGCGGCGGCGAGCAGGGCGGTGGCGGTGACGGCCACGGCGAGGGTGCGTCCGGCGGGGACGGCAGGCGACACGAACTCCTCCGGGAGTGATCGTGGAAGGAAGGCGCTGGGGACGTGCGCCGGGTCCGGACCGAAGGTGCGGTCTTCGGTCCAGACCCGTTATGCACGGGACACTCTGCCGGTCGTGGGTGGCCGGGAGGGTGACCTGGAAGCAACCAGTCAGCTTCCGGTTGCCGACTTCCACGCGTCGACGTAGGCGGTGAGGTTCTTGTCGACGTCCGCCCAGTCCGGCTCGAATACCTCGACACCGTTCATGAGCCGCGTGAGTTCGACGGCGTTGGCGTCGGTGGGCTTGACGTCGGTGCGGGCCGGGAAGCCGCCGCCCACCTCGCTGACCAGCTTCTGCGCCTCCTCGGTGAGCAGGTGGTCGAGGAGCTTCTTGCCGTTCTCGGTGTGCGGGGCCTTGGCGACCAGGCCCGCCGCGTAGGGCAGGGCGAAGGTGGTGGGCCTGCCGCCGTCCTTCGCGGGGAACCAGATCCCCAGGTTCGGCATGGACTTGGACTGCGCGAAGTTCATCTGGACGTCGCCGTTGGCCACGAGCAGCTCGCCCTTGTCGGTCTTGGGCGCGAGCTTGCTGGTGGAGGAGGACGGGCCGACGTTGTTGGCCTGGAGCTTCTTCAGGTAGTCCATCGCCGGCTCCTTGCCGCCGAAGTCGTGCATCGCCTTGATGAGGACGGCGGTACCGTCGCCCGCGACGCCCGGCGTGGAGTACTGCAGCTTGCCCTTGTAGCGGGCGTCCAGCAGCTCCTCCCACGTCTTGGGCGCCTCGGCGAGCTCCTTCTTGTTGTAGACGAAGCCGAAGTAGTTGTTGACGACCGAGGTCCACTTGCCGTCGGTGGACTTGTCCGCGCCGTTGACCTTGTCGGCGCCCTGGGGGACGTAGGGCTGCAGCAGGCCCTTGCCGTCGGCCTGCTGGATGAAGGGCGGCAGGGTGATCAGCACGTCGGCCTGGGTGTTGGTCTTCTCGCGGACGGCGCGCTGCACCATCTCGCCCGAGCCGCCCTCGACGTACTTGACCTCGATGCCGGTCTTCTTGGTGAAGTCGGCGAAGACCCGGTCGTACCAGCCGTCGCCCTTCTCGCTCTTGAGGCCGTCGGCGCTGTAGACGGTGACGACCTTCCCGGGGCCCTTGGAGTCGGCCGGGCCGGCCGGGGAGGCGCCGCCGCAGGCGGTCAGGGAGGCGGTCAGGGCGAGGCTGCCGGTGACGGCGGCGGCCCCGCGGAGCACGAGGGTTCTGGGCATGGAACTTCCTTACGGGGAGAGGGAGCCGGCAGGGATCAGCGGGGAGCAGCGGGGATCCGGGATCCGGCCGGGTTCAGCGGTACGCGGCCTTGGTGCGGATGCGGGAGACCGCCAGGAGGACCAGCAGGGTGGTGGCCATCAGGACCACCGCGACGGCGGAGCCGCTGAAGAGCGAACCGCGGTCGGTGGCGGTGAAGATGCGGACCGGGAGGGGCATCCAGTCCGGTGGGTAGAGCATCATCGTGGCGCTCAGCTCGCCCATGGACAGGGCGAAGCAGAGTCCGGCGGCGGCCGTGAGGGACGGCAGCAGCAGGGGGAGCCGGACCCGCCACAGCACGTAGGCGGGACGGGCGCCCAGGGAGGCCGCCGCCTGCTCGTAGGCGGGGTCGAGCCGGACGATCGCGGCCGAGACCGACTGGTGGGCGAAGGCCGTGACGAGGATGGTGTGCGCCAGGACGACGATCGAACCGGTGCCGTTGAGCAGGACGGGCGGACGGCTGAAGGCGACGAGCACGGCGAGGCCGACGACCACGGACGGCACGGCGACGGGCAGCAGGAACAGCGCGTCCAGGACACGCCTGCCCCGCTTCCTCAGCGCGGCCCCGGCCAGCGCGGCCCAGGTGCCGGCGGTGAGCGCGAGGAGGCTGGCGGCGACGGCGGTGAGCAGGCTGGTGATGAGTGCCTGGAGCGATTCGCCGCGGACGGCGGCGGTGTAGTTCGCGGTGGTCGGACCGGAGGGGAGGGCCCCGGACCAGTGGGTGGCGAAGGACGCCGCGACCACGACGAGCAGGGGCAGGGCGAAGAGGGGCACGAAGAGCAGAGCGAACACGCTCCAGGCGGCCCATCGGCCGGTCCGGCTATGCACCAGCACGCTTGCTCACCACCCGGTAGAGGCCGTACAGGCCGACGGAGATCGCGATGTTGACGACGGCGACCACGCAGGCGGCCGGGTAGTCGGATTCGAGGATGGCCTTGCCGTAGATGAGCATCGGCAGGGTCGTGACGTCCTTGGCCCCGGTGAACAGGACGATCCCGAACTCGTTGAGGCACATGACGAGGACGAGGCTGCCACCGGCGCCGAGGGCCGGGAGCGCCTCGGGCAGGATCACCTGCCGGACGATGCGGGCGGGGCGGGCGCCGAGGCCCGCGGCGACCTCCAGCTGTGCGGTGTCCAGTTGGGAGAACGCGGCGAGGAGCGGGCGGATCACGAAGGGCGTGAAGTACGTGATCTCAGCGAGGAGGACGCCCCAGGGTGTGGTGAGGAAGTGGAAGGGGCCCTCGGCTGCTCCGGTGAGCTCGGTGACGAGGCCGTTGGCCATGCCGACGGTGCCGTAGAGGAAGAGGAGGGCGAGGGTGATGAGGAAGGAGGGGAAGGAGAGGAAGACGTCGATGAACTTCGCGACGGCCCGGGCTCCGGGGAACGGCACGAAGGCGATGACCAGCGCGAGGGTGAACCCGAGGACCAGGCAGCCGAGGGTGGCCCCGACGGCCAGCCGGACAGTGGTCCCCAGTGCGTCGAGAAAGGCCCGCGACCCGAAGACGCGGGCGTAGGCGTCGAAGGCGCCGCCCCCGCCGTCGGGACTGAGTGACTGCCGGACGACGAGGGCGAGGGGATAGAGGAACAGCACCGCCAACACGGCGACGGGCGGCACCGCCCACACCCCGCGCGGAACCGCCCGGCGCGCGGCCGGCGCCCTGTCCAGCCCCGCCGGCGTTTGAGGCGCGGGGCCCGGGGCGGAGCCCTGCTCTTCCAGCCCCACCGGCGCTGGAGGCGCGGGGCGGGGGGCGGAGCCCCGGGCCTGCCCGGGGACGGGCAGGCCGGCGGTCGGCGGTGCGGCTCGCCGCGAGGCTTCAGGCATCGGTCACCCCCGCCGCCAACAGCACGGCGTCCCGCGGCTCGAAGTGCAGCGTGACCCGGTCCCCCAGTGCGGGCGTCTCCCGCAGTTCGGGGAGGTCCGCCTTCACCCGGTGGCCGTCGACATCGACGTACAGCCGGTGTGTCGAACCCCGCCACTGCACCTCGGCGATCGTGCCGCTCAGCGCGTTCGGTCCGGCGCCGAGGCCGAGCAGGTGCGGCCGTACGCACAGCGTGGCCGTGGAACCAGGCGCCGCTCGCCCTCGGTCGAGGGTCAGCGCACGGCCCTCGAAGACCGCGCCACCCTCGGCCACCGTGACCGGGAGCAGGTTCGCGTTGCCGACGAACGAGGCGGTGAACTCCGTGCGCGGGGACCGGTACAGCTGTTGCGGGGTGCCGCAGTCCTGCAGCCGGGCCCGGTCCATGACGGCGATCCGGTCGGCCAGGGTGAGGGCCTCCACCTGGTCGTGGGTGACGTACAGGATGGTCACGTCGGGCAGTTCGCGGTGCAGCCGGGCCAGTTCGGCGAGCATTCCGGAGCGCAGCTGCGCGTCGAGGGCGGAGAGGGGTTCGTCCAGCAGGAGGACACCGGGGCGGATGGCGAGGGCACGGGCGATGGCGACCCGCTGCTGCTGGCCGCCCGACAGCTCGCGCGGGTAGCGCCTGGCGTAGGCGGCCATCCCCGTCATCTCCAGGGCCTCGGCGACCCACCCGGGTATCGCGGCCCTCGGCGCCTTCTGCGCCCTGAGGCCGAAGGCGACGTTCTCCTCGACCCGCATGTGCGGGAAGAGCGCGTACTGCTGGACGACCATGCCGATGCCGCGCTTGTGCGGCGGGAGCGCGGTGACGTCCCGGCCGCCGATGAGAACCCGGCCGGCGGCGGGCCGCACGAAGCCGGCGACCGCGCGCAGGGCGGTGGTCTTGCCCGAACCGGAGGGGCCGAGCAGCGCCATCACCTCGCCCGGCTCCACGGTCAGGTCGAGGCGGTCCAGGACGGTGTTGCCGTCGTAGGCGACGCAGACCCCGTCGAAGCGGATACCGCTCACGCCGGCTCCGCGAGGAGGCGCGGCAGTTCGGTGACGGAGCCGAGGACGTGGGTCGCGCCGTGCCGGGTCAGCGTCGCGCGGTCGTGCGCTCCGGTGAGGACGCCCGCCACGGTGCCGGCGCCGGCGCGTCGCCCGCTCAGCATGTCGTAGGCGGTGTCGCCGACGACCACGATGTCGCGTACGTCGGCCACGGCGCCGGTGCGCAGGAACGCGGTCAGCACCATGTCCGGGTGGGGCCGGCCGCGGCCGCCCGCGTCGGCCGGGCAGAGGGTGAGGTCGGCGAGGTCCTTCCAGCCGAGGGCGTCGAGGACGGCGTCCTGGGTGACCCGGGCGAAGCCGGTGGTCAGGACGACGGTCCGGCCGTCGGCGCGGAGCTCTTCGATCGCGGTGCGGGCGCCGGGGACCTCGGTGACGTGGCCGCCGTCGACGAGCTCCCCGTACGCCTCCTCGAAGGCGGAGTTGGCGCGCCGGGCGAGTTCTTCCGTACCGAAGAGGTGGCGGAAGACGGAGATCTTGGACTCGCCCATGGTGGCGAGCACGTAGCGGAGCTTCTCGGCGTGGTCGGGGGTGCCGGGCCGGACGCCGAGGCGTTCGGCGGCCCGCTCGAAGGCGCGCTCGACGAGGCCGCCGTCGGCGACGGTCGTGCCGGCCATGTCGAGGACGACGAGCCGGCGGGCGCCGGCCGCCTCCTCGCAGGTCGCGGTGTCGGTGATGGTGGTGTCGGTGTCGGCAGCGGTGACGGTGGTGTCGGTATTGGTGCCGATGTCGGTGTCGGTGTCGGTGTCGGTGTCGGTCATCAGACTTACCAGCCCAGTTCGTTCGCGGTGGTCTCGGCAATGGCGGGGGAGCAGGTCATGCCGCGCCCGCCGGGTCCGGTCACCAGCCAGACGTCGTCGGCGACCTGCTGACGGTGGACGACGCGGGTGGTGTCGGTGCACTGCGCGTACACGCCCGCCCAGCGGTGCCTGGTCTTCGGCAGGGGGCGGCCCAGGAAGGACTCGACCACCTCGGTGAGGTGCTCGTAGGGGTCCTCGACGGTGTCGAAGGCGAAGGGGTGCTCGTACTCGTGGGTGTCGCCGATGGTCAGTCCGCCGTCCCGGCGCTGGACCATGAGCAGTTGCATCTTGTGCGCGGCGGCGACGGCCGTCTGGGCCTGGCCGGCGTTCAGCTCGTCGAGGGCGGCGGACCGGTAGGCGGGGTAGTAGCGGAAGCTGTCGGCGTCCGCGACGGAGGTGGTGAGCTCCTCGCCGAGCGGGGCGGTCTGCATCATCTGCAGCCGGACCCGGCGCACGGGCAGGTCGGGGGCCAGTTCGCGGACCAGCCCGGACAGCCAGGCGCCGGTGGCGAGGACCACCACGTCGCCCCGGTGGACATCACCGTGGTCGTCGCGGACGGCGCCGGGCCCGGTGACCTCGCGGACCTCGCGGCCGGGGAGGAAGGTGTAGCGGCCGCCGGCCCGGGCCATCAGGGCATTGCGCAGGTGCAGTTGGGCGGTACGGGGCTCCACCGCCGCGTCCCGCTCGCACCACAGGGCGGCCTCGAACGCACCGCGCAGGGCCGGGTTGATCCTGCGCGCCTCCTCGGCGCCGAGCAGCGCGTAGCCGCGGGCGGCGGAGTCCGGGCGGGCGAGGGCCGCCTCGGCGACGGCGTACTCACGGGCGGTGCGGACCGGGGTGAGGGAGCCGTTGGCCCGGAAGCCCAGGCCGGGCACCTCCGCGCCGATGCGCTCCCAGAGCTCGCGGGCGCGCAGGGCGGTGGCGAGTTCCTCCCCTCCGGCTCGGCCACTGATCCAGATCTGGCCGAAATTGCGCAGTGAGGCGCCACGCGCCTCGGCCTCACGCTCGATCTGGACGACCTCGTGGCCGCGTTCGACTGCTTGCCAGGCGTGCATGGTGCCGACCACGCCGCCTCCGACGACTATGACTCTCACGCCGCCAACGGTGGGCGCGGCCCGTGACCCGGGAGGGTCGGTCCGGCGACGCGCCGGTGAACAGCCCTCGACGCTTGGACTAGACCCGTTACCTTTCTGTGACTTCACTGCGCCCCTTTTATGCCGATACGGGTGGTGTGCCGCGGGCGATGCAGGACTATTCGGCCCGCAGGCGGGTCGTGAAGCTGAACCGGTCACCACGGTAGAGCGAACGCACCCGTTCCAGGGGCCTGCCCTCCTGGTCCCGTGAGAAACGGTGGATGAGCAGCATGGGAAGGGCCGGCGGGGTGCCGATCAGCAGGGCCTCGCGGGGGGTCGCGAGCACGGTCTCCAGCTTCTCGTCGGCCTCGCCGAAAGAGATGCCGAGGCTGTCGCGGAGGTAGCCGTAGAAGGAGGAGTCCGGCTGGAAATCGGCGTTCAGGCGGGGGGCGCGGGCCACCCGGATGTACGTGCTCTCCAGGCCGACGCGCTCGTCGTCCGCGAGCAGGACCCGCTCCAGGTGCCAGACGGGCTCGCCGGGCTCGGCCCCGATCCCGGGCGCGAGGTCGGGCGGGCAGGGGAACTCCTCCAGGCCGATCAGCTGCCGGCCGGGGCGGCGGCCCTGGCGGCGCACGCCCTCGGTGTAGCTGGCGAGGGAGAGCGGCTGTTCCAGTTTGGGCCCGGCGACGACGGTCCCGCGGCCGGATCGGCGCAGCCGGCCCTCCAGCAGCAGCTCGCGCAGGGCCTGCCGGACGGTCTCGCGGGACACCTCGTAACGCTCGGCCAGATCCCGCTCGGTGGGCAGGGTCCCGCCCTCGCCGAGCTCGTCGAGAAGCTCGGCGATCCGGGCCTTGACGGCGTAGTACTTGGGGATGCGGCCGTGCTCGGGGATACCGGACCGCACGGGCGAGCCGGGGCGGTGACCCGGGAGGTTCTTTTCCACAACGGGACTCTATGCGGGGCGACCTCGACGTCCGTACGGGACTCCGCACGGACGGGGGGGCGGGACCTGCGGGCGGCCTACGGGCGCGTCGGACGTGGAGGCGGGACCTGCGGGCGACCTACGGGCGCGGGCGGAGGTGGGGGGCGGGACCTCCGGGCGGCCTACGGGCGCTTCGGACGTGGAGGCGGGACCTGCGGGCGACCTACTACGGGACTCCGCACGGACGTGGGGGCGGACCCCCGGGCCAGGCCGCCTCCGGGCCTCCGCACGGACGGAGAGCGGGATCTGCGGGCGGCCTACGGGCGCGGGCGGAGGTCAGTGCGCGCGGGTGCGGGCCCGGTTGCGGAGCCGGCGGGCCCCCAGCAGGAGGCCGCCGCCCGCGGCGAGGGCGGCCACGGACCCTGCGCCGTACGCCCACTCCCGGGGACCGGTGTGGGCGAGCGAACCGGCCTCGACGGAGTCGTCGGACTCCTCGACGGAGAACCGGTAGCCGCCCGCCTCGCCGACCCAGTCCCCGTCGTCACCCTTGCGCTGCACGAGGGCGGCGTCGGCGACGACCTCACCGGTGGGGGCGTCGGGGGCGAAGGCGAGGCCGACCTTGACGGTCCGGGTGCCGCCGGGGCCCACGGTGAAGCCGGGGAAGGCCTCGCCGCCGTCGAAGACGGCGATGATCTCGTCGCGGTCGCTGCGTTCGAGGCCCGCGGGCAGGACGCCGTCCGGGGTCTCGAACTCCATCCGCAGGTGGGCCGGGCGCAGGGTGCGGGCCTTGTCGGTGAGGACCACGACGGGATGGATGGCCTTGCACTCGGAGTCCGTGGTGTTGGTCAGGTCCAGGTACCAGGTCTGCAGCTCACCGCCGGTGCGGTACACGGCCGGGCCCCCGCGGATGCGCGCCCCGATGGGAAAAGCGGAACTCTTGCCGTCGCCACAGGTGGCCTGGACGCGGGACGGCATCGCGGGCGCGGGACGGGCACCGCCACCGGTGCCGATGTCCGCGCCCGCGGTCGGTGCGGTGAGGGCGGCCAGGACGGCGGAGAGGAAGGCGGTGAGGGGAAGGGCTTGGCGCAGTCGCATGGAAGACCTTCGCTGCTCGCCGGACAGGACGATGGTCGGACGAAGTGATCATCACCCCGGCCTGCCCGCACCTTGCCACGTCCGCACGTTCCCTCTCCGCGCACCACGCCCGAGTCGTTCCGGTTTACGCCCGATTGCCTCACAGGTCAACCCCGTCCACCCCAGGCCCACGGACACCTGAGCCACGGGGCCCGGGGCGAAGCCCCGCTCTTCCAGCCCGGATGCCCTTCCCAGCCCGGCTCCACTTCCCGGACCTACCGACGATTAGTGCCCGGGGGCGGGACGGAGACCCGCTCTTCCAGCCCGCCGCGCCATCCCGACCCCGCTGGCGCTTGAGGCACGCGCCCGGGGCGGAGCCCCGCTCTTCAGCCCTGCCGCCCATCCCAGCCCGGCCGCACTTCCCCCTCGCCGCACCTTCCCGGCGGCCCTGCCGCACCCTCCGGCGGCCCCGCCGCACATCCCGGCCCCGCCGACGCCTGAGCCACGGGGCCCGGGGCGGAGCCCCGCTCTTTCAGCCCCGCCGGCGTTTGAGGCGCGGGGGCCTGGGGGCCGGCGCCCCCGCAACGGCGCCGCACCCGCGCGCCCCGCGAACCGTCACCCCGCACGCCCGAACAACGACGTCAGCGCCATCTCCGCCGCCCCCTCCGCCACACCCGCCCCCGCGAGGGCGACCACCGGCCGGGCCGGATCCAACGCGCGGGCCGCGAGAACGGCCCCGACACCGGCTACGAAGACGTCCGGCGCCGACGCCACCACCCGCCCGCCGAGCAGCACCCGGTCCACGTCCAGCAGCGCGACCAGGTTGGCCGCGGCCTCACCCACGATCCGCGCCGCCCCGGGAAGATCACCTCGGGCCACCGCCTCCAGGCACAGCACCTCCACGCAGCCGCGCGCCCCGCACCGGCACGGCGGGCCGTCCAGCAGGAGCACCTGGTGACCGAACTCCCCCGCCGCCGAGCGCGCACCCCGGTAGACCCCGCCGCCCAGCCACAGCCCGGCCCCGAGCCCCGTCCCGACATGCAGGTACACGCAGGTGTGGGGCACGCCACCGGCAAGGCCGCCCCCGGCGACCGCCCCCACATCCGCAGACGCAGCAGCGGCACCCGCCCCCGCGGCCACTGGAGCCACCGCCGCCACATCCGCATCGGAGCCCGCATCCGGCCAGGTGGCTCGGAGCCACGCCCCGGCGGCCGCGGCCGCGCCGGCGTTCGTGTCCTTGTCCAGCAGCACCGGAAGGCCCAGCCTCCCCTCCAGCACCCCCCGCAGCGGGAAGCCCTTCCAGCTCGGGAACCCGGTCACCCGCCCCATCACCCCGGCCCGGTGGTCCAGCGGCCCCGGCGCGGCCACGCCGACGCCCAGGAGCGGCGGCCCGTACGGATCACCGAGCCGCGCGACCGCCCGTACGACCGCCTCCACCGCCACCTCCGGTCCGGCCCCGAAGTCGAGCGGGCCGCCGCTGTCGGCGACCACGCAGCCCGCCAGGTCCACCCGTACCGCCCTGAGCACGTCGCGGTCCAGGTGCACTCCTACCGCGTGCCGCGCGTCCGGCACCAGCCGGAGCAGGGTGCGCGGCTTGCCGCCGGTGGACGCCGCGCGGCCGGCCTCCGCGACCAGGCCGTCCGCGCCGAGGCGTGCCGTGATCTTGCTGACGGCCTGGGGAGTGAGCCCCGTGCGGGCGGCGAGTTCCGTACGGCCCAGGCCCACCGGTCCGGCGCCGCGCAGCAGGTCCAGCACCAGTGCCTCGTTGTGGCCGCGCAGCGCAGGCAGGTTCACCCCGCCACGCCGACCGTTCGCATCGCTGTGGCCGCTGTTCCTGCTACCCCTGTTCACGAGCCCATTGTCCACCCTCCTTGCACTTTGACAACACTGTTGCGAAAGTGGTCCCCATGAGCACCTCCGCCCCCACCGCACCACTCCGCGTCGGCGTCATCGGCTACGGACTCGCCGGTTCCGTCTTCCACGCCCCCCTCGTGGGCGCCACGGACGGACTCGTCCTCGACACGGTCGTCACCTCCGACCCGGCCCGGCAGGCCCAGGCCCGCGCGGAGTTCCCCGACGTCCACACCGCCACGACCGCCGACGAGCTGTGGGAGCGCGACCTCGACCTCGTCGTGATCGCCTCGCCCAACAAAACGCACGTCCCGCTCGCCACCACCGCCCTCGAAGCCGGCATCCCGGTGGTCGTGGACAAACCGCTCGCCGCCACCGCCGCCGAGGCCCGGGCGCTCGGCGCCCTGGCCGACCGGCGCGGGACCTTCCTCTCCGTCTTCCAGAACCGCCGCTGGGACAACGACTTCCTCACCCTGCGCCGCCTGATCGCCGACGACGAACTCGGCGAGATCCAGCGCTTCGAGTCCCGCTTCGAGCGCTGGCGCCCGCAACTGAAGGGCGGCTGGCGCGAGTCGGGCGCACCGGAGGAGATCGGCGGCCTCCTGTACGACCTGGGCAGTCACGTCGTCGACCAGGCCCTCGTGCTGTTCGGGCCCGCGGTACGGGTCTACGCGGAGACCGACACGCGCCGCCCGGGCGCCGAGACGGACGACGACACCTTCATCGCCCTCACGCACGCGAACGGGGTCCGCTCCCACCTCTACGTCAGCGCGACCACCGCCCAGCTCGGGCCGCGGTTCCGCGTGCTCGGCTCCCGGGCCGGCTACGTGAAGTACGGCCTGGACCCGCAGGAGGGGGCCCTGCGGGAGGGGCTGCGGCCGGACGGACGGCTGCCCTGGGGCGAGGAACCCCCGCACCTGTGGGGGCGGGTGGGGTCGGGCGAGTCCCCGCTGACCGGTGGCGGGGCTCCGGTGCCGACCGAACTGGGCGACTACCCGGCGTATTACGCGGCGGTGGCGGCCGCCCTGCGCACGGGCGGGCCGGCCCCGGTCACGGCACTGGAGGCCGCGCACTGCCTCGACGTACTGGAGGCGGCCCGCATGTCCTCCCAGGAGGGCGTGGCCGTGGAACTCCCCCTCACCGCGGAGCACGGAACCGCGTGACGTCCCGGCGTCCGCAGGCACCCGTGCAGGCGGACGCGGACGCACATGCGGACGCGACGCACGCGTGAACGGCGCGGACACCCGCGTGAACGGCGCGGACACCCGCGTGAACGCACGAACGCGCTCGGACCCGGAAAGGGCGGGGCCGCCACCACGGCAGCCCCGCCCTTCCCTTCCCTACGCCTGCTCCGCTCCGCTCCGCTCCCGACGAGGGCTACGCGCCCTTGAACTCCTGGCGCTGACGGCCCAGCCCCTCGATCTTCAGCTCCACGACGTCACCCGCCCGCAGGTACGGCTTCGGCTCCTGCTGGCCCATCGCCACACCGGCCGGCGTACCGGTGACGATGACGTCGCCCGGGTACAGGGTCATGAACCGGCTCAGGTACCGGACGACCTCGCCGACCGGGAAGATCTGGTCAGAGGTGTTGCCGTCCTGCTTGAGCTCCCCGTTGACCCACAGTTTCACGTCCAGGAGCTGCGGGTCCGGGATCTCGTCGGCGGTCGCCAGCCACGGGCCGAGCGGGGTGAAGGTCTCGCAGTTCTTGCCCTTGTCCCAGGTGCCGCCGCGCTCGATCTGGAACTCGCGTTCCGACACGTCGTTGACCAGCACGTAGCCGCCCACGTGCGCCAGACCCTGCTCCGCGGAGTCCAGGTACCGGGCGGTGCTGCCGATGACGACACCGAGCTCGGCCTCCCAGTCGGTCTTCACGCTGCCGCGCGGGATCAGGACCGTGTCGTCGGGGCCGGCCACCGTGTCCGCCGCCTTCAGGAAGAGGATCGGCTCGGCCGGCGGCTCCGCGCCGATCTCCGCCGCGTGCCCGAAGTAGTTCAGGCCGATGCCCACGATCTTGCCGATGCGGCCCACGGGCGCGCCGATGCGCAGCCCTTCGGCGTCCAGGACCGGAAGTTCACCCGACTCCGCCGCGTCCCGCACCCGGGACAGCACCGAGTCGTCGGCGAGCAGGGCGCCGTCCACATCCGTGACCAGGCCGGACAGGTCCCGCAGGGTCCCATCGTGGTCGAGCAGCGCGGGGCGCTCCGACCCGACCGGTCCGACACGCAGCAGCTTCATGGGCATTCTCCCGTGGTCGTGGGTGGTCGGCCCACGGGCATGCCCCGGGCCGGACGATGGGTTGCGGCCATCGGAGGATTGGTTGATCCTCCAAGAAGTCCACCCAATCCGCAAGACCCTGTTCACAGACTGGAACGCGCCGCTCCGTCGGGCGCCCGCTCGACACCGGGCGTCTCGGCGAGGGCAGCGGCCCGGGCCTTGCGGTGCTCGAGCCAGGCCCGCTCCGCGACCGCCCATGCGGTGGTGGTGAGCAGGTAGAGTCCGGCGGCCAGCGGCACCACGGCCGCGGTGATCAGCGTCCCGAACGAGAGCAGTGGCAGTACGCCGCCCAGCTTGCGCATGGCTTCCTGCTGCTCGGCAGTCAGCTCGGGCAGCGCAGCAGCTCCGGCCCCGGCCCCGGCACGCTGACCGGAACCGGCACGGGCACCGGCGGCAGCGCGGGCACGAACACCGGCACCGGCACCGGCACCGGCACCGGCACCGGCGGCAGCCCGGGCACGGACACCGGCCCCACCGCCACCCCCACCCACGGCACCGGCCCCGGCTTTGCTCCCCTGCTTCGCCCTGCCGGAGCCGGTGGCGGGCTTCTTCGCCGCGTCGGCGGCAGCAGCAGCGGCCGCGGCCGCCGACCGGCGCCCGCGCACGGCACTCCAGGCGGCCACCACCGCGATCGCCCCGAACAGCGCCAGGAACACCAGCCCCTGCGCCCCGAACGGACCGCCCTCCCCGAGCGCATCGGCCCACCGCGACCCCAGCGGCGCGGCGAACAGCCGATGGCTCAGCAGCTCACCCCCCGAGGAGAACGCCTGGTACATGAGGAAGAACACGGGCAACTGCAGCAACAGGGGCAGACAGCCGGCCAGCGGCGTCGCACCGCGGAAGGCGGCCCTGCTCAGCGGGTGCAGGGCGAGCCGTACGAGCACGGTGAACAGCACGATCGCGGCAGCGGTCGCAGACTCGGCCAGCACCGGCTCGAGAAGCCGGCCCAACTCGACAACAAGGTGGGTGAAAACGGACACGTGGGCCCTCCGGAGGGTCTCGTCGAACGTCGAAAAGGTGCATTTCGGCGTGACGACCCACGAGGGGCGTAACAGTGATCAGTCAGCAGAAGGCGAGGAGAACTGCGCGCCCCTACGCGGCCGTCGGAACGAGACGGCCGGGCGCCCTGGGCCGCGACCGGCCCGAGGCATCAGGATCACGCTGCGGCAGGAACGCCGTGCGCTGCTCGCGATCACGGATCGCGGTGCGTATTCGGTGCGGCGCCACCGGCCGTACCAGCCGCGCGGCGGCGGCCAGGGCCTCGGCACCCACGGAGACGGAGGCGACGGTCGCCGCGAGGGCGACCACCACAGCGCCCAGCCCGCTCTCACCGGCGAACAGGCCGAGGGCTCCCCCGAGCAACACGAGCGGGAGCAGGACGGAGAGCGCCCGGGCCATCCGGGTGAGCGGCACGAGCGGGACTTCGTGGCGTCGTGACGGGCCCATGCGAACCTCCCCCTCTCCCTGCGCTGTTCGAACTGTCCTCGATCGATGGTAACCGGGCCCACCGACAAGGGGAGATGAGGAGGCCAGGCGGTCGGTGTCAGGGGGTCAGTGCCGGAGGGGCAGTGCCGGAGGGTCAGTGCCAGGGGGGTCAGTGCCGGAGGGTCCCCCAGACCACCAGCCGGTACTTCGAGCTGTACTCGGGCGTGCACGTGGTCAGCGTGATGTACGCGCCGGGCTCGCTGTAGCCGTACTCCGGCTTCACCACGCTCCGCGGCACCGGGGCGATCACCCCGGTGTCCCGCTCGGTCGTCTCGCTCAGGACCTTCCCCACCACGTACGTGTACCTGCGGCCCCGCATGTCCACGATCAGCTCGTCCCCCGCCCGCAACCGGTTGACGTACCGGAAGGGCTCGCCGTGGGTGTTGCGGTGACCGGCCAGCGCGAAGTTCCCCCGCTCCCCGGGCCCGGCGGTCCCGGGGTACTGCCCCGCGTACCCCTTGTCGAGGACGGCCCGCTTGTCGATGCCCTGCGCGACGGGGACGACGAGGCCGAGGCGAGGGATGCGCAGCACCGCGTACACCCGGTCCCGCGCCCCCGCCGGCCCGGCGGGCGGGGGCGGCGGGGGCGCGGGAACGGCAGCAGGACCCCCGGGAGGCGAAACGGAGGACGCCACGGAAGGCAGGACGGAAGGCAGGACGGAAGGCAGGGCGGAAGGCGAGGCGGAAGAAGGAGGGGGTGGAGGGGGAGGATCGTTCCCCCAGGCCCGCTCCAGGGCCCGGACCTGCTCCTGCGCCGCGGCGGCGGCCTGCCGGTTGGTCCACCACATCTGGTGCACCACCAGCAACAACACCACCACGCCCACGGTGACGGCCAGCTCGGCGGTCGCCCACAGGACCCCCACAAGACCGGCCCGGCGCGCCCGCCGGCCCTTCCCCTGAACCACCACAGGTATGTGATCCCGCACGGGCGGCACCCTAAGACCTCCCCCGTCAACTGACCAGCGGCAGTACGGTGTGAACCATGCGCCCCGACACGCCTGCCGAGCACATCGCCGAAGCCGAGCGCCTCATCCGCACGGCGACCCGCTACCCCGAGGACCAGGAGCCCTTGCTCCTCCAGGCCGCGGCCCACCTCGAACTGGCCGACGAACGGGACCGGGCGAGCGCCCTGTACGACCGACTCCTCTCCTCCTCACCCTCCGACCCCCACCTGATCAAGGCCCTCCAGGCGGCGAACCTCTGGGAGTACGGCCACGAGGCGGAGGCCCGCGCCCTCATCGCGGGCATCCGCGCCGCCTCCCCCAAGGACCCGGCCCCGTGGGAGGTCATCGCGGAAGCCCTCGAGGCCCACGACGAGTTGGAGGCCTCCGAGGACTGCTTCACGCAGGCCGCGACGCTCCTGATCGCGGACTCGACCCCGCTCACCCCGGCCACGACCGCCCTCCTGACGGGCCGCCACCGGGTGCGCCGCCTCCTCGGGCGCCCGCACGACGACTGGGACATGGTCGCCGACACCCGCCACATCGGCCCGATCCCGCTCGACGAGCTCCACGACCCGAAGCGCATCTGGGCCCTCGGCTCCGACGACCCGGCCGAGCTGCGCGCCGAGATCGCCCGCCTGCGCGCCGAACTGGGCGACCGCCGCGCGGCCCTCTCCCGCCCGTTCCCGGTGGCGATCCTCCACTGGCCGCAGCGCGAACTGTCCGAGCTGCTGACCAGCTACCCGACGCTCGCCTCGGAGTACGCCTCGCACGAGGCCCACCTCCGCGACATCGAGACCTCCCTGCGCGCCCTGGCCGCCTCGGGCACCACCAACCTCGGGATCGTGACGGCGAGCGTCCCCTCGTACGAGGCCTTCGCGGCCTCCGAGAAGACCTCCCCGGCCTCCCCGTCCCTCCTGGCGGAGTACGCCACGACCCTGGCAGCCCGCGGCAAAGCCACCCCCTGGCCCCCCACCCCCACCTCCCCCTGCTGGTGCACCTCGGGCAAGCCGTACGCGGAGTGCCACGGAAGCTAGGTCAGGGGACGGGACGCCCCTGAGGGACGATCTACGGGAGACGGTTCGCCCAACGTTCGCGGTGCTTGCGCGCAAACTCGATGCCGATGTTGTGCCCCTTGACCTGCGCAAGCACCGCGCGGAACTGACCGGTGACTCCGTTGATGACGTGGAGGTCGTCCGTCAGCTGCAGTGCACCCCGGTCGAACAGGGCGTGGCAGTTGGGGCACAGACACAGCACGTTTTCGAGCCGGTCGGCACCGTGGTGCGGCTTGCCGACGGCCTGTATGTGAGCCGCTTCGCTGTAGGCCTCGCCCGCAGGCGAGACGACCAGCCGCTCGCGACAGATCTGGCAGGTGTTGTCGTACAACTTCTTCACTGCGCTGGCCACCCGGGAATCGCGCACCAGGCGGTCTTGCGAAATGTAGCGGCGGGCCTGCTCCTCGAAGGTCGTCTCGTCGCCGGCCAACGGGTCCACCGGCTGACGGGGTGGCGGTACCTGCGCCGGTACGATCTTCAGGAGCTTGAACTGGCAGATGCGGAAGCCTTCCTGCCCCACCGTCATCCAGTGGTCAGCGACCCTGAACAGGCCGCGGTAGGCGTACCCCTTGGTCGCCCGCCTGCGCTTGCCCTTGGTGATCCCCAGCCCCTCGATCACCCGCACCGGGTGCCCCAGCGCCTGTGAAATGACCAGCGCCGCATTGCCGCTGTCGCCGAGGGACTGGTCGGCGTTCATCTGCCCCGAATCCCGGTCCCGTCCGCCTTCGCCGGTGTAGATGATCAGGTCACCTTCATCGCGGTCATCCACGTATCCGCCGGAGAGGACGATCGAGTCGGCGCCGGTCTTTTCCGTGCCTGAAATGCCGCGGCCCCTAAAACGGTGCACGTCGTGGGCATAGAGCTCATCGTGGCTCGGGAACCAGTCCCCCTCGCTCACGCCATCCGGAGTGCCGAACGAAACGGCTTTTGAACGCGCAGTCATCCGCGCATCATGCCAAGGATCTCCGTAGACCGAGCGAGCTTTTCGGTCGGGCTATCGGTCGGCCGTGGCGTAGGTGGTGGCGGCCATGGCGGCGGCTGCCGTGAAGACCGCGGGCCAGGCGCCGATCTTCTTCGCCAGGGGGTGCGAGCCCGCGAAGGCGGCGACGTAGGCCGCACCCAGCAGGGCCGTCGTGGTCGGCGACGTGCGGCGGTGCCACTCGCGGGCCGCGAGAGTGCCGGCCGCCGCGAGGACCACGCCGCCGAGCGGGCGCTTGCCGGTCCAGCGGGCCGCGGCGTAGCCGCCGACCAGGCCGCCTGCGGCTACGAGCGAGGTGGGGAACTGCGCCATCGTGGGGGCCTCCAGCCGTTCGAACGTCACCGCACGAGGCTAACGCGCCCGCCGCGCGAACCTGCGCGCGGCCGCCACCGCCAGCACGACCGCGGCCCCGCCCAGGACGTTGTCGGGGAGCGCGTCCTGCAGTGCCCGCGGGAGCACGGCCACGACCCCCAGGATCACGAAGAACGCCACCGCGCAGGCGGCGAGACCCATCAGGCTTCTCCTCAGGATGCTGTTGTGCACGCCGGGCTCAACGCCCGGCGCGGCGGGGCGATACGGGTCGTCCGCGACACCGTACGGAAGTCGGATTTGTCGCACACCCTCCGGATCTGTCGACCTGCCCGCCGCAGCACCGCGCAGGCGTAGATTCAGCCTTCGATAGGGGCGATACGACCCAAGCCACCCGAGCCGGCCCAAGGAGCTGCAAACGTGATCTGTTACGGACCGGCCGTCCTCGACCTCACGGACGAACTGGCCGACACCTACGGCGAGGTCTTCTCGGCCCCGCCGTGGAACGAGGATGAAGAAACCATTCGCCAGTTCGCCGTCCGGCTGCAGACGGACAGCCGGCGCCTTGGCTTCCGTACCGCCTTCGCGCAGTCGCCCCTCGGCGTCGACGGATTCGCCACCGCCTGGCTGACGCCCCGCGCCTTCCCCGCGGACCGGTCCTACGGACGGGTCGCCGCCCAGCTCGGCCGGCAGCGCGTACGGGAGCTCCTCATCGGAGCCCTGGAGATCGACGAGCTCGCCGTACGACCGCACGCGCGCGGGCGCGGCACCGGGCGCGCCCTGCTGGCGGAGATCACCGCCGACGCCCCGGACGACCGGGCCTGGCTGCTGACCGCCCGCGCGGCCACCGACACCGTGGCCACCTACCACCGGCTCGGCTGGCACGAGGTGAAGCCCCTGCCCGGCGCCGAGAACGGGGTCGTCGTCTTCCTCGCCCCGAACCACCCCTCGGCCTGAGCGTCGGCCGCCCGCCACCGGGCATACCGGGGGCATGATCACTCGTACCGCCCAACGCCAGCTGAACATGGCCACCCACCACCAGCTCCGGCAGGCCGGTATCCCGGCCGCCACCATCAGCGGCCGCAGCCGCCGCGGAGGACCCTGGCAGCGGCTCCTCCCGAGGGTCTACCTCCTGCAGACCGGCCCGCCCGACACCCGGCAGCAGGCCCTGTCCGCCGTCCTGTACGCCGCCCCGCCCACCGCGGACCCGCTCACCGGGACCACCGCCGCCCTCACCGGCGGCGCGGTCCTCGCCCTCCTCGGCATCCGCGACGCGCCGCCCGAACCCCTGGACGTCCTCGTCCGCGCCCCACGGTCGGTGGCCGCCACCGGACGCGTCCGGCCCGCCTCGACGACCCGTTGGCCCGCCACCATCACCATCGCCGGGGTGCCCAGCACCCGCCCGGTCCGGGCCGCCACCGACTTCGCGGCCCGCACGGACGACCCGGACCTCGTGCGCTCCGTCCTCGCGAACGTCGTCCAGGGCGGCTGGTGCCACCCCCACGACCTGCACGCCGAACTGCGCGCCGCCCGGGTCCGGCACCGCCCCGCCGTCCGCGCCGCCGCCGCGGAACTCGTCGCCGGCGTACGGTCGATCGCCGAGGGTCGCGCCCGCGACACCCTGTCCGCCACCGACCTGCCCGCCCCGCTCTGGAACGCCCGGCTCCACGAACCCGACGGGACCTTCCTCGCCAGCCCCGACGCGTACTGGCCCGAGGAGGGCGTGGCACTGGAGATCGACTCCGCGGAGTACCACTACACGCGGGACTCCTGGCAGGCCACGCTGCGCCGCAGACTCCGCATGGAGGCCCGGGGCGTCCTGGTGGTCAGCACGACGCCCGGGCTCCTGCGGGAGCGGCCCGCGGACCTGATCGCCGCCCTGCGCGCACTCCTCGCCCTGGGCGCCGCCCGCCCCGCCCCGCCGCAGATCACGGCCCGCGGACACGCCCAGCTGGAGCTGCCGCTCCCCGGAGCCCCCTACGCGCCGAAGGCGCGGGAGACCGTGTAGATCAGCAGGCCCGCCAGGGCGCCGACCACCGTGCCGTTGATACGGATGAACTGCAGGTCGCGGCCGATGTGGGCCTCGATCTTGCGGGAAGTGTGCTCGGCGTCCCAGGCCGCCACCGTGTCGGTGATCAGCGAGGTGATCTCCTTCCGGTAGGTGGTCACCACATAGACGACCGCACCCTCCATCCAGCCCTCCACTTTCGCCTGGAGGCGGCCGTCGCTGGCCAGGCGCGCGCCCAGGGACATCAGCGAGGCGCGGACCCGCAGGCGCAGCTCGCTATGCTCGTCCTCCGCCGTCGAGATGATCATCGAGCGGATCGCGGACCACGCCGAGGCGATGACGTCCTGGACCTCGTCACGGGCCAGGATCTCGGACTTGAGGCGTTCCACCTTCGCGCGCGTCGCCGTGTCCGACTGGAGGTCGGTGGCGAAGTCCCGCAGGAAGCGGTCCACCGCCGCGCGCGCCGGGTGCTCGGGCATGTCCCGCATCTCCGTGACGAAGCGGAGCAGCTCCTTGTAGACGCGCTCGCCCACCTTGCGGTCCACGAACCGGGGGGTCCAGCCGGGGGCGCCGCCCTGGACCGCGTCCGTGATCGAGTCCCCGTGGGTGATCAGCCAGTCGTGCGCCTTGGCGCAGACGAGGTCGACGGCACGGCGGTGGCCCCCGTCGGCGACGACCTTCTGCAGCGTCTTGCCGAGGCCCGGCGCGATCTCGGCGGTCTCGGCGCGCCGGGTGATGGCCTCGCCGACGACGGCCTGGACGTCGGAATCGCGCAGGACGGTCAGCGCTCCGCGCAGGGCCGTGGCCAGCTCGGCCGTGACGCGGTCGGCGTGCGCGGGCTCGGCCAGCCAGGCGCCCAGGCGGCCGCCGATGCCGAGGGCGCGGAGGCGGGCCCGGACCACGTCGGAGGAGAGGAAGTTCTCGCCGACGAACTCACCGAGGGTGACGCCGAGCTGGTCCTTCTTGGTCGGGATGATCGCGGTGTGCGGGATGGGCAGGCCGAGGGGCCGCTTGAAGAGGGCGGTGACGGCGAACCAGTCCGCGAGCGCGCCGACCATGCCGGCCTCCGCGGCGGCGGCGACGTAACCGGCCCAGCCTCCGGCGCCCCAGGCGTGCTGGGCGTACTTGGCCAGTACGTAGACCAGCGCGACCAGCAGCAGCAGGCCGGTCGCGGTGGCCTTCATCCTGCGGACGCCGCGGCGGCGCTCCTCGTCGGCGGCGTTGAACACGAACGCTCCGCGGGGCGGGGGCGGGGCCGGGGCGGCGGTGCCGCCGCTGGCTGTGCCGCCGGCTCTGGTGCGGTGGTCCACGTGGTCCTGCCTTCCCCCGGGGGCGCCGGGCGCCGGTTTTGTCTGCATAGCATCCGACTCCTGGGAGGGCGGTGGAGTTCCCGCCACGCCCTTCCGCTCCCGCGGGGGCAGCAGACCGACCCCCTGCGGGGTTGCTTTGCGGTGGTCCGGCCGGAGTGTGCGGCGGGGCCGGGGTACGGGTGTGGTGCGGGTGGGTCGGGGTGCCGGGCAGGGGTATCTCCTCGGCTCGGCGCGTGCTGCCCGGGCCCGGCCAGACGGCCCCGGTCGCGCCTCGTCCTGCGGGGACACCCCTCCCCGTCCCCCCTCCAGCAGTACGAGCCGGTTCCGGGAACGGTGGTCTTTGCT
>NZ_JOBX01000049.1:0-88463 GCF_000720645.1 Streptomyces sp. NRRL S-378
CCCGCCCGCCCGCGACAAGGAAAGACCCGCACCGTGACCGCATCGCGCGTACTCGTCCTCAACTCCGGCTCCTCGTCCGTCAAGTACCAGCTCCTCGACATGGCCGACCGCTCGCGCCTGGCTGTGGGCCTGGTCGAGCGCATCGGCGAGGAGACCTCCCGGCTGGTGCACGAGCCGCTCACCGGACCCGCCGCGGCCGGCGGCAAGCGCGAGCAGGTCGGCCCGATCGCGGACCACGAGGCCGCGCTGAAGGCCGTGGCCGCCGAGCTCGCCGCCGACGGGACGGGCCTGGACTCCCCCGAGCTGGCCGCGGTGGGGCACCGGGTGGTGCACGGCGGGACGAGGTTCACCCGGCCGACGGTGATCGACGACGAGGTGCTGGCGGAGATCCGGAACCTGATCCCCCTGGCCCCGCTGCACAACCCGGCGAACGTCACGGGCATCGAGGTGGCGCGCTCGCTGCGCGCGGACATCCCCCAGGTCGCCGTCTTCGACACCGCCTTCCACTCGACGATGCCGGAGCACGTGGCGCGGTACGCGATCGACGCCCGGACCGCCGACGCGTACTCCATCCGGCGGTACGGCTTCCACGGCACCTCCCACGCCTACGTCTCGCGGGCGACGGCCGCGCTGCTCGGCAGGCCGGTGGAGGAGGTGAACGTGATCGTGCTGCACCTGGGCAACGGCGCGTCCGCCTCGGCCGTGCGGGGCGGGGTCTGCGTGGAGACGTCCATGGGCATGACCCCGCTGGAGGGTCTGGTCATGGGCACCCGCTCGGGCGATCTGGACCCGGCGGTCGTCTTCCACCTGGCGCGGGTGGGCGGCCTCTCGGTGGACGAGATCGATTCGCTCCTGAACAAGAAGAGCGGTCTGCTGGGCATGTGCGGCGACAACGACATGCGCGAGGTGCTGCGGCGGGCGGGCGAGGGCGACGAGACGGCGCGCCTGGCCTTCGAGGCGTACGTCCACCGGCTGAAGAAGTACATCGGGGCCTACTCGGCGGTACTCGGGCGGGTGGACGCGGTGGCGTTCACGGCCGGGGTCGGCGAGAACGCCCACCAGGTCCGGGAGGCCGCGCTGGACGGCCTGGCCGAACTGGGCCTGGTGCTGGATCTCGAAGCCAACGCGGCGCGTTCCCCGCAGCCGCGCCTGATCTCGGCGGATCATGCCCGTGTGGCCGTGGCGGTCGTCCCGACGGACGAGGAACTGGAGATCGCCACCCAGACGTATGCGCTGGTTACCGAGTAGTCACTTGGACTTTCCACCAGCCGGAATATTCCGCTGCGAAACAAACCGATAGGATCCAGTCATGCGCCGTTCCAAAATCGTCTGCACGCTGGGCCCCGCCGTCGACTCGTATGAGCAGCTGAAAGCGCTCATCGAGGCAGGTATGAACGTGGCCCGATTCAACTTCAGCCACGGGTCCCAGGCAGAACACCAGGAGCGGTACGACCGCGTCCGGCAGGTCTCCGAGGACACCGGGCGCGCCGTCGGCGTCCTCGCCGACCTCCAGGGCCCGAAGATCCGGCTCGAGACCTTCGCCGAGGGTCCGGTCGAGCTGGTGCGCGGTGACGAGTTCACCATCACCACCGAGGACGTCCCGGGTGACAAGTCCATCTGCGGCACCACCTACAAGGGTCTCCCGGGCGACGTCGCCAAGGGCGACCAGGTCCTGATCAACGACGGCAACGTCGAGCTCCGGGTGACGGAGGTCGACGGCCCGCGGGTCAGGACCATCGTCATCGAGGGCGGTGTCATCTCGGACCACAAGGGCATCAACCTGCCGGGTGCCGCCGTGAACGTCCCGGCCCTGTCGGAGAAAGACGTCGACGACCTCCGCTTCGCCCTGCGGATGGGCTGCGACATGGTCGCCCTGTCCTTCGTCCGTGACGCCAACGACGTCAAGGACGTCCACCGGGTGATGGACGAGGAGGGCCGCCGGGTCCCCGTCATCGCCAAGGTGGAGAAGCCCCAGGCCGTCGAGAACATGGAGGCCGTGGTCGCCGCCTTCGACGCGGTCATGGTGGCCCGTGGCGACCTGGCCGTCGAGTACCCGCTCGAGAAGGTCCCGATGGTCCAGAAGCGGCTCATCGAGATGTGCCGCCGCAACGCCAAGCCGGTGATCGTCGCGACCCAGATGATGGAGTCGATGATCACCAACTCCCGCCCGACGCGCGCGGAGGCGTCCGACGTCGCCAACGCGATCCTCGACGGCGCGGACGCGGTCATGCTGTCGGCCGAGTCCTCGGTCGGCGCCTACCCGATCGAGACCGTCAAGACGATGTCGAAGATCGTCGCGGCTGCCGAGGAGGAGCTCCTCGCCAAGGGCCTCCAGCCTCTGGTCCCGGGCAAGAAGCCGCGCACCCAGGGCGGCTCCGTGGCCCGTGCCGCGTGCGAGATCGCCGACTTCCTGAACGGCCAGGCGCTCATCGCCTTCACCCAGTCCGGGGACACCGCCCGCCGCCTGTCGCGCTATCGCGCCACGCAGCAGATCCTGGCGTTCACCACGGACGTCAACACCCGCAACCAGCTCACGCTGAGCTGGGGCGTCGAGTCGTACATCGTCCCGCACGTGGACACCACCGACGCGATGGTCGACCTGGTGGACGGCGAGCTGCTGAAGCTGGGCCGCTACAACGAGGGCGACACCATGGTCATCACCGCCGGCTCGCCCCCCGGCGTCCCGGGCACCACCAACATGGTCCGGGTGCACCACCTGGGCGGCGTCGACCGCGCCTGACGCGTCGCACCGCGAGACCCTGCCGCACAGAGACCGAGGGCGGCACCCCGCAGTGATGCGGGGTGCCGCCCTCGGTGTGTGCGCACCGCGTGCGGCCCGCTATTCGGGCGGGCCGATGTAGTTCTTCAGGCCCGGGACCGTCAGGGTGCCGCCGAACTGGGCCGCCTGCACGACCTTGACGTCCGTGAAGAACGCGAACGGGACGTTCAGGGGCGGCGGGCTGTTCGGGGTGAACTCGATCGGGATCAAACCGAACAGGTTCCCCTTGAGGCTCTCGGTGTACATCGTCACCGTGCCGCCGCGGATCTTCGAGGTGGAGCCCGGACGGGACTTCAGGTGGGCGACGTTCCCGCCCTTGCCGACCGTCTGGTAGAGGTCCTTGATGTCCAGCGAGTCAGCCGTGAACTTCAGGACCTTCTTGATCTTGCCGCTGCCGGTCTTCACCTCGACGATGCCGTGGTAGTCCAGGCCGTAGAGGGTCAGCAGCGAGCTGTCGAGGTACCAGGGCTCGTCCGGCACGAGCGGGATGCCCTGCTCCAGGTCGGCGTTGGCCAGGGCCTCGGCGTCGTAGGTCGGGCAGGGGAAGGGTTCCTTCCCGTCCGGGTCCTTCTTCGCCTCGTCCTTGTCCTTGTCGTCCTTGTCCTCGTCCTTGTCACCCTTGTCCTCGCCCTTGGGCGTCTCGTCCTTGGGCTTGTCGACGGTGTCCTTGACCTCGTCGGGCAGCTCCTCTACCGCGACACCCGCCTGCTTGGCGGCGTCCCGGATCGCGTCCGCGGCCGGGTCCGGAGCCGGGGCCGGCTTCTCGGTGGTGGACGGCGCGGGCGTCGGGGTCGCCGTGGTGTCCTTGAGCGGCTGGCCGAGCCCGTCGATGAGGTCCTTCAGCTTGTCGCCGACGCCCAGCGGGTCCAGCGGGTTCGCGGACTTGGTGGGCTCCGGCGCCGGCGCCGTGGTGGTGGCCGGGGCCGGGGCGTTGGCCGACGGGGACTTGGTCGCCGACGGAGAGGCGCTCGCCTTCGGCTTGGCAGCCGTCGACGGTGCGGGTGACGCACTGGGCGAGGCGCTCGGCGAGGCCGTCTTCGAGGGCGTGGGGGACGGGGACTTCGACTCGGTGTCCGCCGGCTCGTCGGACCGCGTCACGCACGGACCGGGGGCGAAGGGGATCTCCTTGTCGTCGGCCACGGCGAGCTTGGGCGCCATGCCCATCCCGACGAACACGGCCGTCGGCATCGCCGCCAGCGCCATCGTCTTGCCGACGGGTATCTGGATCTTGTTCAGCAGCGACTTCCTGGGCGCCGCGTGGCGCGGGCCCTTCCTCTCACGGGACTCTGCGCCCGGGGCCACGGCCCGCTGCGTCTCGTCACCCCGCACTGTTCCTCCCGCCATCGGCGTGGGCAGTCGTCTCGGTCGCGCGTGCCGTCTCCGTCTCACGGGGTCCGGGGATGCCCTGGACGCCCGCCACCGCCTCCGCCTTGGTCGGGCCGGCGGCGGCCTGCGGCTGGCCCGCCGGCTCCTCGTCCGCCGGCTGTCCGGGCGCCCACGACAGCGCGAGGGCGCCGCCGACGAGGGAGAGGACGAACCCCATCCCGAATCCGCCCAGGTTGGACACCGGCAGGGACACCAGGGCCAGCAGGATCGAGGCGACGCCGGCGAAAACGCGGATGGCCTGCTGGAACCAGAGGGCCAGGCCCAGCGTGATCAGCAGTACACCGATGATCAGTGCGCCGGCTCCACCCGTGGTGGCCATCGCAAGACTGACATTGCCCAACCGGAGGTCCGCATAAGGGAAGTACGCGATCGGGAAGCCACCGAGGAGCGTGAAGAGCCCGGCCCAGAAGGGACGGCGACCGCTCCAGGCATGGAAGTGGTAGTACACCACGGTGAGCCAGGCGTCGTCTTCTGCGCGAACGTAAACCGGGGCCTGGGGGTTCATGGACAACAGCTCCCTGGAAACGGTGGTACGGAGAACTCTGTGGAGCCCGGACGGGCGGCCGGCGACGGCCGCCGCGGCCCGCCCGTCCGGTCAGTCACCGGGACCTGTTCAGTCCTTGGTGTCCTGGTAGCACGGCTGGTCGCCACCGAGCAGACGCAGCTTCAGGTCGGGCAGCTTGAACGTGCCGGCGGTGGTCGCCCACGCCTTCTGGCGCACGTTCGTCAGGATCGCCTTGTCCGCGCGCTGCGAGAACGCGTACGGGCTGGCGACCGTGCCGGCCTGCGGCTTCGTCTTGTGGCTCGGGTCGCCGACCGCGACACCGATGTCCAGGTTCTTGAACTCGGCATCGGTGTCGAGCTCCGCAACATCCAGGTAGATGTTGTCGGCGACGGCCGGCTTGCCCTTGTGGCCGGTGCGCAGCTGCAGCGTGATGTTGCCCAGCGGGGTCGGGGTCACCAGCGACTGGCACATGTTGGTGATCTCGGCGTGGCTGAACCCGGAGATGGTCACCGGGTGGTGCTGCGCATTGCCCTTGAGGTCGTGCCCCTCGGCGATGCCGCCGTACTGGATGAGGTTGTCACCGTCGAGCTTGTCGGCCGTGACCTTGAAGTCCTGGCCGGAGACGCTGAAGGACGCCGCGAGGGCACCCTGCGCCAGTCCTACACCGACCGCGGCGGTGGCCGCGATGCTCGGCACCATGACGAGCGCGAAGCGCTTCCATCTGGTCCCGCCACGAACCTGAGAACTCATTTCGTTCCTCCTTCTCGGACGTACATCTCCGGTCCGGGCCGAGCCCGTCCTGGGATGGGAGAAGTGCTACGTCCTCGGGAAGGAGCGCAGGCGGCCGGGCCGCGGCCGTGCCACGTCCGATACACCGGCGTTCACCCCCGAGCGACAACCACTGGGCCACGCGTTCGCGCAACCTGGGGGACAGGCCCCGCCGGTGCGGCAGAGACCCCCCTGTCCCACGGTCGGTGCCACTGCCACCGGCCGGCCCGGTGGGGACCCTCCACCGCGGCTCCGAGTGAGCGGCTCTGCGGGAAGGACCGAGCGTCGCCGATCGTGGTCCATTACCGGCCGGGGCACAAGGGGGTTCGTTACTGGCGGGTAACGGCCAGATAACCTGGATGCTGCCTGTAACCGTCCGTCGGCAACGCAGGGTGCCGCCCAGGGCCATGACAAAACGGCGAACCGGTGAACACACCGGACAGTTCGCGAGGTTCGATTTACTGCGAGTAACAGCGGCCGCATTTGCCAAGTTTTGGCAAAGTGCGGCCGCTGTTTATCTACGTGTCAACAAATCGGCGGTGGCCCGCCCACGTCCGGAAGGCTACGGGGAGCGGGGCCCGAGCGGCCCCGGAGCGGGGGCGCGGGGCCCGCCTAGAAGAGCACCCGCGCGAGCGCCGTACGCGCCGTCGTCACCCTCGGGTCGTCCGCGCCGATCACTTCGAACAGCTCCAGCAGGCGCAGCCGTACGGCATCCCTGTCGTCACCGAACGTGACCTTCACGGTGTCCACCAGACGCGCGAAGGCGTCCTCCACGTGACCGCCGACCACGTCGAGGTCGGCAGCGGCGATCTGCGCCGCCGGGTCGCGGGGGTTCTCCGCCGCGGCGGTGCGCACCTGCTGCGGGTTCATGTGCTGGACCCGGGCGAGCAGTTCGGCCTGGGCCAGGCCCAGCTTGGCCTCGGTGTTGCCCGGGTCGTCCGCCAGCACGTTCTTGTACGCCTGCACCGCGCCGCCCAGGTCACCGGCGTCCAGCGCGACGACGGCCGCCTCCAGCAGCGCGTCGTGCGGGCCGGCCGGAGCCTCGGCCGGGGCCTCGGCGGCACCTTCGGCGTTCGGGTCCACCTCGATGCCGATGATCCCGAACCGCTCCTCGGCGACCTGGACCAGCTGGGCCAGGGTCTCGCGGATCTGCTGCTCGGGGGCCACGCCCTGGAAGAGCGGCAGCACCTGACCGGCGACCACGGCGAAGACCGCCGGGATGCCCTGGATCTGGAACTGCTGCATCAGCATCTGGTTGGCGTCGACGTCCACCTTGGCCAGCACGAGGCGGCCGTTCGCCTCGACGGTCAGGCGTTCCAGGAGCGGGCTGAGCTGCTTGCACGGCTGGCACCACTCGGCCCAGAAGTCCAGGACGACCGGGACTTCCGCGGAGAGCTGGAGCACATCACGTTCGAAGCCGGCCTCGTCTACGTCGATGACGAGCGCGGACGGCGGAACGGCGCCGGCGGACGGGGCGGCCCCGCCGCCCTGGCTCGCCTGGCGCGCCGCCTCGGCGCGGGCCTGCTCGGCCTTGGCCTTGGCCTCGCCGGCCGCCTTCACCGCGGCGAGGTCGACGACGCCGCTCATGGACATGTTTCTGGGCTGCATGCGTACATCCTCCCCCGTGTGCGCGCGCCGACGAAAAAGATCGCGCGAATTGGCCGTGCCGCGTCACCGCACGGCCGTGCCGTCGCCTCCGTCGCGATCGTGTTGCTGTGCGGCGCCGGGTCCCCACCTGGCGCCTGTAGCCCTTCGCGTGGTTGTCGCTCTTACGCTACGAGCCGTAGCGTAACTCCCCCGGAGGCCCTCCGCGCCCCCGCGGTACCCGTGATCTGAACCACAGCGGCCCGTTCGGCTACCGACGGGTATGGTCTCGGCCATGCGCAACGCCAGCCCCGGCCGCACCGGTCGCCCCCGCAGCGCGGCCGCGGACGCCGCCATCCTCGCCGCCACCCGGGACGCGCTGGTCGAGCTGGGGTGGTCGAAGCTGACGATGGGCGACGTCTCGGCCCGCGCGGGCGTCGCCAAGACCACCCTCTACCGGCGCTGGGCGGGCAAGAGCGAGCTGGTCGTGGACGCGGTCGCGGAGCTCTTCGACTCGCTCGAACTGCCGGACCGGGGCTCCCTGGAAGCCGACATCGAGTACGTGGTCCTGCGCTTCGCGGAGCTGCTGCGGCGGCCGGAGGCCCGTACCGCCCTGATGGCGGTCGTCTCCGAGTCCACCCGGGACGAGGCCCTGCGCGACCGGATCCGGTCGGCGATCGTGGACCGGCAGAAACGTCTCGTCGTCCTGGGTCGCGAGCGGGCCCAGGCCCGCGGCGAACTCCCCTACGAGGAGGACGAGTTCCTCGCGGGCCGCACCACCGACCTGATCTTCGACGTGATCGCGGGCACCGTCGTGCACCGCGCGCTGGTGAGCTCCGAGCCGGTGGACGAGCTCTGGGTGGCCGCCTTCACCGCCCTGCTGATGCACGGCCTGCGCGGCGCGACCGCCGCCTGACCACGCCCGCCCGGCCGCTGCCGCCGCGTCGTCAGAAGGTCCGCGCCCCGGAGCGGCGGCGGGACTCCAGGACCTGTTCCGCCAGCGCCGCGGCCCGCGGGTTGTCGCCCGGCCAGGGACGCCGGCGGCCCTGCCAGCTCGCCCAGCGCAGCGCGTCGGCCTCCTCCTGCGGCCGCAGACCGGCCGCGACGAGTGCACCCCGGGCCACTTGGGCCCCGGCCGTGCGGTAGCCGATGTCGCGGGCGTCCGGCCAGTGGACGCCGCCGTCGGTGATCAGGACCGCGGCGTCGACCCCGTCGAGGCCCAGCTCGATACCGTCCCGCACGGCCGCGAGGAATTCCGCGGGCAGCCGATCCTCCCGGGCCAGGTTCAGGATCTCGGTCCCGGCCGGTCCCGGCGGCTCGAAGTCGGCGACGACGTAGGCGTAGTGGCCGCCGCAGCCTCCCTTGTTCATCACCACGCGCGCGCTCACGCCCCGTACGGGCACAGGAAGGCCGGTCATGCCCCCACCGTAAGGGGGGCACGACCGGCCGTTCCGGCCCTGCGGGCCCGAAAGCGGGGCTAGAAGCCCGGGGGCTCGGTGTAGGTGCCCCATTCGTCGCGCAGCGTGTTGCAGATCTCGCCCATCGTGGCCTCGGCGCGCACCGCGTCCAGCATGGCGGGAATCATGTTCGACCCGTCCCGGGCGGCGTCCAGCATGGCCTTCAGGGACGCGGCGACCTTGGCGTCGTCGCGGCGGGCCTTGCGGTCGGCGAGGACGCGGACCTGCTCGCGCTCCACCTCGTGGCTGACCCGCAGGATCTCCAGGTCGCCGGTCACCGACCCGTGGTGGACGTTGACGCCGACGACCCGCTTGTCGCCCTTCTCCAGCGAGCGCTGGTACTGGAAGGCCGACTCGGCGATCTCGCCGGTGAACCAGCCGTCCTCGATGCCGCGCAGGATGCCCGAGGTGATCGGCCCGATGGGGTGCTGCCCGTCGGGGTGGGCGCGCAGGCCGCGCTCCTTGATCTGCTCGAAGATCCGCTCGGCGTCGGCCTCGATGCGGTCGGTGAGCTGCTCCACGAACCAGGAGCCGCCCAGCGGGTCGGCCACGTTGGCGACGCCGGTCTCCTCCATCAGCACCTGCTGGGTCCGCAGGGCGATCTCGGCGGCCTGCTCGCTCGGCAGCGCGAGGGTCTCGTCGAGGGCGTTGGTGTGCAGGGAGTTGGTGCCGCCGAGGACGGCCGCGAGGGCCTCGACGGCGGTGCGCACGACGTTGTTGTAGGGCTGCTGGGCGGTCAGGGAGACGCCGGCGGTCTGGGTGTGGAAGCGCAGCCACATCGACTTCTCGCTCTTGGCCCCGTAGACCTCCTTCATCCAGCGCGCCCAGATCCGGCGGGCGGCGCGGAACTTGGCGATCTCCTCGAAGAAGTCGAGGTGCGCGTCGAAGAAGAAGGAGAGACCGGAGGCGAAGTGGTCCACGTCGAGGCCGCGGGAGAGCCCGAGCTCCACGTAGCCGAAGCCGTCGGCGAGGGTGTAGGCGAGCTCCTGGGCGGCCGTGGCCCCGGCCTCGCGGATGTGGTAGCCGGAGACGGACAGCGGCTTGTAGGCGGGGATGCCCTTCGCGCAGTACTCCATGAGGTCGCCGATGAGGCGCAGGTGCGGCTCCGGTTCGAAGAGCCACTCCTTCTGGGCGATGTACTCCTTGAAGATGTCCGTCTGGAGCGTGCCGTTCAGGACGGCGGGGTCCACGCCCTGGCGCTCGGCGGCGACCAGGTACATGCAGAAGGCGGGCACGGCGGGGCCCGAGATCGTCATGGAGGTCGTGACGTCGCCGAGGGGGATGTCCTTGAAGAGGACCTCCATGTCGGCGGCGGAGTCGATGGCGACACCGCAGTGGCCCACCTCGCCGAGCGAGCGGGGGTCGTCGGAGTCGCGCCCCATGAGGGTCGGCATGTCGAAGGCGACGGAGAGCCCGCCGCCGCCGGCGGCCAGGATCATCTTGTAGCGCTCGTTCGTCTGCTCGGCGTTCCCGAAGCCGGCGAACTGGCGGATGGTCCAGGTCCGGCCGCGGTAGCCGGTGGCGTGCAGGCCGCGCGTGTACGGGTACTCCCCCGGCCAGCCGATCCGCTCGAAGCCCTCGTAGGTGTCGCCGGGCCGGGGCCCGTAGACCGGTTCGACCTCATCGCCGGAGAGCGTGGTGAAGTCCGCCTCGCGCTTGCGGGCCTTGTCATAACGGGCCTGCCAGCGACGGCGGCCCTCCTCGATGGCGTCAGCGTCCATACCCATGAATTTACTAGGACGTCCTAGTAAATGTCGATGGGAAACCCCCGGGAGTCGTCCCGGGGGTGAGTGACGCTCGCCTCGTCGTCAGGCCTTCGCGGTCGCGAGCGGGTCGCTGATCAGCGGTTCCACCTCGGCGCGGATCCCCCGCTCGACGAAGAAGGCCGCCAGCGGAATCGTGCCCGACACGAGCACCCAGAGCAGCTTGCCGAAGGGCCACTTCGCCTTGGAGCCCAGATCGAAGGCGAAGACGAGATAGATCATGAAGAGCACACCGTGCGTCTGCGACACCACGAAGGTGAGATCGGCACCGGTGTCGAAGCCGTACTTCGCCACCATGCAGGCGCAGAGGATCAGGAGCATGACCGCGGTCACGTAGGCCATGACGCGGTAGCGGGTCAGCACGCTTCGTTTCATGCGGACGAGCCTAACCGTCCGTTTTGCTCGATCTTGACGCGGCCCCGTGCTCGCGGAACGGGCGGGCAGGGCCCTCAGGACTCGTCGAAGTCCGCGGCGGCCACCCGCAGCGGACGGAGCAGGGCGAAGATCTCCCCGCACTCCTCGGCGTCGTACGCGCCGAGGCCGAAGTCGATCGCCATCAGGTCCTTCGTGGCGGCCTCGACGACCTCCCGGCCCTTCTCCGTGATGGAGGCGAGGGTGCCGCGGCCGTCGTTCGGGTTGGGCCGCTTGGCCACCAGCCCGGACCGCACCAGCCGGTCCACGGTGTTCGTCACCGAGGTCGGGTGGACCATCAGCCTCTCGCCGATCTTCGACATCGGCAGTTCGCCCGCCTTGGAGAAGGTGAGCAGCACCAGCGCCTCGTAGCGCGCGAAGGTCAGCCCGTAGGGCTTGACGACGGCGTCGACCTCGCCGAGCAGGATCTGGTGGGCGCGCATGATCGAGGTGATCGCGGCCATCGAGGGCACGGGACCCCAGCGCTGCTGCCAGAGCTCGTCGGCGCGGGCGATGGGGTCGAAGGGAAGGCTGAGCGGCTTGGGCACGCTTCCGACCCTACCGGGAGGTCACTTCCCGGCGGAGGCCGTCTCATCCCTCAGTCGCTCCTCCTGCCGGACGGCGGAGCGGAGTTCGGCCAGGAGCGCCAGGACGACGGCGGTCCCGAGCACTCCGGCCCCGGTGACGACCACGTGCACCGGGAAGAATTCGGCGGCGAGACCGGCGAGGGCCATGCCGGCTCCCTGGAGGGTCATCAGGCCGGTGCTGAGCAGGGTCATCGCCCGGCCGCGCAGCTCGTCGGGGACGGCGTCCACGTACCACTGGTCCAGCCCCAGGGTGTACGCGTGGGCCAGTCCGGCGAGCAGCAGCGCGCACAGGGCCAGGGGCACGCCCGGCCGGCCGGCGTAGAGGAGGAACGGCAGCAGGCCGGCGGCGGCCAGTGGGGCCACGATCCGCGAACGCGTCCGCGCGCTCAGCGCGGAGCCCGCCCAGAGCTCTCCGGCGATGGTGCCGACGGGCATGGCGCACATCATCAGCCCGAGGACGGCGGTTCCGGCGCCGATGCCGTCGGCGTACGCGGCGAGCAGCGCCTCGGGTACGACGAGGAAGACGGGCGGCAGCCAGAACAGGAGGGTGAGCGCCCGCAGCCGGCGCCGGCCCAGGACGGCCCGCATCCCGGCGAGCGGGGAGGTGCGGACGGTCGTCCGCGCGGGACGGGCACGGGTGCCCAGCCGCAGCAGCAGGGCCGAGCCGAGGAATCCGGCGGCGGTCAGCGCGATGGCGGCGCGCGGGGCGAGCACCGTGAGCAGCAGCCCGCCCAGGCCGAAGCCGATGAGCTGGGCGCTCTGGGCGACCATGCGCAGCAGCGACCGGCCCAGGACGTAGGTGTCGCCGGAGCCGAGGATGTCGGGGAGGGAGGCGTTGCGCGTGCCCTGGAAGAGGGGTGCGACGAAGGCCGTGGCGCAGCGCAGCACGAGGAGCGCGGCGACGGGGGTGCCGGGCAGCACCATGGCCGCCGCACAGGCCGCACAGACGAGGTCGCAGGTGACGAGCACCCGCCGGGCGGGGTGACGGTCGGCGATCCCGGCGAGCAGGGTGCCGCCGAGGGCGTAGGGGAGGAAGCCGAGGGCGAAGGTGAGCGCGCTCATCAGCGGCGAGCCGGTGAGGCGGTAGACGAGGACGGAGAGGGAGATCTCGGCGACGACCAGACCGAGTACGGACATCAGGTGTGCGGCGAAGACGGCGGGGAACTCCGGGGTCCGCAGCACGGTGCGGTAGCCGGCGGAGCCCGCTTCGGCCGGGGCCGGGGTGACGGTTGCCATGACGGCAGCCTCGGGGGCCTAGGCTGGCCGGTGTAGAGATTCGGCCTGGGACGAATGTCGGGCGGGGCGGTCCGGGGAGCGGGAGGGTGCGGTATGGGGTTGCACCATCGTTTCGGGCACGAGGACCTGCTGCGGTGCCGGTTCGCGCTGTCGCCGGCCTGGGAGACACAGGAGGCGATCCGCACCCTGAGCCGCCCGGACCGGCAGGGCTACCACCTGCCGTGGCTCCGGCGGATCCGGGCCGCCGCCGACGGGCTGGACCTGCGGCCGCTGTGGCTGCTGATGCCGCGCCGCGGGCACAGCACCGACTTCATCAGCCCGCCGCCGAGCGGGCCGGGCGTCTCCTTCGAGGAGGAGCTCGCGGTGATCCGCGCGGCCGATCCGGCCGCGGCGCGCGAGGACATGCGCAAGTCGCTCGCCTGTACGCCGGGCGCGCTCGACAGCGACCTCGGCCGGGCCCTCCTCGCGGAGCCGGCGCGGTCGGTGCGGGAGCTGGCCGACCTGCTGGAGCGGGCCTGGGGCGCGCTGGTCGAGCCGCACTGGCCCCGGCTGCGGGCCCTGCTGGAGGCGGACGTCCTCTTCCACACCCGCCGTCTCGCGGCCGGCGGGCTGGAGTCGCTCTTCGACGGCCTGCACCCCGATCTGTCCTGGGACGCCGCCTCGCTCACCCTGACCATCGAGCGGCCCAGCCACCACGACCGCGTCCTGGGCGGCCGGGGGCTGCTGCTCATGCCGAGCGCCTTCGTCTGGCCGCAGATCGCGGGCGGCTTCGACCCGCCCTGGCAGCCGACCGTCGTGTACCCGGCCCGGGGCATCGGCGCCCTGTGGACCCCGGCGGGCGAGGACACGCCGACCGCGCTGGCCCGGCTGCTGGGCCGGGCCCGGGCGGACGTGCTGTGCGCGCTGGACGAGCCGGCGTCCACCACGGCCCTGGCGCACCGCCTCGGGCTGGCCCCGTCCACGGTCTCGGCCCACTTGGGGGTCCTGCACGCGGCGGGCCTGCTGATCTCCGCCCGGCGGGGGCACCAGGTGCTCTACGAACGCACCCCGCTGGCCATCGCCCTCACCACGGGGGACGGGGCCGGCTGACCGGCGCGGGCGGTGTCGCGCGGCCGCGCTGACTATCCGTCATGTCACCATACTCCGGTCGTACATCCTCACCGCCTCACCGCCTCACGGTCTGCCGCCCGACCCTTCATCGCGAGGAATCCGGATGCCACCCGTCGCCCCCAGGCCGCGCCGCCCCAGGCCCGCCGCCGTCCTCGGCCTCCTCCTGCTGCTCGCGGCGGCCCCCGCCTGCTCCAGCGCACCGGAGCCCGGGCCGCGCGGTCCCGCCGCCGGTCCCGGGGCCGCAGCCCCGGCTGCCGCCGGGGGCGCCGCCGGGGGCGAGTCCTCCTTCTGGGTGGACCCGAACAGCGAAGCCGCCCGGCAGGTCGCGGCGTGGGAGGCGACGGGCCGCTACGACGACGCCCAGGTGCTGCGCCGGATCGCCGAGCGGCCGGTCGCGCTGTGGGGGCGGCCGGGCGATCCCGGCCCCGGGATCCGCCGGGCCCGCGCAGCGGCGAAGGCCGCCGGGCGGACCCTGTTGCTCGCCGCGCACAACCTCCCGCACCGCGACTGCGGGAAGCAGCCGGCCGGGGGCGCCGCCGACGCCCGGGCCTACGGCCGCTGGATCGGCGCCTTCGCCGACGCCATCGGCGACGCCAGGGCACTCGTCGTCCTGGAGCCGCACGCCGTCGCGCACATGGCCGACGGCTGCGTGCCCGCCGAGCACCGTGCCGAGCGCTACCGGCTGCTCTCCGGGGCCGTCGACCGGCTGAAGAAGAACCGCAACACGAAGGTCTACCTGGACGCGGGCGATCCTGCGTGGATCCGGGACCCGGCGGACCTCGCCGGCCCCCTCCGCGAGGCGGGCCTCGACCGCGCCGACGGCTTCGCCCTCAACGTCTCCGGTTTCCAGCCGGACGCGGCCGTCCGGGCCTACGGCGCAGAGCTCTCCCGGGCGGTCGGCGGCAGGCACTTCGTCGTCGACACCGGCCGCAACGGCGAGGGGCCGCTGCCGGGCGAGCGCACCCCGGCCTCGTGCAACCCTCCGGGCCGCGCCCTCGGCACCCCGCCGACCGACCGGACCGGTGACCCGCTCGTCGACGCGTACCTCTGGGTGAAGCGGCCCGGCGAGTCCGACGGCACCTGCCGCGGCGGCCCGCCGGCCGGCACCTGGTGGCCCGAGCAGGCCCTGGGCCTGGCCCGCCGCGCCCACCACTGACCCGCCCCGGAACCGACGGGGCCCGGGCCGGGCCCTCCGCGTCAGGTGCGGGTGCCGCGGCGGAGGCCGTGGCGGACGGCGCGCTGGCTCAGGGGGCCCAGGCCCTCCAGTACGGCGGCCAGTCCGGCGAGCTGCTCCAGGGCGTCGAACGCGCGGCCGGCGCCCTGCGGGTCCACCGCCTCGTACAGCTCGATGCCGACGAAGGAGGCGGCGGTGGCCCGGGCGAGCCCCGCGGGGTCGGCGAACCCTTCCAGGGGGGTCGCCGCGAGCAGCCGGGTGAGCACCGCCTCCAGCTCCTCGACCCACAAGCCGAGTCCGTCGGCGGTGGCGGCCGCGAGGGCGGGCGAGTTCTGCCCGGCGGCCAGCAGCTGCCCGAGCACGGCGACGTGCCCGGCCTCCCGCTCCTCGGCGTGCATCGCGCGGGCGAACTCGACCAGTTCGGTGAGGCCGCCCAGTTCGGCGAGCCGGTCGCGGTAGCGGGCCACCCGCTGCTCGGCCCCGTACCGGCAGGCGGCGGCGAGCAGTTCGTCGACGGAGCCGAAGTGGTAGAAGATCAGGCCCTGGCCGACACCGGCGGTGGCCGCGATGGTGCGGGCCGAGGCCTTGGCGATGCCCTGCTCGACGAGCGTGCGCAGGGCCCCTTCGAGGAGTTTCTCCTTGGTGGCCGCGCTCACGCCCGGACCTCCTCGCGGACCGGCCGCAGGTCGCCGCAGAGCCCGGTCGCCCACCGTGCGCGTGCGTCGACGTAACTCGCGGTGAAGGAGCCCTCGTACCCGAAGAGCGGCCCGAAGCGGCGGTTGACCACGCGCACCCGGATCCGGAACCGGCCGGTGGCGTCGTCGAAGGACTCGCGCACCTCGGCGTCGCCGCCGATGAGGTCGGGGACGCGGACGTCGACGGGACCCTCGCGGAAGCGGTGTTCGCCGGAGCGGATGAGCAGCGAGCCGTCCGGTTCGGCGCTCATGTGCAGGTCGCTGGCGAGGTGCTGGTGCGTGCCCAGGTAGTCGAGGACGCAGTCGCGCTCGGGGCTGTGGACCATCGTCGCGTCGAACCGGTGCGGCCCGTCGGGCAGCCGGAAGGTCCGCACGAAGGTGACGGTTTCGCGCCCGAAGGAGTCGAGGTACGGGAGGTTCTCGATGACGAAGGGGACGTCTCGGCCCTCGCGCGGCACCAGGATGTTGCGCATCCCGCCGAGCCGGAGGAAGGGCTTCACGAAGCTGCCGCCGTGCCAGATCCGGTCCATGGTCCCGCGGCCGACGCAGCCCTCCCCGCTCTGCAGCCCGACCGAGAACCGGCGCTGGATCTGCGGGTGCAGACGGTCGAAGTCGGCGCCCATGTGGGCCCGGAAGATGGAGGTCATGACGGCTCCAGGGTGCTGAGCAGACGGGGGGCCGCGACCGGGGTGCGGCCGGGCGGGGTGCGCAGGCAGCGGCGGGCGGCCGGGGTGCCGGGCAGGGGCGGCAGCAGCACCGCCGCGGCCAGGACGGGCACGACCACGGCCGCGGGGGCGTACAGCAGGGCGGCCGCGGGCAGCAGTACGCGCAGTGCGCTCTCGCCCACCGCCCGGGCGAGGCCGAGGCCCGGCGGGGTTCCGCGTTCGCACCACAGCCGCAGCCTGTCGAAGGACCAGGCGGTGGCCCAGCCCATGAGCGGGCGCAGGACGAACCGGTCGGCGAGCGCCCCGAAGCGGCCCCAGCGGGGCCGGTAGTCGTAGCCGGTGAGGAAGCGGATGCCGTCGCCGTCCGGGACGTAGCGCCAGTAGCCACTGCCCTCGGCGAGCAGCGAGAGCGGGTGGTCCGAGGCGAACCGCAGGGCCGACACCCTGGTCCCGTCGGGCCGGCGGCGCTCCCCCGCGGAGACGCCGGTCCCGTCGACGGAGACGAAGGGCAGTACGCGGGTCGCGTACCGGAACCGCTGCGGCTCGCCCTCGGACCGCGGGAGGTAGTGGATGGAGGTGAACCTCAGGTCCCACCGCTGGTGCTGGGCCGGATCCTGGCTGCGTTCCCACAGCTCGTCCATCCCGGCCCGGACGAACGTCTCGACGTACAGGCCCATGCCCACCCCCCGCTCCCGCGTTTTGAGCGATCGCTCAACCGGGACCCTAGGCGAGTTTGAGCGATCGCTCAACAGTGAGCCCGGTCACATGGCCCGGGGTCCGGGTCCGGACATGCGAAAGCGCCCCCGGCCGGCTGGGCCAGGGGCGCTCGTGACGCGCCGGGGACGGGCGGTTCAGCCCTGCCCGAGGTGGCGCTCCACCGTCTCCACCTTCGAGGTGATCCCGTCGGTGACGCCGGGGCGGATGTCGGCCTTCAGGATGAAGGAGACACGGGGCGCCCGCTCCTCGACGGCGGCGACCGCGCGCCGGATCACGCCCATGACCTGGTCCCACTCACCCTCGATGGTGGTGAACATGGCGTCGGTGCGGTTCGGCAGCCCGGACTCGCGGACCACGCGGACCGCGTCGGCCACGTACTCGCCCACCTCTTCACCGACCCCGAGCGGGGTCACCGAGAACGCGACGATCACGCCTGGGCCGCCTCACGGGCACGGGCCGCGACCACGCTGTCGGCCTCTTCGCGCTTGAGCAGCTTGTCGCCGTACAGGCCGCCCAGGGGCACCACCGAGAGGACGAAGAAGAACAGGGCCTTCTTGAAGGGCCACTTCGCCTTGTACCACACGTCCAGCAGCAGCACCGAGTAGACCATGAACAGGATCGCGTGCAGGAAACCCAGCGGCATCAGCAGGTAGTCGATGTCCGAGACCCGGCTCAGCAGCGAGCCGAAGATCAGCAGCGCCGGGAACGACAGCGCCTCCGGGACGGAGACGAGACGCAGGCGGTGCAGGGCGGAGGCGGTCTTGATGTCCACGTGGAACCTTCGGGGGTGGAGGCCAGGGTCGCCTCCAGTGTCTCAGCCGCTTTACGGGATCTTGACCCGGCCCCCGCCTCCCGACCCGCGCCGGATGGGACCGGGAACGCTCCCAAACGCCCGGGTGTGTCATATATCCGGCCACGGGACTCTGTTCGGGTCCGCCCGCTGCCGATAACGTCTCCCCGTGGCTCAGTTCCGACTCCAAGGCAGCAAGGTGCTGGCCGTCGACCTGACCGGGGACGCCGTGAAAGCGAAGAACGGCTCCATGGTCGCGTACGACGGGCAGATGGCCTTCAAGAAGATGACCGGCGGTGGCGAAGGCCTCCGCGGCATGGTGACCCGCCGGCTGACCGGCGAACAGATGACGGTGATGGAGGTACAGGGACACGGCACCTGCTTCTTCGCCGACCGCGCAAGTGAGATCAATCTGGTCAATCTGCACGGCGAGAAGCTCTACGTCGAGTCCAGCAACCTGCTGTGCACCGACGCCGGACTGCGCACCGGCACCACCTTCACCGGGCTGCGGGGCGCCTCGACGGGCAACGGCCTCTTCACCACGACGGTCGAGGGATCGGGGCAGGCCGCGATCATCTCCGACGGTCCGGCCGTGGTGCTGCGCGTGAGCGCCCAGTACCCGCTGTCCGTCGACCCGGGGGCGTACATCGCGCACACCGGCAACCTCCAGCAGTCCTTCCAGTCCGGTGTGACGTTCCGCACGCTCATGGGCGAGGGCTCCGGCGAGGCGTTCCAGATCCGCTTCGAGGGCGAGGGCCTGGTCTACGTGCAGCCCAGCGAGCGCAACACCATCGGGGGCGACGTCTGATGCCGTTCCGCGAGATCAACTCGAAGATGGTCGAGGCCCAGGTCGTCCCGGGCCAGAGGATGTTCAGCCAGCGCGGAGCGATGCTCGCCTACCGCGGCGACGTCTCCTTCACCCCGAGCCTGACGGGCGGGCAGGGCGGGGTCATGGGCATGATCGGGCGCCGCGTGGCGAACGAGCAGACCCCGCTGATGACGGTCGAGGGCAGCGGCACCGTGATGTTCGGCCACGGCGGCCACCACATCCAGGTGATCAACCTGACCGGCGAGACCCTCTACGTCGAGGCCGACCGTCTGCTCGCCTTCGACGGGACCCTCCAGCAGGGCACGATGTTCATGGGCTCGCAGGGCGGGGTCATGGGCATGGTCCGCGGCCAGGTGACCGGCCAGGGCCTGTTCACCACCACCCTCAAGGGCCACGGCTCGGTCGCCGTGATGGCCCACGGCGGGGTCATCGAACTCCCCATCACCCCGAACCGGCCCATCCACGTGGACCCCCAGGCCTACGTGGCCCACCACGGGGACGTCAGGAACAAGCTCTCCACCGCCCTCGGCTGGCGGGACATGGTGGGGCGCGGCTCGGGCGAGGCGTTCCAGCTGGAACTGTCCGGTCAGGGCGCGGTGTACGTACAGGCCTCCGAGGAGAAGCTGTGAACTTTGGCCCCGTGATGGGCGGACCCGGCGGCCCGACGGTCTTCGACCCGTACACGCTGCCCTCCGACGACAACGTGAACCCGTACACCTTCTGCGTGGAGCTCAAGGGGAGCCAGTGGTTCCTGCAGAAGGGCAAGATGATCTCGTACTACGGGCGCATCGAGTTCAACGGCATCGGCAACGGGCGCTTCGACCGCCTGCTGCGCACCAGTTTCCACTCCCCGCTGCACGCCGGCGACTGGGTGGTGGCCGAGGGCCAGGGCAAGATGCTGCTGGCCGACCGGGCCTTCGACGTGAACTCGTACGACCTGGACAACGGCAACCTGACGATCCGGTCGGGCAACCTGCTGGCGTACCAGCCCTCGCTCGCCCTGAAGCAGTCGATCGTCCCGGGCTTCCTGACGCTGATCGGCACCGGGAAGTTCGTGGCGGCCTCCAACGGGCCGGTGGTGTTCATGGAGCCGCCGCTGCGCGTGGACCCGCAGGCGCTCGTCGGCTGGGCGGACTGCCCGTCTCCCTGTCACCATTACGATCACGGCTACATGTCCGGCGTGATGGGCGGACTGCGCTCGCTGACCGGCGTCGGGGGTACCTCGGGCGAGGAGCACCAGTTCGAGTTCGTCGGAGCCGGAACCGTGCTCCTGCAGTCCTCGGAGATGCTGATGGCGGAGCAGTCGGTCGGCGCGGTGGGCGCCGGGGCGGCCACGGGCAACGCACAGGGCGTGCCGGGTGCCGGCCAGGGGCCGCTGGGGCAGATCGGCGTGCCGCGGATGCCCGGACAGCTGGGTGATCTCCAGCGCCGCTTCGGACTGTGACAGCCGGGACCCCCGACCTTTGTACGCAATTCAACTTTTTAGGTAGAGTTCATTCATGGAGACCATGGAGACCGAGACGGCCACGCGCTGGCTGACCGACGCGGAGCAGTGCGCCTGGCGCACCCACCTGGACGTCAGCCGGCTCCTCATGCACCAGCTGGAAAAGGATCTTCAGCCCTTCGGACTCACCAACAACGACTACGAGATCCTCGTGAACCTCTCGGAGTCGCAGGACCACCGGATGCGCATGAGCGACCTCGCGACCGCCACCCTGCAGTCGAAGAGCCGGCTTTCGCACCAGATCACGCGCATGGAGACGGCGGGCCTGGTCCGCCGGGTCAACTGCGAGTCCGACCGCCGCGGCCTGTACGCGGTGCTCACGGACGAGGGCATGGAGACGATGCGGAAGGTCGCCCCGCACCACGTGGCATCCGTCCGTCGGCACTTCATCGACCTGCTGCCGCCGGAAGCCCTGGCGGCGCTGCGCGCCTCGCTGACCCCGGTCGCGGAGCACCTGCGCGGCACCCGCGGCAAGGTCTGAGCCGGGCGTCGGCGCGCCCCGCGGGGCGGCGGACCGGACAATGGGCGGTATCCGCCCGCTGCCGAGCACCCGTGAGCGCCATGGCCGGCCCGAAGGAGGTCCAGCCATGAGCGGACGACTGAAGGCCGTACCCCGCCCGCACCGGCCGGCCTGCGCGGGCCGGTGCGGGCTTGAGGTGCCGCTCACGCCTCCGTGAGGGTCGCCAGGAGCGCGTCGGCCGCCGCGTACGGGTCCAGGTCGCCCTCGGCGACCCTGGCGGCCAGCGCGCCGAGGTGGGCGTCACCGTGGACGTCCGCCATCCGCGCCCGCAGCGCCGTCACGGCGATCGTCTCGACCTCCCGCGCGGCCCGGGCCGCGCGCCGCTCGGCCAGCACCCCGCGCTCGTCCATCCACGCCCGGTGCTTCTCCAGCGCCTCCACGACCTCGTCGATGCCCTGGCCGCGGGCCGCGACCGTCTTCACGATCGGCGGCCGCCAGTCGTCCCGGCCGCGTGCCTCGCCCAGCCCCAGCATGTGGTTCAGCTCCCGGGCGGTCGCGTCCGCGCCGTCCCGGTCGGCCTTGTTGACCACGTACACGTCGCCGATCTCCAGGATCCCCGCCTTCGCGGCCTGGATCCCGTCGCCCATCCCGGGAGCCAGCAGCACCACCGAGGTGTCGGCCTGCGAGGCGATCTCCACCTCCGACTGCCCGACCCCGACCGTCTCGACCAGGATCACGTCGCACCCGGCCGCGTCCAGGACCCGGATCGCCTGCGGCGCGGCCCACGCGAGCCCGCCCAGGTGGCCGCGGGTGGCCATGGAGCGGATGTAGACCCCCGGGTCGGAGGCGTGGTCCGACATCCGCACGCGGTCGCCGAGCAGCGCCCCGCCCGAGAAGGGCGAGGACGGGTCGACGGCGAGGACGCCCACGCGCTTGCCGGCCCGGCGGTACGCGGACACCAGCGCCGAGGTCGACGTCGACTTCCCGACGCCCGGCGACCCGGTCAGGCCCACCACGTACGCCCCGCCCGTCAGCGGGGCCAGCGCGGCCATCACCTCGCGCAGCTGCGGGGACGCCCCCTCGACCAGCGAGATCAGCCGGGCCACCGCTCTCGGCCTGCCCTCACGCGCCTGGGCCACCAGCTGGGGGACGTCCACCGCCGTCATACGTGCTGCGCTCCTCGGTTCTCGTACGGGATACGTGGGGGCCGCCGGGGCCCGGTACGGCCCGGCGGCCGGGCCGCCTACTTGGCGACGCGCACGATCAGCGCGTCACCCTGGCCGCCGCCACCGCACAGCGCGGCCGCGCCGACCCCGCCGCCGCGGCGCTTGAGCTCCAGCGCCAGGTGCAGCACCACGCGGGCGCCGGACATGCCGATCGGGTGGCCCAGGGCGATGGCGCCGCCGTTGACGTTCACCTTTTCCGGGGTCACGCCCAGGTCCTTCATTGACTGCACGGCGACCGCGGCGAAGGCCTCGTTGATCTCGATGAGGTCCAGGTCGGAGACCTCCAGCCCCTCCTTCTTCAGGGCGTGCAGGATCGCGTTGGACGGCTGCGACTGGAGGGAGTTGTCCGGGCCGGCCACGTTGCCGTGGGCGCCGATCTCCGCGATCCACTCCAGGCCGAGCTCCTCGGCCTTCGCCTTGCTCATCACGACCACGGCGGCCGCGCCGTCGCTGATCTGCGAGGAGGTGCCGGCGGTGATCGTGCCGTCCTTGGCGAAGGCGGGACGCAGCTTGCCCAGGGACTCCACGGTGGTCTCGGGGCGGATGCCCTCGTCCGCCGAGAAGATCACCGGGTCGCCCTTGCGCTGCGGGATCTCGACCGGGGTGATCTCGGCCTCGAAGACGCCGTTCTTCCGGGCGGCGGCGGCACGCTGGTGGGAGGCCGCAGCGAACTCGTCCTGCGGGGCGCGCTCGATGCCCAGGCGGGTGTTGTGCTTCTCGGTGGACTCGCCCATCGCGATGTTCTCGAAGGCGTCGGTGAGGCCGTCGTAGGCCATCGCGTCCAGCATCTCGATCGCGCCGTACTTGTAGCCCTCGCGGGACTTCGGCAGCAGGTGCGGGGCGTTGGTCATCGACTCCTGCCCGCCCGCGACCACGATGTCGAACTCACCGGCGCGGATCAGCTGGTCGGCCAGCGCGATCGCGTCCAGGCCCGAGAGGCACACCTTGTTGATGGTCAGGGCGGGCACGTTCATCGGGATGCCGGCCTTGACCGCCGCCTGGCGGGCGGGGATCTGGCCCGCGCCGGCCTGGAGCACCTGGCCCATGATCACGTACTGGACCTGGTCGCCGGAGATCCCGGCCCGCTCCAGCGCGGACTTGATGGCGAAGCCGCCGAGGTCGGCACCCGAGAAGGACTTCAGCGAGCCGAGCAGCCGCCCCATGGGCGTGCGGGCCCCGGCGACGATCACGGAAGTGGTGTTGTTCGATCCGGACATGAGGCACAGCCCCTTGGATGAGGAGTGAACGAGGGTTTACGTGAATGTACTGGGCGGTACCGCAGCGGTCACCGGGCAGCCGGTGTGATCGCGCGCACGTTGCGTGACGACCCCCTTCGGCGGTGCACTGTCCCCATGCTGACAAGAATCGACCACATCGGGATCGCCTGCTTCGACCTGGACAAGACTGTCGAGTTCTACCGTGCCACGTACGGCTTCGAGGTGTTCCACACCGAGGTCAACGAGGAGCAGGGCGTGCGCGAGGCCATGTTGAAGATCAACGAAACCTCCGACGGCGGCGCCTCCTACATCCAGCTCCTGGAGCCCACCCGCGAGGACTCCGCGGTCGGCAAGTGGCTCGCCAAGAACGGCGAGGGCGTGCACCACATCGCCTTCGGCACCGAGGACGTCCTGGGCGACTCGGAGGCCATCCGCGGCAAGGGGGTCCGCGTGCTCTACGACCAGCCCCGCACCGGTTCGATGGGCTCCTCGATCACCTTCCTGCACCCCAAGGACTGCCACGGAGTCCTGACCGAACTGGTCACCTCGAACCCCGACCATTGATGGACCACTGATGGCCCGATTCCCCGGCCGGTAGAGTGGCCATGGCTCGGCCGGGGTTCGGTGCGGAGAGGGTCGGGGCCTGTGACCCCTGCCCCGGTATCTGACACCATTCCCCCGGGGGCGTCGTTCAGCGGGCGAGCGATGCTCATTGGAGTGAGCTTGCGACCAGGGGACGGATGGGACCGCGCTGTGCGGGGCTACGAAAGCCAGGAGAGCCATCAGGCCGAGGCCGACCATCTCTCGCGCTTCGAGGCCGAGATGGAGCGGCTGAAGAAGGAGCGCGGGAAGGCCGTCCAGCACGCTGAGGACCTGGGCTACCAGGTCGAGGTGCTGCGCGCCAAGCTCCACGAGGTACGCCGGGCCCTCGCGTCCCGTCCTGCCTACGACGGCGCGGACATGGGCTACCAGGCGGAGCAGCTGCTCCGCAACGCCCAGATCCAGGCCGACCAGATGCGCTCCGACGCCGAGCGCGAGCTGCGCGACGCCCGGGCGCAGACCCAGCGCATCCTGCAGGAGCACGCCGAGCACCAGGCGCGCCTGCAGGCCGAGCTGCACAGCGAGGCCGTCAACCGGCGCCAGCGGCTGGACCAGGAGCTCAACGAGCGCCGCCAGACCGTCGAGGCGCACGTCAACGAGAACGTGGCCTGGGCCGAGCAGCTGCGCGCCCGTACCGAGGCCCAGGCGCGCCGCCTCATGGAGGAGTCCCGCGCCGAGGCCGAGCAGTCCCTGAACGCGGCCCGCGCCGAGGCCGCCCGGGTCGCCGAGGAGACCCGGCGCCGGATCGCCTCCGACGCCGAGGCCGCCCGCGCGGAGGCCGAGTCCACGCTGCTGCGCGCCCGCAAGGAGGCCGAGCGGCTGCTGACCGCTGCCTCCACGCAGGCGCAGGAGGCCACCCAGCACGCCGAACGGCTGCGTTCGGCCACTTCCGCCGAGGCCGAGCAGACCCGGCAGCAGACGCTGGACCTCGGCCGGATCGCCGAATCCCGTGCGCAGGAGGCCGAGGCCGCGCTGCGCGAGGCCCGCGCCGAGGCCGAGAAGGTCCTCGCGGAGGCCAAGGAGAGCGCCTCGCGGCAGCTCGCCTCGGCGGAGTCCGTCAACGAACAGCGCACCCGCACCGCCAAGGAGCAGGTCGCCCGCCTGGTCGGCGAGGCCACCAAGGAGGCCGAACTCCTCAAGGCCGAGGCCGAGCAGGTCCTGGCCGACGCCCGCGCGGACGCCGAGCGGCAGCGCACCGAGGCCGGCCAGCAGGCCCGCACCGCCGCGGCCGAGGACATGGCGGCGCAGCTGGCGAAGGCCGCCCGTACCGCCGAGGACGTGCTGAACAAGGCCTCGGAGGACGCCCGGGCCACCACCCGGGCCGCGTCCGAGGAGGCCGAGCGGATCCGCCGCGAGGCCGAGTCCGAGGCCGAACGGCTGCGCCTGCAGGCCGCGGCCACGGCCGACGAGCTCAAGGGCGCCGCGAAGGACGACACCGAGGAGTACCGGGCCCGCACGGTCGAACTCCAGGAGGAGGCCCGGCGGCTGCGCGGCGAGGCCGAGCAGCTGCGCGCGGAGGCCGTCGCCGAGGGCGAGCGGATCCGTGGCGAGGCCCGTCGCGAGGCGGTCCAGCAGATCGAGGAGGCGGCCAAGACCGCCGAGGAACTGCTCGGCAAGGCCAAGTCGGACGCGGACGAGCTGCGCGCCGGGGCGACCACCGAGAGCGAGCGGGTCCGCGCCGAGGCCGTCGAGCGGGCCGGCACCCTGCGCAAGCAGGCCGAGGAGACCCTGGAGCGGACCCGCGCCGAGGCCGAACGGCTGCGCGGCGAGGCAGAGGAGCAGGCCGAGGCGGTCCGCGCCGAGGCGGACGCGGCGGCCCTCGCGCGGCGCGAGGAGACCGAGCAGGCACTGGCCGCGAAGCGTGCCGAGGCCGACGAGGAGCTCGTACGGCTGCACACGGAGGCCGAGGGCCGGCTGGCCACGGCCGAGCAGACGCTGCGCGACGCCCGCAGCGCGGCGGAGAACATCCGCCGCGAGACGACCGAGGAGAACGACCGGCTGCGCGCCGAAGCGGCGGAACGCATCCGCACGCTCCGGACGCAGTCCGAGGCCGAGGCCGACCAGCTGCGCACGGAGGCGGCGCAGGACGCGGGCCGGGTGCGCGCCGAGGCCGAGCAGGTGGCCGTACGGCTGCGCGGCGAGGCCGAGGCCGAGGCGGAGCGCGTGCGCTCCGAGGCCCAGGAGACCGCGGACCGGCTGCGCGCGGAGGCCAAGGCGGCGGCCGAGCGGGTCGCCGTGGAGGCCGCCGAGGCGCTGGCCGCCGCGCAGGAGGAGGCCGCCCGGCGCCGCCGGGAGTCCGAGGAGACCCTGGCGTCGGCCCGGACCGACGCCGACCAGGAGCGGGCGCAGGCCCGCGAGCAGAGCGAGGAGCTGCTGGCCGCGGCCCGCCGCCGCTCGGAGGAGGCGCAGGCCGAGGCGGCCCGCCTGACCGAGGAGGCCGAGAGGCGCGCGTCGGAGCTGGTGTCGGCGGCCGAGGCCACCGCCCAGCAGGTGCGCGACTCCGTGGCCGGGCTGCACGAGCAGGCCGAGGAGGAGATCTCCGGGCTGCGCAGTGCCGCCGAGCACGTGGCGGAGCGGACGAAGACGGAGGCCGAGGAAGAGGCCGCCCGGGTCCGTGCCGACGCCTACGCGGAGCGGGAGCGGGCCACCGAGGACGCGAACCGCATCCGCACCGAGGCGCGCGCCGAGACGGACGCGGCGAAGGCGCTGGCGGAGCGGACCGTCGGCGAGGCGATCGCCGAGGCGGAGCAGCTGCGCGCCGACACCGCCGAGTACGCCCAGCGGTTGCGTACCGAGGCCACGGACGCGCTGGCGGCCTCCGAGCGTGACGCCGCCCGTACCCGGGCCGACGCCCGCGACGACGCGAACCGCATCCGCGGCGAGGCGGCGGAGTCCCTGGAGGCCGCCCGTGCCGAGGGTGCCCGGATCACGGCCGAGGCCTCGGCGGAGGCCGAGCGGCTCACCGAGGAGACCCTCGCGGCGAACGCGGCCACGGTCGCCGACGCCGCGGCGGAGGCGGAACGGATCACCGCGGAGGCGGCGGAGGCCGCCGAGGCCGCCCGCACCGAGGCCGCGGCCACGCTGGACGAGGCGCGCGCCGAGGGCAACCGGCTGCGCACCGAGGCCGCGGAGCAGGTCGACCGGCTCATCACCGAGGCCTCGGCGGAGGCGGACCGCCTCATCGAGGAGACCCGCGCCGCGAACGCGGCGACCGTGGGCGAGGCGGCGGCGGAGGCCGAGCGCCTCACCACCCAGGCGGCACGGCTGAAGTCGCAGGCGGCCGAGACGCTGGCGAGCGCCGAGCGCGACGCCGCGAAGATCATGGTCGACTCGCGTGCCGAGGGCGACCGGCTCATCGACGAGACCCGGGTGGCCAACGAGGCCATGGTCGGCGAGGCCGCGGCGGAGGCCGAGCGGCTGCGCGCGGACGCGGCCCGAGTGCTGGAGGACGCCCGCGCGGAGGGCGGCCGGATCATCGGCGAGGCCACCGCGGAGGCGGACCGCGTCACGGTCGCGGCGGGCGAGACCCTGGCCGGTGCCGAGCGCGACGCCGAGCAGATGCTGGACGAGGCGCGTGCCGAGGCGAACCGGCTGCGCACCGAGGCGGCCGAGCAGGCGGACCGGCTCATCACGGAGGCGGCGGCCGAGGCGGACAAGCTCACCGCGCAGACCCGCAAGGACAACGAGCGCACGGTCGGCGAGGCGGCGGCCGAGGCGGAGCGGCTGCGCGCCGACGCCTCCGAGGCGCTGTCCTCGGCGCAGGAGCACGCGGCCCGCACCCGGTCGGAGGCCGAGCGGGTCAAGGCGGAGGCAGCGTCCGCGGCGGAACGTGCCCGCGCGGAGGCCCGCAAGGAGTCCGAGCGGCTGCTGGACGAGGCCCGCGAGGAGGCGAACAAGCGCCGCCGCGAGGCGGCGGAGCAGGTCGACCGGCTCATCACCGAGGCGGCGACGGAGGCCGACAACCTCACCGTCGACGCGCAGAAGCAGGCCCTCGCCGCCACCACGGCGGCCGAGGAGCAGGCCGACGCCATGGTCGACGCGGCCCGCAAGGAGGCGGCGCGGATCACCTCGGAGGCCACCGTCGAGGGCAACTCCCTGGTGGAGAAGGCCCGTACGGACGCCAACGAGCTGCTGGTCGGCGCGCGCACGGACGCCGCCGCCATAAGGGAACGGGCGGAGGAGCTGCGCGGCCGCGTCGAGGGCGAGGTCGAGGAGCTGCACGAGCGGGCCCGCCGGGAGTCGGCCGAGCAGATGAAGTCGGCCGGCGAGCGCGTGGACAAGCTGGTGCGCGCGGCGACCGAGCAGAGCGTCGAGGCCGAGGCGAAGGCCAAGGAGCTGCTGTCGGACGCGAGCAGCGAGGCGAGCAAGGTGCGCATCGCCGCCGTCCGCAAGGCGGAGGCGCTGCTCAAGGAGGCCGAGCAGAAGAAGGCGGAGCTGGCCCGGGAGGCCGAGAGCGCGCTGGCGGAGGCCAAGGCGGAGGCCGAGCGCCTCGTCGAGGAGGGCCGCCGTGAGCTGGAGGTCCTGGTCCGCAGGCGGCAGGACATTCAGGGGGAGATCTCCCGTGTCCAGGACGTTCTTGAGGCGTTGGAATCATTCGAGGCGCCTGCGGGCGGCAAGCCCACGGTCGGCGGGCAGGGCGCGGGGGGCGCCAAGGCCGGAGTGACAGCGGGATCCACTCGTTCGGGTGGCAAGTCGTCGGAGGGCTAGCCAAGGGGACCGGGATGTGTGCACCTGATGAAGGTTCAGGCGAACGGGTGACAAGCAATCCGCCGCCTTGCCACTCAAAAGGGGTGTCATTGTCCAGATCAAACGCGGATTGACTCGATGACACGCCGTCTGGGCGCCTAGGATTCCCCTTAACACCTCACGTAGCACCTCATCGGTCTCATTCGACAGGAACCCCATGAGCGACACTTCCTCCCCCTTCGGCTTCGAGCTCGTGCGGCGTGGTTATGACCGCGGTCAGGTGGACGACCGCATTACCAAGCTGGTCTCCGACCGCGACAGCGCCCTTGGACGTATCAACTCTCTGGAAAAGCGGATCGAGGAGCTGCACCTCGAGACGCAGAACGCCCAGGCCCAGGTGAACGACGCGGAGCCGTCGTACGCGGGTCTCGGCGCCCGGGTCGAGAAGATCCTGCGGCTGGCCGAGGAGGAGGCGAAGGACCTGCGCGAGGAGGCCCGTCGCGCGGCCGAGCAGCACCGGGAGCTCGCCGAGTCGGCCGCCCAGCAGGTGCGCAACGACGCCGAGTCGTTCGCGGCCGACCGCAAGTCGAAGGCGGAGGACGAGGGCGTCCGCATCGTCGAGAAGGCCAAGGGCGACGCCGCCACCCTGCGCGCCGAGGCCCAGAAGGACGCGGCTTCCAAGCGCGAGGAGGCCGACGCGCTGTTCGAGGAGACCCGCGCCAAGGCCGCCCAGGCCGCCGCGGACTTCGAGACCAACCTGGCCAAGCGCCGTGAGCAGTCCGAGCGCGACCTGGCCTCCCGCCAGGCCAAGGCCGAGAAGCGCCTCGCGGAGATCGAGCACCGCGCCGAGCAGCTGCGCCTGGAGGCCGAGAAGCTGCGTACGGACGCCGAGCGCCGGGCCCGCCAGACCGTGGAGACGGCCCAGCGCCAGGCCGAGGACATCGTGGCCGACGCCAACGCCAAGGCGGACCGCATCCGCAGCGAGTCCGAGCGCGAGCTGGCGGCGCTCACCAACCGCCGCGACTCGATCAACGCGCAGCTGACCAACGTCCGCGAGATGCTGGCGACGCTCACCGGTGCGGCCGTCGCGGCGGCCAACCCGATCGCGGACGACGAGCCCGTCACCCGCGGGGTGCCGGCGCAGCAGAGCCGCTAGCCCGCGGACATGACCCGCAGGTAGGCGAAGAGCCTGATCGAGGGCCCTATGTCACCCGTTCGAGGTGGCGTAGGGCCCTCGGGCGTTCTAGCGTGGCCGCATGATCGAGCTCGAGGGACTCACGAAACGATTCGGCGCCAAGACCGCCGTCAACAACCTCAGCTTCCAGGTCAGACCGGGGGTGGTGACCGGCTTCCTCGGCCCCAACGGGGCGGGCAAGTCCACGACCATGCGCATGATGCTCGACCTCGACAATCCGACCAGTGGTCAGGTCCGGATCTACGGGAAGCGCTACCGGGAACTCCAGGAACCGCTGAAGCACGTAGGGGCGCTGCTGGACGCGAAGGCCATGCACGGCGGCCGCAGCGCGTACAACAACCTGCTCTGCCTGGCCCAGTCGAACGGCATCCCGCAGCGCCGGGTCGGCGAGGTGCTGGACCTGGTCGGGCTGACCCCCGTGGCCAGGAAGAAGTCCAAAGGATTTTCACTGGGCATGGGACAACGGCTGGGAATCGCCTCCGCATTGCTGGGCGATCCGCAGATCCTCATGTTCGACGAACCCGTCAATGGTCTGGACCCCGAGGGAATTCTCTGGATCCGCAATCTGATGAAGGGCCTGGCGGCGGAGGGCCGCACGATCTTCGTCTCCTCCCACCTGATGAGCGAAATGGCCCTGACCGCGGACCATTTGATCGTGATCGGTCAAGGAAGGCTGTTGGCCGATACCTCTATGGCTGATTTCATTCACCAGAACTCCCGCAGTTACGTCCGCATGCGTTCACCGCAGCAGGAGCGGCTCAAGGACGTCCTGCACGAGGCCGGGATCAACGCCGTCGGCGTCCCCGCCACCGGCACGCTGGAGATCGACGGCGTCGACGCGGAGCAGCTCGGCGAGCTGGCCGCCCGCCACCAGATCGTGCTGCACGAACTCAGCCCGCAACGGGCTTCACTGGAGGAAGCGTTCATGCGCATGACGGCGGATTCCGTCGAGTACCACTCCCACGCGCCGGGCGCGCCCGGCGCGGCCACCGACCATCCGGCCCGGCCGGCCGACGTCCCCGCCTGGGGCGCCGGCTTCGGCTCCGCCGACGCCGCGCGCAAGGGCGGGCGGTGACCATGGCCTTCACCGCCGTCCTCACCTCCGAGTGGACCAAGATCCGCACCGTCGCCTCCACCAGCTGGACGCTCGCCGTGGCCCTGATCGTCACCGTCGGCTTCGGCGCCCTGATCTCCGTCGCGGCCGCGGCGGGCCTCGACAACATGAGCGAGCTCGAACGGGCCACCTTCGACCCCACCCTGGTGAGCTTCACCGGGATGCAGTTCGGCCAGCTGGCGATGATCGTCTTCGGTGTCCTGGTGGTCAGCACCGAATACAGCACGGGCATGATCCGCACCTCGCTGGCCGCCGTGCCCGCCCGGGCCGGCTTCCTGTTCGGCAAGCTCACCGTGGCCACGACGCTGGCCCTGCTGGTCGGGCTGCTGACCAGCTTCGTGTCGTTCTTCCTCGGCCAGGCGATCCTGGGCGACCACGGCACCGACCTCGGCGCGGAGAACGTCCTGCGTGCGGTGATCGGCGCCGGCGTGTACATGGCGCTGCTGGCGCTGTTCTCCATGGGCGTGGCCGCCATGCTGCGCAGCTCGGTCGCCGCGATCAGCATCCTGATCCCGTTCTTCCTGATCGTCTCGAACGCCCTCAACGCCTTCGAGGCGACCCGCACGTACGGTCAGTACCTGCCCGACGCCGCAGGGTCGAAGATCATCGAGGTCGTGCCGAACGCCTTCGGCGGGTCCGAGACCCCGTACGGTCCGTGGGGCGGACTCGCGATCATGCTCCTGTGGGTGGCCGCCGCGGTGCTCGGGGGCTACCTCGTCCTCAGGAAGAGGGACGCCTGACGGCCTGCCCCCTCCGCAAGGACTACGGGTCATGCCAGGGTCGGTCTCGGGGACGGGTCAGGGATCCGGCCCGGGACGGAACCGGAGGATCCTCGTTATCCTCTTAACCCTTACGCGGGCGAGAGTCGTCCCGGCCTGGTAAGGGGCAGCAAGATGATCGAGGCAGTCGGCCTGACCAAGCGCTACGGCGCCAAGACCGCCGTCGACCAGTTGTCCTTCCAGGTCAAGCCGGGTCACGTGACGGGCTTCCTGGGGCCGAACGGCTCCGGGAAGTCCACGACCATGCGCATGATCCTCGGACTCGACCGGCCCACCTCGGGTCATGTCACGATCAACGGCCTGCCCTTCCGGGAGCTGCCGAACGCCCAGCGGCACGTCGGGGCCCTGCTCGACGCAAAGGCCGTGCACGGCGGCCGCCGGGCCCGTACCCACCTGCTGTCCATCGCCCAGCTCTCCGGGATCCCGGAGAAGCGGGTGGACGAGGTGCTGGCCGTGGTCGGCCTCCAGGACGCCGCCCGGCAGCGTGCGAAGGGCTTCTCGCTCGGCATGGGCCAGCGCCTCGGCATCGCCACGGCGCTGCTCGGCGACCCCCAGGTGCTGCTGTTCGACGAGCCGGTCAACGGGCTCGACCCGGAGGGCATCCTCTGGGTCCGCAACCTCATGCGCCGGCTCGCCGCCGAGGGGCGCACCGTCTTCGTCTCCTCCCACCTGATGAGCGAGATGGCGCTGACCGCCGACCACCTGATCGTCATCGGCCGCGGACGCCTGCTGGCCGACATGGGCACGCAGGAGTTCATCGCGCACAATTCGGCCGGATTCGCTCGGGTGCGGGCGGCCGACACCGATCCCGATGGCCGGGACGCATTGGGCAAGGCCCTCGCCGGGGCGGGCGGCCGGGTCCTCCAGGAACCCGACGGAGCACTGCGCGTGACCGGGCTGGAGCTCCCCCGCATCTCGGACCTCGCGCACGCGGCCGGCGTACGGCTGTGGGAGCTGTCCCCGCACCGGGCCTCGCTGGAGGAGGCGTACATGCGGATGACCCAGTCCGCCGTCGAGTACACCTCCACCGAGGACCCGCGGGCCGAACTGTGGGAGCAGGACCCGCTGGCCCTCCCGGCCTGGGAGGACGAACCGGCGGCCCCCGAGGTCCCGCAGGCGGGTTTCTTCGCCCCGCCGCCGCCCGGAGCGGGCGGGAAGCCCTTCCTGATGCCCAGCAATCCCGGCGAGCTCGCGAGCACCGCCAAGGACTCCACCGAGGACACCCGATGACCCCGACGACCACGACGCCGGACCAGCCGCGGAGCTACACCTCTCCGCTGCCCTCGCCGCGGCCGCACCTGGGACACGCCCTCGCCTCGGAGTGGACCAAGCTGATCTCGATCCGCTCCACCCTGTGGACGCTGGGTGCGCTCGTGGTGACCGTCGTCGGTGTCGGCATGCTCTTCGTCTCGCAGACCTCGGACCGGGACTACGAGTCCATCTCCTTCACCACGCCCGCCCTCTTCGGCCTGATGGTCGGCCAGGTCGCGGTGATGGTCCTCGGGGTGCTGACGATCGCCTCGGAGCACGCCACCGGCCTGGTGCGGACCACGTTCACCGCAGCCCCGGACCGCTTCCGCGTGCTCACCGCGAAGTACCTGGTCTTCAGCATCACGGCCTTCGTCGCCACCACGCTGTCCGTCTTCGTGGTCGGGATCGCCGCCTCCCTCGTCCACGGCGGAGCGGCCGCGGGTCCGCACACGGCCGACGAGTGGCTGGGCGCCGTGGCCGGCTGCCTCTACGTCACCCTGCTCGGCGTGCTCGCCCTCGCGATCGGCGCCCTGGTGCGGCACTCCGCCGGGGCGATCGCCGTCATGCTCGGCGTGGTCACGCTGCCGCCGGTGCTGGGGGCCATGCTCATCGTCTGGGAGGCCGTCGCCCCCATCGGGCGGGAGATCCTCCAGCGCAACGTGCCCGTCGCGCTGAGCCAGCTGTTCGGCATGCAGGAGGGCGGCGACCTGGGCGCGGCGCCCAGCAACCTCTCCAACGTGCTGATCATCATGCTGATCACGGGAGCGACCGTGGCCGCCTCGTACCTCGTCGTCGGCCGCCGCGACGTCTAGCCGGTCCGTCGCCGGGGGTCAGTACTTCGGCGCGTTGCGGGACCGCTGCACCTTCGTGGTGCGGCGGTCCTTCGCGTTCCAGCAGGCCTTGTGCCAGTGCCGCCGGTCGTCCACGCCGCCGTACTCCGGCCACGCCACCAGGTGCGGGGTGCCGGAGGGGATCTCCTGGTCGCAGCCGGGGCAGCGGTAGCGCTTGCCGGCCGCGCTCGCGCCCGCGACGTGCCTGACCTTCCAGTCCTCGCCCTGGTACTCCTCGGTGCGCTCCAGCCCGAAGCGGTCCAGACCGATGGCGGGGCGGTCGTCCGGGTTCTCGCCGCCCCTGGGGCGGTTGTTGCGCGGTGACACGTATACCTCACGGATGGGCCGACGGCAGTGACTTTCTTCCAGACTACGCGCAGCGAGGCCGGGTACCCGCAGGGTGTCTACGGGGTGGAGGGCCGTTGGCCGGGACTGGCCCGACAATCCCAATAACTTTCCTGTCAGCCCGTGCCTTTGGCACGTGTCAGACGTTGTTGCCGTAGGAAGAACCGGTCCACCTGGGGGAGGCCGCGTCAGCCGCGAGGAGGCAAAAGGCGATGCGCGTAGGAGCGTTTGTACTGGCGGCCCAGTTCCCGGGCCAGGGACAGGGCGAGGCACTGCACCGGGCGGTGCGCACCGCGGAGGTGGCCGAGGAGGCAGGGCTCGACTCGGTCTGGCTGGCCGAGCACCATTTCGTCCCGTACGGGGTCTGCCCGTCGGCGGTGACCCTGGCGGGCCTGATGCTGGGCCGGACCCGCCGGCTGCGGGTGGGCACGGCGGTGAGCGTGCTGCCGAGCACGCACCCGGTCGCCCTCGGGGAGCAGACGGCCCTGCTGCACATGGCCTCGGGCGGGCGTTTCACCCTCGGGGTGGGGCGCGGCGGGCCGTGGGTCGACCTGGAGGTGTTCGGGGGCGGCCTGGACGCCTACGAGAAGGGCTTCCCGGAGTCCCTGGACCTGCTGCGGCGATGGCTCACCGAGGCACGGGTGGGAGCCGCCGGCGAGCGGTACGCCTTCCGCGAAGTGGCCGTCGTACCGCGGCCGTCGGAAGCCCTGGACGGGGACGGATCGGGACCGGAGGTGATCGTGGCCTGCACCTCGCCGTCGTCGGTGCGGATGGCCGCGCGGCGGGGGCTGCCGATGCTGCTGGGCATGCACTGCGGCGACGAGAACAAGGCCGAGATGGTCGCACTGTGGCGCAGCACGGCGCTCGCGGCGGGCCACTCCCCCGAGCACGTGGCCGCGGCCGGGCACGTCTCCGCAGGCGTGTGCCAGATCGCGGACAGCACCGCGGACGCACGCGAGACCCTGCTGAAGTCCATGCCGGGCTGGCTCCGGCTGGGCCTGGACGCGCACGTGACCGTGGACGGCCGCGTGCGCGCGATGCGGGATCCGGTCGCGTACACGGAACTGCTCTGCGACCTGCACCCGGTGGGCACCCCGGAGCTTGCGGCGGACCGTCTGGCGGCAACCTCCGCGCGCACCGGGATCACTCGCTTCGCCCTCCTGACGGAGGGCTCCGGAGACCTCGCCGCGACGGAGGAGAACGTACGACGACTCGGCGTCGAGGTCCTGCCCCGTCTCGGCTGAGATCTACCGGCTCCGGCCCTGCTCAGCAGTCGCGCAGCTCCGGCGACTGGTTGAGCAGCTGGCCGCGGATCGAAGTGAACTTGGCCAGCCGGTCGTCCACCGAGGGATCCAGCGGGAAGACCGCCACCCGGTGGCAGTTCTGGAATGCCAGGCGTACTCCGAAGTGCCGCTGCAGCGCACCGCGTATCGCGTCACTCGCGAGTGCGCGCAGCAGCTGCCCGCGCGCCTGCTCGTCCGGCGGCGGCGTCTGGTTGTCGGCGAACTGTCCACCGTCCACCTTCAGCTGGGCCACCAGCGAGCTGATCATCTCCCATGCGTAGGGCAGGGAGGTCCGGACGCAGTCGACGAAAGCGGCTTCGTCGACCTCGCCTCGCTCGGCCTGTTCGAGTAGGGCCGGTGAGACGTCGAGCGACATGGGTTCTCCTCTCGCGACCCCGGCTGACTGGTTGCCGGAGTCTTACGGGCAGGGAAGGAGATCGCGACGCAGAGTGCACGCTCGACGACCTCCCGCTCACCACGGTAGGCGCCCCATGGGTGACGCACCAGGAGAATGCGCATACAACGCGCCATCGGCGAACGGGGCTTTCAGGGGCGAATCGCGTGGAGGGGCGTAGGTCGAGTAGCGTTGCCGACCATGCGTCTCGTGATTGCCCGCTGCTCCGTCGACTATGCGGGCCGGCTCACCGCCCATCTGCCCTCGGCACCCCGTCTGATCCTCGTGAAGGCCGACGGCAGTGTCTCGATCCACGCGGACGACCGGGCGTACAAACCGCTCAACTGGATGTCGCCGCCGTGCACCCTCAAAGAAGGGAGCGGAGACGACGCCGGCGTGTGGACGGTCGTCAACAAGGCGGGCGAGAAGCTCATCATCACCATGGAAGAAGTGCTCCACGACTCCTCCCACGAGCTCGGCACCGACCCGGGGCTCATCAAGGACGGCGTCGAGGCGCACCTCCAGGAGCTGCTCGCCGACCGCATCGAAACGCTGGGCGAGGGCTACACCCTGATCCGGCGCGAGTACATGACCGCGATCGGCCCGGTCGACATCCTGTGCCGGGACGCCTCGGGCGCCACGGTGGCCGTGGAGATCAAGCGCCGCGGCGAGATCGACGGCGTGGAGCAGCTCACCCGCTACCTGGAGCTGCTCAACCGCGACCCGCACCTGGCCCCGGTCCGGGGCGTCTTCGCCGCGCAGGAGATCAAGCCCCAGGCGAAGGTGCTGGCGACGGACCGCGGGATGGACTGCGTGGTCCTGGACTACGACGCGCTGCGCGGCATCGAGGACGACAAGCTCCGCCTGTTCTGATCGGCCCGCACGACGCAACGGCTCCGTCCTCGCGGACGGAGCCGTTGCGCGTTCAGGGCTTGGTGACGACCGGCGAGGTGGCGGTGGCCGTGCCCGTACCCGTCCCGGTACCGGTTTCCGTGGGCGACGGCGCGGCGGTCTCCGTCGGCTGCTGGGTCGGCGCCTGGGAGGTCGTCGGGGGCGAAGAGGACGTCGGGGCCTGGGAGTTCGGGGCCGTCGTGGACGGGCGCCTGGACGGGGTCCGGCCGGGCGTGCGGCCGGGGGCCGGGGCTGCGCTCACGCCCGCGGCCGGGACCGTGGCGTCCTGCGAGGGCGCCGTTGCGGGCGGCTCCGGCGCAGGATCGTTCCCTCCGGTCTGCCGGGCCGTGGAGGGCGCCCCCGGGGCTTCCGGCGTCGAGGACACGGCCGGCCCCTGGGCGGGCGGCTCTGCGTCCGAGGAGCTCATCGCGAGGCTCACGACGGTGCCCAGCGCCACGACCGTCAGCGCTCCCGCCGCGACGAGCAGCACGCGCTTGCGGCGGCCGGCGTCCCGGCCGGGCGGCGCGGCCGGGACGGGCAGCGGGGCGGCCGCGGGGGGCCCGTCCTGCTTCGGCGACATCGGGAAGGCGTCCTCGAACACCGCCGACAGCGTCGTGGGCGGCTCCGCGCCCCGGGTCACCGGCACCACCGGGGTCATCCGCGTGACCGCCTCCGGGGAGACGGGCACCGCCGGGACGGCGGGCGCCGCGGGCGCCCCGGAGGCCGGCGCCGAGGGCGCGACAGCCGGGGCCTTCCGGGCGGCGGGGGCGGCCGGGGCAGGCCGGGCGCCGGGGGCGGCCGGGGCAGGCCGGGCCGATCGAGGTCTCCAGCTCGGCGCGGGCCCGGTCCAGGCGGCCCTCGCACAGGGCGAGCACCCCGAGTTCGTGGTGGAAGTACGCCTGCTCGGCGACCTCCCCCGCCTTGCGCGCGGCCTCGGCTCCCGAGCGCAGCACCCGCTCCCAGGCCTCCCAGTGCAGCGAGGCCGCGAAGGCGGGAGCGGCCGTACGCGCCAGCACGGCCGCGGCCACCACGTCCGCGCCGGCCAGCGCCGCGAGCACGGCGTCCGCCTCTGCCGCCACCCGCTCCGGTACCACCGAGGCGTGACCGGTCCACCAGGCGTAGTGCCGGGCGGCCGTACGGGCCTCCTCCGACACGGTCTCCCCGTAGCCGACGTCCTCCAGCTGGCGCGCGACGCCGGCGGCGAGCCGGTAGCGCGTCCCGACGGGCGTCAGCAGCCCGCAGGCCAGCAGTTCCGCCACCGCCGTGTCGGCGTGGGTGTCCCCCACGAGCGCCGGCAGGTGGGCGTGGTGCGGCAGCTCGCCGCCCAGCGCGCACGCGATCCGCAGGGCCGCGCGCGCCGACTCGCTGACCCGCGACGCCAGCAGCTCCGCCGGGGCCGCCCCCTCGGCGAGCGTCGGCAGCGGCACCACTCCGCTGTCGCGCGGACGCTCCTCGAAGACGCCGGGCTCCTCCTCGTCGTCCTCGTCGCCGTGGTTGAGCTCGTCCCGCTGCCGCAGCATCGCGGCGGCCTGTACGAAGCGCAGCGCCAGCCCCTCGGAGGCGAACCGCAGGTCTTCCGCCCAGGCAGTCTCCTCGTCCGTCAGGGGGCGTCCCACGCCCGCCTCCAGCAGGGCCACGCAGTCGGCCCTGCCGAGGCCGGTGAGGAAGACCTCCTCGATGTGGGAGTCGTCGGAGGGGGCCTTGGTGTCGGGGGTGGCCGCCAGCAGGTAGGCGCATTCGGGGGTCGCGCGCAGCAGCTCGTCGAGGGCGCTCCCGCCCATCTCCAGGTCGTCGAGGAGCACGACGGCCCCGATGTCGCGCACGCGGGCGAGCAGCACGTCCCGTTCGGGCCGTTCCCGCGGGGCCTCGTACACGGCCGCGTAGAGGGCGTGGAGGAGTTCCCCGGGCTGCTGGTGTCCGTAGCCGCTGAGGCGGACGACGCCGTCGGGCGCGAGGCCCGTGCACCGGTCGGCGACCGCGTCGAGCAGTGCGCTGCGTCCGGATCCGGAAGGACCGGTCAGGCGTACGGAGCGGCCGCGGCCCAGGAGCCGGACGAGCCGCTCCAGCTCCTCGTCCCGTGCGAGCAGGGGCCGGGCGGATATCGGGGGGCCTGGCAGTGCGGGCGGGCGCGCGGCCGCGTCCCGGGCCGCGCGGGCGGCGGCGTCGCGCTTGGCGGGGCGGCCGCGTTCGGTGCCGGGCCGCAGCGGTTCGATCTCGCTGCCGTCGACGGGGTTGACGGTGAGGGTGAAGTCTCCGGCGGTCAGGGCGACCACCCGCGCGGGACCGGCGGGGGCGGGCGACTTCGGCCCGGAGGACGCGGGTACGGAGGCGGGAGCCGGCGACGCGGGGCCGCCCGTGGCCTGCTCGCCCTGCCCGCTCTGCCCCTGTGTACGGTCCATGACCCACTCCCCCGATCGCGGGCCGCGCGCCTCGCCGTCGTGCCTCCCGGCCGTCGCGCACCCGCTGTCGCCACTGGTCCGGTTTCCGCCCGAACCCTAGACCGTGGCCGGTCGTGCGGGAAACCGCAGGGGCACGATCACCACCGGACCGTTACTTTCCGCAGGAAATGCAAAGGTCAGCGGCTTGTGGATCGCCCGGGTCAGACGCGGGGCAGGGACTCGGCCTCCAGACCGCCCTCGATCGCGAGGATCCGGTGCAGCCGGGTCGCCACGAGCAGCCGCTGCATCTGCGGCGGCACCCCGCGCAGGACGAGTCGGCGTCCGGTCCGGCCGGCCCTCCGGTGCGCGCCCATGATCACGCCGAGGCCGGTCGCGTCCCAGGAGTCGAGCCCGGTGAGGTCGAGCACGAGGTCGCCCTGCCCGTCGTCGAGGGCGGTGTGGAGGGCCGTACGGGCGTCCGCCGCGCTGCGCACGTCGAGGCGGCCCCCGACAGCGAGTTCGGCGTGGTCGCCCCTGATGTGCATGTGTACTCCCGGCAGTACTGCGTACGTATGGCAACTGGTCCGTGGTCGGCAACTCTCACTGCAACTGACTGCCGCGCGGGCAGGGAAGTTGCCGACCGTGAGCGAACCGATACCTAAATCACCCTGACGGGTGAAGGCATTCGAACGATGGCGCTCAGTGGCTGGACCGCTCAGTGCTTGTAGAAGCCCTGGCCGCTCTTGCGGCCGATGTCCCCGGCGTCGACCATGCGGCGCATGAGCTCCGGCGGCGCGAACTTCTCGTCCTGGGACTCGGTGTAGATGTTGCTGGTGGCGTGCAGCAGGATGTCGACGCCCGTGAGGTCGGCGGTGGCCAGCGGCCCCATCGCGTGCCCGAAGCCCAGCTTGCAGGCGATGTCGATGTCCTCGGCGGAGGCCACGCCCGATTCGTACAGCTTGGCGGCCTCGACGACCAGCGCGGAGATCAGACGGGTCGTCACGAAGCCCGCGACGTCGCGGTTGACGACGATGCAGGTCTTGCCGACGGACTCGGCGAACGCGCGGGTGGCGGCGAGGGTCTCGTCGCTCGTCTTGTAACCGCGGACGAGCTCGCACAGCTGCATCATCGGGACCGGCGAGAAGAAGTGCGCGCCGACGACCCGCTCCGGACGCTCCGTCACGGCCGCGATCTTGGTGATCGGGATGGCGGAGGTGTTGGAGGCGAGGATGGCGTCCTCACGCACGATCTTGTCGAGGGCGCGGAAGATCTCGTGCTTGATCTCGATCTTCTCGAAGGCCGCTTCCACCACGATGTCGACGTCGGCGGCCGCGTCCAGGTCCGTGGTGGTCGTGATGCGCGCGAGCGCCGCCTCGGCGTCCTCGGCCGTCAGCTTGCCCTTGGAGACGAACTTGTCGTACGAAGCCTTGATCCCGTCCGTGCCCCGGGTCAGCGCGGCGTCGGTGACATCGCGCAGCACGACGTCCCATCCCGCCTGAGCGGAGACCTGAGCGATCCCGGAACCCATCAGTCCCGCACCGATGACGGCGAGCTTCCCAGCCACTGCACACCCCTCGTTGTTCTCAAATACGGCACGGCTTCGTAGCCACTCCGGCGGAGACTAGCGCCCGGGCGGTGCGGTGTGACCGTGAAGTAACACGCGTCACGTCTCAGATGACGGACATCACACCGGTACGGCCCAGCAGCCCTGCCCCGACGCCCAGTTCATGTGACGCGGGTCCCTGCGTACCGCCCGGCAGGTGCGCGCAGCCGGCTCAGCTCCTTGCGCGCGGCGCCCGGGCGGCCGAGTCCGACGGCCGAGGCACGCGGCCCGCGAGGTCGTGGGCGTCCGCCCCGGCCTGCGCGTCCGCCAGCGGCCCGGACCGTATCCGGGCAGCGGCGACCCGCACCCGGAACGTCCCCGGCGGGCCCGTCTACCCTGGCCGCATGGTGAACCTCACGCGCATCTACACCCGTACCGGCGACAAGGGCACGACCGCCCTGGGCGACATGAGCCGCACGGCCAAGACCGATCTGCGGATCTCCGCGTACGCCGACGCCAACGAGGCCAACGCGGCCATCGGGACGGCCATCGCCCTCGGCGCCCTGCCCGCGGAGATCGTGAAGGTCCTGGTCCGGGTGCAGAACGACCTCTTCGACGTCGGGGCGGACCTGTGCACCCCGGTGGCCGAGAACCCGGAGTACCCGCCGCTGCGCGTGGAGCAGTTCTACGTCGACAAGCTGGAGGCCGACTGCGACGTCTTCCTGGAGCAGGTGGAGAAGCTGCGCAGCTTCATCCTGCCCGGCGGCGCACCCGGCGCGGCCCTGCTGCACCAGGCCTGCACCGTGGTCAGGCGTGCCGAGCGGTCGACGTGGGCGGCGCTGGAGGTGCACGGCGAGACGATGAACCCGCTCACCGCCACGTACCTCAACCGCCTCTCCGACCTCCTGTTCATCCTGGCCCGGGTGGCCAACAAGGAGGTCGGGGACGTGCTGTGGGTGCCGGGCGGCGAGCGGTAGCCCACCCGGAGCCGTTGTCAGCCGGACTTCACCGGCGAGCGCCGGTCCTCCTCCGCGTCCGCCGGGGCCTTGGTCGGCCACACCGTGTAGGCGACGGCGACGAGGGCGTGGATCCCGACCACGCGCAGGGCGCCGGCCTGCCAGGCCCGGAGCGAGCTGATGTCGCCCGCGTCGCCGACGTACCAGATCGCCGCCTGGAGCAGGAGGAGGGCGACGGCGGCGCCGAGGACGGTGCGGGCCCACAGCTTCCACTCGTGGACGGCCCGCGCCTTCCCGTGGCCGGGGCCGGCCGGCTTGGGGCCGCCGGCCAGGCGGTGGGCGGCGTGCCCGTCGAGCCACTTGATCGTGTAGTGCCCGAAGGCGACGGTGTAGCCGATGTAGAGCGCGGCGAGACCGTGCTTCCAGTCCGGTTCGGCGCCGTTCTTGAGGTCGATCGTGGTGACGACCAGCAGGATCAGCTCCATCAGCGGCTCGCACAGCAGGACCGCGGCCCCCAGCCGGGGCATCTTCGCGAGGTAGCGAAGGGCCAGCCCCGCCGCCAGCAGGACCCAGAAGCCGACCTCGCAGGCGATGATCAGAGCGACGATCACGGGATTCTCCGTCCGCTCGGGTGCGTCGTTCCCCTTCAGCCTCCCGTCCGACGGCGGCCGGTACGTCGTCGCCACGGACCATGTGCACCTGCATCCTTCGATGTAGCCGCGCCTCGGCCGCTCCGCCGACGTGCGGGAGCCGTGCACCCTGTTGGATGGGACCGTGACCGAGAAGAGTCTGCGCCCCCACCGTGACGACGTCCTCCTCGCGGTGGTCAGCGTGGCCGCGGGCCTGGCGTTCTGGTCGCTCGGGGTCTACAGCAGCCCAGGGCGCGGCGCCCTGCCTGCCTGGGCCGCCCTGGTGCCCCTCGTGGCGCTCGGCGCGATGGAGCTGCTGCGCCGCACCGCCCCGCGGGTGACCCTGGCCGTCGGCACCGTGGGGGTGATCGCCGACCAGTTCACCGTCGGCAGCCTCGCCACCGTCGTGATCTTCACCGACCTCATGTACGCCGCCGTCGTCTACGGAAAACCGGCCATGGCCCGGCGGCTCCCGGTCACCACCGGGCTGATCACCGTCGTCGTCACCGTCGCCTCACTGGCCTGGCTGCGCACCCCCCAGGCCCTGCTGATCGGCGCGGTCACCGGCATCGTGAGCTTCGCCCCGGCCCTGACCGGCGCCACTCTGCGCAACCACCGCGAGGCAGCCGAGGCCGCCCGGCTGCGCGCCGAGCAGACGGCACTGCTGGCCGAGATGGACCGCAGCCAGGCCGTGGCCGCCGAGCGCGCCCGGATGGCCCGCGAGCTGCACGACATGGTGGCCAACCACCTCTCCGCCATCGCCATCCACTCCACCGCCGCGCTCTCCATCGACACGGCCGAGACCAGCCGTGACGCGCTCGGGGTCATCCGCGAGAACAGCGTGCAGGGGCTGGCCGAGATGCGCCGCCTGATCGGGCTGCTGCGCGATGCCGGGGGCGACCAGGAGCCGGTGGCGGTGCCCTCGCTGGACGGCCTCGACGCCCTGATCGGACAGGCCGGTACCAACGGCTCGGCGAGCGGGCTGACCTTCGTCCTGCACGACGACCGGCCCTCCGGGGAGCCCGCGGCGGCCCCCGTGGAGCTGGCGGCGTACCGGATCGTCCAGGAGTCCCTGACCAACGCCCTCAAGCACGCCGCCCCCGGCACGGTCACGGTCCGCGTGGCGCACGAGGACGGCCTGCTGAGCGTGGTGGTGGACTCGCCCTACGGGGAGCGCCCCGGACCCCGCGCGCCCGGTTCTGGCGCCGGGCTGGTCGGCATGCGGGAGCGCACGGAACTGCTGGGCGGGGAGTTCACGGCGGGCCGGGCCGGCACCGTCTGGCACGTGCGGGCGATCCTGCCCGCCGAGGAGAAAGCGGTGGAGATGTGAGCATCCGGGTGGTGGTGGCGGAGGACCAGGCCGCGGTGCGGGCCGGGCTGGTGCTCATCCTGCGCAGCGCGGGCGACATCGAGGTGGCGGGCGAGGCGGCCGACGGTGAGGAGGCGGTGCGCCTGGCCCGGGAGCTGCGGCCGGATCTCGTCCTCATGGACGTGCAGATGCCCCGGCTCGACGGGGTGTCCGCGACCCGCCAGGTCGTGGAGGAGGGGTTGGCGGACGTGCTGGTGCTGACCACCTTCGACCTCGACGAGTACGTCTTCGGGGCGCTGCGGGCGGGCGCCGCGGGCTTCCTGCTGAAGAACGCGGACGCGGCCGAGCTGATCGCGGCGGTACGGACCGTCGCGCGCGGGGAGGGGCTCATCGCCCCGGCGGTGACCCGGCGGCTGATCGCCGAGTTCGCCGCGCCGCGCCCGGCGCGGACCGCCCCTGCACCCGAGCGGGCGGCGGCGGTCGCCTCCCTCACCCGGCGTGAGCGGGAGGTGCTGGGCGCACTGGGCGAGGGCCTGTCGAACGCCGAGATCGCCGAACGCCTGGGCATGGCGGAGGCGACGGCGAAGACGCACGTCAGCCGTCTGCTGGGCAAGCTGGAACTGCGCAGCAGACTCCAAGCGGCGGTCCTGGCACAGGAGTTGGGGATCTGACGGACGGCGGGCGGCACCGGTCTGGACCTCTTGACGGTTGGTCCAGACCTTTCTACTCTCACGGCAACACTGTGGTGAGCGTGCCATGACAAAGCGTGCTCACGGGCGGCGCAGGTCCCACCCCCATGTCGCAGTCGGCCCCACGGCCGCGACGGACCTACGGAGGAGCACCCTTGAGCACAGCATCCCCACCCCCCACCAGGCGCACCCGGTTCTTCACCAGGGTCGCGGCGGTCCTCGCCGCGCTCGCCCTGCCCGTCACGGGGCTCGTGGCCCTGGCCGGCCCGGCCCAGGCCGCGGCCGCGGCGACCGCGACGTACACCAAGGTCTCCGACTGGGGTTCCGGCTTCGAGGGCAAATGGGTGGTGAAGAACACCGGCACCACCACGCTCAGCAGCTGGACCGTGGAGTGGGACTATCCGGCGGGCACCGCGGTCACCTCGGCCTGGGACGCCACCGTGACGGGCTCGGGCACCCACTGGACCGCCAAGAACGTCGGCTGGAACGGCACCCTCGCCCCGGGGGCCACCGCCAGCTTCGGCTTCAACGGTTCCGGCTCCGGCGCCCCCAGCGGCTGCAAGATCAACGGCGCTTCCTGCGACGGCGGCACCCAGCCCGGCGACAATCCCCCCACCGCCCCCGGCACCCCCGCCGCGAGCAACGTCGCCGACACCTCGCTGACCCTGACCTGGACCCCGGCCACCGACGACAAGGGGGTCAAGAACTACGACGTCTACCGCGGCTCCGCCAAGATCGCCACGGTCACCGGCACCAGCTACGCGGACTCGGGCCTGACCAAGGGCACGACGTACACCTACAGCGTCACCGCCCGCGACACCATCGACCAGACCGGCCCCTCCTCCGGCTCCGCCACGGTCACCACGACCGGCGGGGTCAACCCCCCGGACCCGGGCGACAAGGTCAAGCTCGGCTACTTCACCAACTGGGGCGTCTACGGACGCAACTACCACGTGAAGAACCTGGTCACCTCGGGTACCGCGGGCAGGATCACGCACATCAACTACGCCTTCGGCAACGTCCAGAACGGTCAGTGCACGATCGGTGACGCCTACGCCGACTACGACAAGGCCTACACCGCCGACCAGAGCGTCGACGGCGTGGCCGACACCTGGGACCAGCCGCTGCGCGGCAACTTCAACCAGCTGCGCAAGCTGAAGAAGGCGTACCCGAACATCAAGATCCTGTGGTCCTTCGGCGGCTGGACCTGGTCCGGCGGCTTCCCGCAGGCCGCCGCCAACCCGGCCGCCTTCGCCCAGTCCTGCTACAACCTGGTCGAGGACCCGCGCTGGGCCGACGTCTTCGACGGCATCGACCTGGACTGGGAGTACCCGAACGCCTGCGGCCTGTCCTGCGACACCAGCGGCCCGGCGGCCTTCAAGAACCTGATGCAGGCCGTGAAGTCCCGCTTCGGCGCGAACAACCTGGTCACCGCCGCCATCACCGCCGACGCCTCGGACGGCGGCAAGATCGACAAGGCGGACTACGCGGGCGCCGCGCAGTACACCGACTTCTACAACGTCATGACGTACGACTTCTTCGGCGCCTGGGCGGCCCAGGGCCCCACCGCCCCCCACTCCCCGCTGACCTCGTACGCCGGCATCCCGCAGGCCGGCTTCAACTCGGCCGACGCCATCGCCAAGCTCAAGGCCAAGGGCGTGCCGGGCTCCAAGCTCAACCTCGGCATCGGCTTCTACGGCCGCGGCTGGACCGGCGTCACCCAGGCGGCCCCCGGCGGCTCCGCCACCGGCCCGGCCCCCGGCACGTACGAGCAGGGCATCGAGGACTACAAGGTGCTCAAGAACAGCTGCCCGGCCACCGGCACCGTCGCCGGCACGGCCTACGCCAAGTGCGGCAGCAACTGGTGGAGCTACGACACCCCCGCCACCATCGCCGGGAAGATGACCTGGGCCAAGCAGCAAGGCCTCAGGGGAGCCTTCTACTGGGAGTTCAGCGGCGACACCGCGAACGGCGAGCTCGCCAACGCGGTCCACACCGGGCTCCGGTAACGGACCGAAGCCGGGGAGACGGGTCCGCCCCCGTTCTCCCCGGCTTCTTCATGCCCTCACGTACCCCTCCGGGGTAACGGCCCGTCCTAGGCGACGTTCACCCGCTGGCCGGGCGGCGCCGCCTCCAGCCAGGCCAGGAAGCCCGTCAGCGCATCCTCGCTCATCGCCAGCTCCAGGCGCGTCCCCCTGTGGAGACAGCCGAGCACGACGGCATCGGACAGCAGGGCCAGCTCCTCCTCGCCCTCCGGGGCGCGGCGGGCCAGGACCTCGATGGAGGAACGCTCCAGCAGCCGGCGCGGGCGCGGGGAGTACGAGAACACCCGGAACCACTCGATCCGGTCACCGCTGTAGCGGGCGACCCCATACACCCAGCCCTTGCCGGAGATGTCGGGCTCCTCGGCGACCCCCCAGCGCATGCTGCAGTCGAAGGTGCCGCCGGACCGCTGGATCAGTCTGCGGCGCAGTCCGAAGACGAACAGCCCGATCACCACCAGGGCTACGACCAGGCCGCTCACAAGCAGAGCGAGGAGCATCTTCACCGACCTCCTCGCTCATCGATACGCATGAGAAAAAACGGACCTGCATCGCCTCAGCCGCGACCCGGTCTGGAAAATTCCAGAACGGACCGCGGCTGAGGTCTGCCGAGCCCCGAAGGTCGCCCTCCGGGACTCAGCGGTTGAAACTCCGACGGGCTTTTCAGCCCGTTACGGCGCGCAGCCGGACATCCGCGCGACGCTCGGCGGCCGCGTCGGCCTCCGCCTTCGCGCGCTCCAGTGCCCGCTCCGCACGCTGGACATCGATCTCGTCCGCGAGCTCGGCGATCTCGGCCAGCAGGGACAGCTTGTTGTCCGCGAACGAGATGAATCCGCCGTGCACCGCGGCGATGACAGTGTTGCCCTCGCTGGTGCGGATGGTCACCGGGCCCGATTCCAGCACACCGAGAAGCGGCTGGTGACCGGGCATGACGCCGATGTCGCCGGACGTGGTGCGGGCGACAACAAGGGTGGCCTCGCCGGACCAGACATTGCGGTCCGCCGCGACCAGCTCGACGTGCAGCTCAGCAGCCAAGGTGGCTCCTCGGGTCACCACCCGGCGGGTCGGCCGGGTGTTGGGTCAAATTCTAATGGGCGTGGGGAGAGGGACGGGACACACCCGCCCCTCTCCGTCGAACCTGCGAACCGGATGCGCCCCTCGCGGAGCGCGCCGGATCAGGAGACGCCCAGCTCCTTGGCGTTGGCCTTCAGGTCCTCGATGCCACCGCACATGAAGAACGCCTGCTCGGGGAAGTGGTCGTACTCACCGTCGCAGATCGCGTTGAACGCGGTGATCGACTCGTCGAGCGGAACGTCCGAACCGTCCACACCGGTGAACTGCTTCGCCACGTGGGTGTTCTGCGACAGGAAGCGCTCGACGCGACGGGCACGGTGGACAACGAGCTTGTCCTCCTCGCCCAGCTCGTCGATACCGAGGATCGCGATGATGTCCTGGAGGTCCTTGTACTTCTGCAGGATCCCCTTGACACGCATGGCGGCCGCGTAGTGGTCCGCCGCGATGTACCGCGGGTCGAGGATGCGGGACGTCGAGTCCAGCGGGTCCACGGCCGGGTAGATGCCCTTCTCGGAGATCGGACGGGAGAGAACCGTCGTCGCGTCGAGGTGGGCGAAGGTGGTCGCCGGCGCCGGGTCGGTCAGGTCGTCCGCGGGGACGTAGATCGCCTGCATCGAGGTGATCGAGTGACCACGGGTCGAGGTGATGCGCTCCTGGAGGAGACCCATCTCGTCGGCCAGGTTCGGCTGGTAACCCACCGCGGAGGGCATACGGCCGAGCAGGGTCGACACCTCGGAACCCGCCTGGGTGTACCGGAAGATGTTGTCGATGAAGAAGAGCACGTCCTGCTTCTGAACATCGCGGAAGTACTCCGCCATGGTCAGACCGGCCAGGGCGACGCGCAGACGGGTGCCCGGGGGCTCGTCCATCTGGCCGAAGACGAGGGCGGTCTTGTCGATGACGCCCGAGTCGCCCATCTCCTCGATGAGGTCGTTGCCCTCACGGGTACGCTCACCGACGCCCGCGAACACCGACACACCGTCGTGGTTGTTGGCGACGCGGTAGATCATTTCCTGGATCAGAACGGTCTTGCCGACACCGGCACCACCGAACAGACCGATCTTTCCACCCTTGACGTACGGGGTGAGAAGGTCGATGACCTTGACGCCGGTCTCGAACATCTCCGTCTTGGACTCGAGCTCGTCGAAGCTCGGGGCCTTGCGGTGGATGGGCCAGCGCTCGGTGACCTCGGCGTTCGCCTCGGGGTAGTTGAGCACCTCACCCAGGGTGTTGAACACCTTGCCCTTGGTGAAGTCGCCGACGGGGACGGTGATGCCCTCGCCCGTGTCGGTCACCGGGGCCTGGCGGACCAGACCGTCGGTGGGCTGCATCGAGATGGTGCGGACCAGGCCGTCACCCAGGTGCTGGGCGACCTCAAGGGTCAGCGTCTTGAGCGCGCCGTCCTCGGCCGGGTCGGCGACCTGGACCTTCAGCGCGTTGTAGATCTCGGGCATCGCGTCGACGGGGAACTCCACGTCGACGACCGGGCCGATGACCCGGGCGATGCGGCCCGTGGCAGCGGCCGTCTCAACAGAGGTCGTCATTACTTGTCACTCCCCGCGGTCGCGTCGGCCATGGCGCTGGCGCCACCGACGATCTCGCTGATTTCCTGGGTGATTTCGGCCTGGCGGGCCGCGTTGGCAAGCCGGGAGAGGCTCTTGATGAGGTCCCCGGCGTTGTCGGTCGCCGACTTCATCGCGCGGCGGCGGGCGGCGTGCTCGGAAGCGGCCGACTGCAGCAGTGCGTTGTAGATCCGGCTCTCGACGTAGCGCGGCAGAAGGGCGTCGAGGACGTCCTCCGCCGACGGCTCGAACTCGAACAGCGGAAGGATCTCGCCCTTCGCACCGTCCTCCTCCGCAGCCTTGTCGAGGCTGAGCGGCAGCATCCGGCCGTCGACCGCGTTCTGCGTCATCATCGACACGAATTCCGTGTAGACGATGTGCAGCTCGTCGACGCCGCCCTCGGCCGTTTCCAGCTGGATGGCCTCGATCAGCGGACCCGCGACGCGCTTGGCGTCGGCGTAGGCCGGGCTGTCGGTGAAGCCGGTCCACGAGTCCGTGACCTTGCGCTCACGGAAGCCGTAGTAGGCGACACCCTTACGGCCGACGATGTAGCTGTCGACCTCCTTGCCCTCGGCACGCAGCCGCTCGGTGAGCCGCTCCGCCTGCTTGATGGCGTTCGAGGAGTAGCCGCCGGCCAGACCGCGGTCGCTCGTGATGAGCAGGACCGCGGCGCGGGTCGGCGCCTCCACCTCGGTGGTCAGGGCGTGCTTGTTGTTCGAACCGGTCGCCACCGCGGTCACCGCACGGGTGAGCTCGGTCGCGTACGGCATCGACGCCGCCACCTTGCGCTGCGCCTTGACGATGCGCGAGGCGGCGATCATCTCCATCGCCTTGGTGATCTTCTTGGTCGCCGTGATGGCACGGATGCGACGCTTGTAGACCCGGAGCTGCGCTCCCATGAGTCAGGTCCCTTCCGTCGTCACTTGGAGACGTTGACGGCCGGCACGTCCTCGCCCAGGAGCTTGCCGTCCGAGGTCTCGAACTGGCGCTTGAAGGCCGCGATGGCGTCGGCGATCGAGCCGAGGGTGTCGTCCGACATCTTGCCGCCCTCCGCGATGGAGGTCAGGAGGTCCTTGCGCTCGCGGCGCAGGTGCTCCAGCAGCTCCGACTCGAAGCGACGGATGTCGGCGACCGGGACGTCGTCCATCTTGCCGGTGGTGCCGGCCCAGACGGAGACGACCTGCTCCTCGACGGGCATCGGCTGGTACTGGCCCTGCTTCAGCAGCTCGACCATGCGCTTGCCGCGCTCCAGCGAGGCCTTCGACGCGGCGTCCAGGTCGGAACCGAAGGCGGCGAACGCCTCCAGCTCGCGGTACTGGGCCAGGTCGACGCGGAGACGACCCGAAACCTGCTTCATGGCCTTGTGCTGGGCGGAGCCACCGACGCGGGAGACGGAGATACCGACGTTCAGCGCCGGGCGCTGGCCCGCGTTGAACAGGTCGGACTCCAGGAAGCACTGGCCGTCGGTGATGGAGATGACGTTGGTCGGGATGAACGCCGACACGTCGTTCGCCTTGGTCTCGACGATCGGCAGACCGGTCATCGAACCGGCGCCCATCTCGTCGGACAGCTTCGCGCAGCGCTCCAGCAGACGGGAGTGCAGGTAGAAGACGTCACCCGGGTAGGCCTCACGGCCCGGCGGGCGGCGCAGCAGCAGCGACACGGCGCGGTAGGCGTCGGCCTGCTTCGACAGGTCGTCGAAGATGATCAGGACGTGCTTGCCGGCGTACATCCAGTGCTGACCGATGGCGGAACCGGTGTACGGCGCCAGGTACTTGAAGCCGGCCGGGTCGGACGCCGGGGCGGCGACGATCGTCGTGTACTCGAGCGCGCCGGCCTCTTCCAGGGCGCCGCGAACGGACGCGATGGTCGAGCCCTTCTGGCCGATGGCGACGTAGATGCAGCGGACCTGCTTGTTCACGTCGCCCGAGCGCCAGTTGTCGCGCTGGTTGATGATCGTGTCGACGGCCAGAGCGGTCTTGCCGGTCTGACGGTCACCAATGATCAGCTGACGCTGGCCACGGCCGATCGGCACCATCGCGTCGACGGCCTTGTAGCCGGTCTGCATGGGCTCGTGCACCGACTTACGGACCATGACGCCCGGGGCCTGCAGCTCGAGGGCGCGGCGGCCCTCGGTCGCGATCTCGCCGAGGCCGTCGATCGGGTTGCCGAGCGGGTCGACGACACGGCCGAGGTAGCCCTCGCCGACACCTACGGAGAGAACCTCACCGGTGCGCTGCACCGGCTGGCCCTCCTCGATACCGCTGAACTCGCCGAGGACGATCGCACCGATCTCGCGCTCCTCGAGGTTGAGGGCGAGACCGAGGGTGCCGTCCTCGAACTTCAGCAGCTCGTTCGCCATGGCGGAGGGCAGGCCCTCCACCTTCGCGATGCCGTCGCCGGCAACGCTGACCGTTCCGACCTCCTCGCGCGAGGCCGCGTCCGGCTGGTACGACTGGACAAAGTTCTCCAGTGCGTCCCGGATCTCCTCCGGCCGGATCGTGAGCTCCGCCATCTGGGTTCCCTGCTCTCCTTGTTGGGCCTGAAGCTTCTTAGGGGTCTGGGGGCGACCCCCAGGAATCTTCTGCAAGTTCTGCACGGCCCAACCGGGCCGCTAGGAATGCTTTGTACTTTTGGTGGCTGGTCAGCCGGCCATGCGGCGGGACGCCTCTGCGAGGCGGTCCGCGATGGTGCCGTCGATGACCTCGTCGCCGACTCGCACCGAGATCCCGCCGAGGACCTCGGGGTCCACGTCCAGGTTCAGGTGCATCTGGCGGCCGTACAGCTTGGCCAGCACCGCGCCGAGACGCTGCTTCTGCACGTCGCTGAGCGGAACCGCGCTGGTCACGGTGGCGACCATGCGGTCACGGCGCTCTGCGGCGAGCTTGGAAAGGGACTCGAGGCCCGCTTCCAGGCTACGTCCACGCGGGTGGGTGACAAGACGGATCACCAGGCGCTCGGTGACGGCGCTCACCTTGCCGTTGAGCAGGCTGCGCAGCAGCTGGCTCTTGGCGGAGGCGGTCGCCGCGCGGTCGGTCAGCGCGGCACGCAGCTCGGTGCTCGAGGACACGATCCGGCCGAAGCGGAAGATCTCGTCCTCGACGTCGTCGAGCACGCCGGCCTGCTGGGCCGCCGTGAGGTCGGCGGTGGCCGCCAGCTCCTCCAGCGAGTCCACCAGGTCGCGGGACTGCGACCAGCGGGACCGGGCCATGCCGGACACCAGGTCGAGGGTCTCCCCGCCGACCTGACCGCCGAGCAGCCGAGCGACGAGCTCGGCCTTGGCCTCGCCGGCCTGCGCCGGGTCCGTGATGACCCGACGCAGCGAGACCTCACGGTCGAGCAGCGCGGTGACAGCGGCCAGCTCACCGGCGAGCTTCGCCGCGTCGACGGACGTGTTGTCCGTCAGCGCGTCGAGACGCTCGCGCGCGGAGGCCAGCGCCTCGCGGCTCGCTCCGTTCATCGGGCCGCCTCGGCCTTCTCCTCAAGCTCGCTGAGGAAGCGGTCGATGGTGCGGCTCTGCCGGGCGTGGTCCTCGAGGGACTCGCCGACGAGCTTGCCGGCCAGGTCGGTGGCGAGCTTGCCCACGTCCTGACGCAGCGCCTGAGAGGCGGCCTTGCGGTCTGCCGCGATCTGGGCGTGGCCGGCAGCGATGATCTCCTCACGCTGCCGCTGGCCCTCTGCGCGCAGTTCTTCCTTCAGCGCAGTGCCCTGCTCCAGCGCTTCCTGGCGCAGGCGCGCGGCCTCGTGCCGGGCTTCGGCGAGCTGGGCCTTGTACTGCTCCAGGACGCTCTGGGCCTCGGTCTGAGCGGCTTCCGCCTTCTCGATACCGCCCTCGATGGCCTCGCGGCGCTCTTCCAGAACCTTGTTGATGTTCGGGAGGAGCTTCTTCGCGAGGAAACCGAAGACGATGACGAAGGCGATCAGACCGATGACGAGCTCGGGGATCGGCGGGACGAGGGGGTTTTGAGGCTCCTCGGCCGCCAGAACCAGGAGGTTCACATCAGTGCCTTTCGTCGATTCGAACTAGTCGTGGGGTTCGTCAGCTGTAGACGAACGGCATGACCAGACCGATGAGGGCGAGCGCCTCACAGAAGGCGAAGCCGAGGATCTGGTTGGCGCGGATCAGACCGGCAGCTTCGGGCTGACGGGCGAGCGCCTGGGTGCCGTTACCGAAGATGATGCCGACGCCGACGCCGGGGCCGATCGCCGCGAGGCCGTAGCCAACGGAGCTGAGGGAACCGGTGACGGCAGCAAGGGTCTGGGACATGCCAGTTCTTCCTTCTCTTTCACGGACCGGTGGGGGTTGGCCACCGGACGACTGGGGGGATTGCTGGGAGCGGGCGGCGCTCAGTGGTGCTCGGCGAGCGCGCCCTGCAGGAAGCTGCAAGCCAGCAGCACGAAGACGTAGGCCTGGACGGCCTGGATGAAGAGCTCGAACGCGGTCATCACGATGACCATGACGAACGAGACGCCCGCGTAAGCGATGCCGATCCCGTTCAGCAGGTACCAGCTGGCGATCGTGAACAGCAGCAGCAGGGTGTGACCGGCGAACATGTTCGCGAACAGTCGGACCGCGTGGGTGAAGGGACGGACCAGGACGTTCGAGAAGAACTCGATGACCATGACCATCGGCAGGACGGGGCCGAGCGTCTTGTCGTAGCCCGTGATGTTCTTGAAGCCGCCGACGAAGCCGTGGCGCTTGAAGGTCACCGACATCCACATGACGTAGATGACGAGGGCGAGACCGGCCGGGTACGCGATGACCGCGGTCACCGGGAACTGGGCGAGCGGGATGATCGACCAGAGGTTCATCATCCAGACGAAGAAGAACGTCGCGACCATGAAGGGGACGTACTTCTCGCCCTCCTTCTTGCCCAGCGTCTCGTAGACGATGCCGCGGCGCACGAAGTCGTAGCCGGCCTCGGCGACCATCTGCAGCTTGCCCGGGACGACCTTCGGCTTCCGGAACGCGGCCCAGAAGAAGCCGACGATGACGATCGAGCCCAGCAGGGCCAGAAGCATCGTCTTGTTGAAGTACAGGTTGCTGTCCGCGTCACCGAAGATCGGGTCGAACAGGAACGAGTACAGGGTCGGGCCCGGGAAGCCGCAGCCAGTGCCGTCTTCGAAATGACAATTGATCTCGAAGGCGAGCGTCATGTCAGCAGCACTCACCGCAGGGCTCCTTCAGCGTGGCGCATAGGTACGGCAACCTCGTTGTGTCGGCGCGGCGCACGGCCGCGGTTCGGCACTGGACTGGTGTAACGGATGGTGGGGCGGCAGTCAGGCATCGAGCCTCGCGATGGAACAGGCGTCAGCTCAGATGCCCGCGCCCGCAGTGCCGCAGTTGGCACCGGACGATAGCAGGATCTCGAACGCCCACTTATCCCGGCCCTACCCTTCACGACTTCGATCCCGGATTTTCGGGCTTGTCGCCCTTCACCGAGTCCGGTTCGACGTAAAGGATCTTGGCCTTCATGTGGGCACGCGTCTGCGCGGCGATCCACACCAGGGTGGTGGCGACGAGCGTGATGGCGAAGGCCTTGGGGTTGAACAGCGTCGTGTTCTTGAACGCTGCGACAAAGACGAAAAGCAGCAGGATCTGGGCCGTGTAGAGCATGAGCCCCATGGCCTGGAAGAGGTGCGGAAGCGATTTCGCCGTGCGCTGCAGGACGATGAATCCGATGCCCATGAACAGGATCACGACCAGCGTCGCGACGACGGCTCCGACCGCGCCCTTGCCGCCGACGACCAGCCCACTGATCAACGCGGCGAGTGCGCCGGCGATGGCCGTGGGCACGGCGGCTTGCAGAAGGGATCGGACGTCATCTGACCGCATGGCGGTTTGCTCCGCGTGGTGGTGGGGGCACTGGACTCGTACGGGACGAGCGTAAGCCCGGTCCGAGAGAGAACCTCGGGCCAAGGAACCGTCGCACTACGGTCCTTCGGCTCTGTCGCCGGGTTTAGTGAACGGTATCACAAACTATTTGATGAGAGCTTTACCTGGCGGGTGTGCCGACTGTCACACATGAGAGTGACCATGCGCGTGTGTGCACGACAGGAGGGTCGACTGTCTGCTAATGGGCGACCATGTCGGACATGTGGCGCCGGTGTCAGCGCGTGGATTCAGCCTTACGCCGCTCGGGGAAGCGCGAACGGGGGCCCACGGCGGTCGCTCCGTTGACGCCCGAGACGCCCGCGGCGATCGGCCTGGCGGGCTGCGGCTCGGCGCCCGAGGCGTCCTGTGCGGCCGCCTCCGCCGCCGCTGCCGCCGCCCGTGCGGCGTGCCGGTAGCGCGGCGGGACCAGGCGCTCGGCCCAGGCCGGGGTGCGCGGCGTGAAGCGCGGCAGGAGCAGCAGGAAGAGGCCCACCGCGCTGAGCACGGCGATCACCAGCACGATCCACATCGCGGTGGAGTGCACGGAGTAGGCGACGGTGCCGAAGGCGATCAGGCCCGACCAGAAGTACATGATCAGGACCGCCCGGCTGTGCGAGTGGCCGAGCTCCAGCAGTCGGTGGTGCAGGTGCCCGCGGTCGGCCGCGAACGGCGACTGGCCCTTCCAGGTGCGGCGCACGATCGCCAGCACCAGGTCCGCCATCGGGATCGCGATCACCGTCAGGGGCAGGATCAGCGGGATGTACGCGGGGAGCATCGCGTGCGTCGCGTTGCGCTCACCACCGGCGAACAGCGCCAGCGCGTCCGGGTCCACCTGGCCCGTCAGGGAGATCGCCGCGGCGGCCAGCACCAGGCCGATGAGCATCGAGCCGGAGTCGCCCATGAAGATCCGGGCGGGGTGCATGTTGTGCGGCAGGAAGCCCAGGCACATGCCCATCAGGATGGCCGCGAAGAGGGTGGCGGGCGCCGCGGACTCGATGCCGTAGCCGAACCAGATCCGGTAGGCGTAGAGGAAGAGCGCTGCGGCGGCGATGCAGACCATGCCGGCGGCGAGGCCGTCGAGGCCGTCCACGAAGTTCACCGCGTTGATGGTGATCACGACGAGGGCCACGGTGAGCAGGTTGCCCTGCCACTGGGTGAGCGGGACGGTACCGATGAAGGGCACCGGGATCCACAGGATGGTCAGACCCTGCATGACCATCACACCGGCGGAGATCATCTGCGCACCGAGCTTGATCAGGGCGTCGATCTCGAACTTGTCGTCCAGTACGCCGATCAGCCAGATCAGGGCGGCGCCGGAGAGCAGTGCGCGCGGTTCGTTCGACTTCTCGAAGACCGCGTTGAGGTTCTGCAGGTGGTCGGCGACCAGCAGGCCCGCGCACAGGCCGCCGAACATGGCGATCCCGCCGAGGCGCGGCGTCGGCTCGCGGTGCACGTCGCGGGCGCGGATCTCCGGCATGGCCCCGGCCGCGATCGCGAACTTCCGCACGGGCCCGGTCAGCAGGTAGGTCACCGCGACCGTGACGCAAAGCGTCAGCAGATATTCACGCACTGGCTGCCCCAGATGTATCGCCGGCCATCTCAGCCCCACACATTAGCTGCGATGTCCCCTCTCCCGAGGACGCGAGGGGGCGGTATACCGGTTCCACTACACCCCTCTTGCCCCATTTACTCCCCGTAAGGGGGAAATCCCTCCGTGAGCTCGCCGACCTCCGTACGTGTCTTCGCGGCTTCCCCGTGCAGCGCGGCCGCGAACAACTCCGCGATCCGGCGCATCTGCGTCTCCCCCATGCCCTGGGTGGTCACGGCGGCCGTTCCCAGACGGACGCCCCGCTGGTCCCCGTACGGCAGGACGCAGGTGTCCAGCACGATCCCGGCGGCGGCCAGCCGGCCGCGGGCGGTCGGGCCGTCCACGCCCAGCGCCGCCGGGTCCGCGGTGATCATGTGCGTGTCCGTCCCGCCGGTGGTGACCGTGAACCCGTGCTCCTCCAGCGCGCGCGCGAGCACCCGGGCATTGGCGACGACGCGGTGGGCGTAGGTGGCGTAAGCCGGCCGGGCCGCCTCGCCGAAGGCGACGGCCTTGGCGGCGATGGTGTGCATCTGGGCCCCGCCCTGGGTGAACGGGAACACCGCCCGGTCGATGCGCTCGGCGAACTCGGCGCCGCACAGGACCATCCCGCCGCGCGGCCCGCGCAACACCTTGTGGGTGGTCGCGCACACGACGTCGGCGTACGGCACCGGACTCGGCGCGGCCCCGCCCGCCACCAGGCCGATGGGATGGGCGGCGTCGGCGATCAGGTACGCCCCGACCTCGTCGGCGATCTCCCGGAACGCGGAGTACTCGGGGTGGCGGGGGTAGGAGATGGACCCGCACACGATGGCCTTCGGCCGGTGCGCCCGGGCGAGGTCCTGCACCTGCCGGTAGTCGATGAGACCGGTCCTGGCGTCGACCCCGTACCCGACGAAGGTGAACCACTGCCCGGAGAAGTTGGCTGGCGAGCCGTGGGTGAGGTGCCCCCCGTACGGGAGCCCCATCGCCAGCACGGTGTCCCCCGGCCGCAGCAGCGCCGCGTACGCGGCCAGGACGGCCGAGGAGCCGGAATGCGGCTGCACGTTCGCGTGCTCGGCCCCGAACAGCGCCTTGGCCCGCTCGATGGCCGTCCTCTCGGCCAGGTCCGCGTACTCGCACCCGCCGTGGTAGCGGGCGCCGGGGTAGCCCTCGGCGTACTTGTTGGCGAGCGTGGACCCCAGCGTCGCCAGCACGGCCGTCGAGGTGAAGTTCTCCGCCGCGCTCAGCTGCAGCGTGCCGGCCTGCCTGCGGGCCTCCCCGTCGAGCACGTCGGCCATCTGCGGGTCCTGTCGGCGCAGCAGGTCCGTGGGCTGGGTGATGACGCTCATGGCGCGACTCCAGGGGGTACCGGGTTACCAGCCACTGTAGGCCCGCACCCCCCACGACGCCCTGCCGACGCCTCCCGCCCCCTCCGGCCGCCGGGGTCAGCGGCGGGCCGCGACGCCCGTCAGGGCCGTCACCACGGGGTCCAGTGCCTGGTTGATCTCGTCGCCGATGGAGCGGAAGAAGGTGATCGGCGCGCCGTACGGGTCGTACACCTCGTCCGCGTCGGGCGACGGCGCCAGCAGCCACCCCCGCAACGCCGCGGCGGCCCGTACGAGCGCCCGTGCCCGCTCCGCCATGCCGTCGTCCAGCGGCGGCAGCGTGGCCGGATCTATGGCCCGGACCAGCCGGGTGAACTCCTTGAGTGTGAAGGTGCGCAGCCCCGCCGAATGCCCCATCGAGATGACCTGCGCACGGTGGTCGCGCGTGGCGGTCAGCACCAGGTCGGCGCGTATGACGTGCTCGTCCAGCAGCTCGCGGCCGGTGAACCCGGTCGCGTCGGCCCCGAAGTCGGCGAGCACGGCCGCCGCGTTCGCCTCCATCGGGGCGCCCTCGTGGCCCCACGTGCCGGCGCTCTCCACGATGAGGTCGCCGCCGACGGGGCCGCCGAGGCGGTGCGAGAGGGCGTGCCGGGTCAGCCGCTCGGTGATGGGCGAGCGGCACACGTTGCCCGTGCTGACGTGGAGTATGCGGAAAGTGCTTCCCCCTGCTATGCCACGCCCCTCAGGGCTCACGGGGCCACCTCGAGGTCGGGTACGACCTCCCGCAGCTGGTCGGCGCTGAGCGCTCCCTCGCGCAGCAGCACGGGAACCTTGCCCGTGACGTCGACGATCGACGACGGCTCGATGCCGGGCGTCGGACCGCCGTCCAGGTAGACGGACACCGAGTCGCCGAGCATCTCGCGCGCCGCGTCGCAGTCCTCGGGGGCCGGGTGCCCGGAGAGGTTGGCCGAGGACACCGCCATCGGGCCGACCTCCGTCAGCAGCTCGATGGCGACCGGGTGCAGCGGCATGCGGACGGCGACGGTGCCGTGAGTGTCGCCGAGGTCCCACGCCAGCGACGGCTGGTGCTTGGCGACCAGCGTCAGCGCGCCGGGCCAGAAGGCGTCGACGAGCTCCCAGGCCTGCTCGGAGAAGTCCGTGACGAGGCCGTGCAGGGTGTTCGGGGAACCGATGAGCACCGGGGTCGGCATGCCGCGGCCGCGTCCCTTGGCCGCGAGCAGGTCGTGCACGGCCTCCGGGCTGAAGGCGTCCGCGCCGATCCCGTACAGGGTGTCGGTGGGCAGCACGACGAGCTCGCCGCGGCGCACGGCGGATGCGGCTTCACGCAGGCCCGTCTTGCGGTCCGTCGCGTCGTTGCAGTCGTATCGCCGGGCCATCAGCGGGCCTCCTCGTGCAGCAGGGGGGTGGCGGGGTTCGTCGCGCCGGTCACGGCAGCGCCTTGCGGGCCGTGGCGAAGCGCGGTCGGTTGTTGAGGTCGGGGTGGTCGGCCGCGTCGGCCCAGCCCCGTTCCTCGGCGAAGATCCACGGGACCTGGCCGCCCTGGGTGTCGGCGTGCTCGACGACGACGATGCCGCCGGGCCGCAGCAGCCGGTGGGCGGTGCGCTCGATGCCCCGGATGGTGTCGAGTCCGTCCTCGCCGGAGAAGAGCGCCATCTCCGGGTCGTGGTCGCGGGCCTCGGGCGCGACGTACTCCCACTCGGTGAGCGGGATGTACGGCGGGTTGGAGATGACCAGGTCGACCTGGCCGTCGAGCTCGGGCAGCGCGCTCAGGGCGTCGCCCTGGTGGACGGTGACCCGGGAGCCCTCGGCGTTCTTGCGGGTCCACCGCAGGGCGTCCTCGGACAGCTCGACCGCGTGCACGCGCGAGCGCGGCACCTCCTGCGCCATGGCCAGCGCGATCGCGCCGGACCCGGTGCACAGGTCGACGATCAGCGGCTCGACGACGTCCATCGCCCGGACGGACTGTATGGCCCAGTCCACGACCGACTCGGTCTCGGGCCGGGGTACGAACACCCCGGGCCCGACCTGGAGCTCCAGGTACCGGAAGAAGGCGCGGCCGGTGATGTGCTGGAGCGGTTCGCGCGCCTCGCGGCGGGCGACGGCCTCCCAGTAGCGGGCGTCGAAGTCCGCGTCCTTGACGTGGTGCAGTTCCCCCCGTTTGACGCCGTGCACGAAGGCGGCGAGCTCCTCCGCGTCGAAGCGCGGTGAGGGCACGCCGGCGGCGGCCAGCCGCTGGGTGGCCTGGGCCACCTCGGCAAGCAGCAAGTTCACGCTGGTCCTCCGGGCTGCTGTCGTACGGGGGGTGTGCGGGTTTCGGTCAGTTCGCGGCGGCGAGCTTGGCCGCGGAGTCCGTGTCCACGCAGGCCTGGATGACCGCGTCGAGGTCACCGTCGAGCACCTGGTCCAAGTTGTACGCCTTGAATCCGGTGCGGTGGTCCGAGATCCGGTTTTCCGGGAAGTTGTACGTACGGATCTTCTCGGACCGGTCGACGGAGCGGACCTGGCTGCGGCGCACGTCCGAGGCCTCCTGCTCGGCGGCCTCCTGGGCGGCGGCCAGCAGGCGCGACCGCAGGATGCGCATGGCCTGCTCCTTGTTCTGGAGCTGGCTCTTCTCGTTCTGGCAGGAGGCGACCACACCGGTCGGGATGTGCGTGATGCGCACGGCCGAGTCGGTGGTGTTGACGGACTGGCCGCCGGGGCCGGAGGAGCGGTACACGTCGATGCGGAGGTCGTTCGCGTTGATCTCGACCTCGACCTCCTCGGCCTCCGGGGTGACGAGCACGCCGGCGGCGGAGGTGTGGATGCGGCCCTGGGACTCGGTGGCCGGAACGCGCTGGACGCGGTGCACGCCGCCCTCGTACTTCAGGCGGGCCCACACGCCCTGGCCGGGCTCGGTGGCGCCGTTGCCGCCCTTGGTGCGGACGGAGACCTGGACGTCCTTGTAGCCGCCGAGCTCGGACTCGGTGGCGTCGATGATCTCGGTCTTCCAGCCCACGCGCTCGGCGTAGCGCAGGTACATGCGCAGCAGGTCGCCGGCGAACAGGGCGGACTCGTCGCCGCCCGCGCCCGCCTTGACCTCGAGGAGCACGTCCTTGTCGTCGCTGGGGTCGCGCGGGACGAGCAGCAGGCGGAGCTTCTCGGTGAGCTCCTCGCGCTGCTGGGTCAGGTCCTTGACCTCGGCGGCGAAGTCCGGGTCGTCGGCCGCGAGCTCCTTCGCCGTCTCGATGTCGTCGCCCGTCTGCTTCCAGGCACGGAAGGTCGCGATGATCGGGGTCAGCTCCGCGTAGCGCTTGTTCAGCTTGCGCGCGTTGGCCTGATCGGAGTGGACCGAAGGGTCGGCGAGCTGCTTCTCAAGGTCGGCGTGTTCGCCGACCAGTTCCTCGACCGCCTCGAACATCGGGGGACTCCTGTGGTGAAAGTGCGGGGGGACTGCACGGGTGACGGGCTTGAACGACGACAAAGGCGCCGGTCCGGCCGCCCCCGAGTGGACAGGGGGCGGCCGCAGACCGGCGCCTGGGTCGCGCTACTTCTTGGCCGCGCCCTTGCCGAAGCGCGCCTCGAAGCGGGCCACGCGGCCACCGGTGTCGAGGATCTTCTGCTTGCCCGTGTAGAACGGGTGGCACTCGGAGCAGACCTCGGCACGGATGGTGCCCTCGGTCAGGGTGCTACGGGTCGTGAACGACGCGCCGCAGGTGCAGCTGACCGCGGTCTCGACGTACTCGGGGTGAACATCGCGCTTCAAGGTGTCTCCTAGATTCGGGAGGGCGCCGGGTCGCAGGAGCCGAATTGCGCACTGCGTGAACCGGGGCCGACAGACCAGTCTGCCAGGACCGGGCCGCCTGTCAAAATTCTGAGGACGCCTGCTTCAACGGGAAGGGGTCCCGGTCTATTCCGGGGTCCGTTCCGCGGGTGCGCCTACTGGACGACGGTCCCCGCGGCGCTCTTGTCGCCGGTGGAGTTCACGGTGGCCTCGGCGGGGATCGGCCGGTCGGCCAGCAGGGCGTCCCAGACCATCCTGGACTCCTTCTGCAGGGGTGTGACGCGGTTCGCGTCGAGCGCGTCCGTGGTCACGGGCAGGGTGATCATCTGCATGTCGCCGGCGTCGATGCCCTGGAGGCTCTGGGCGAAGCCGGCGAGGGACTTCACGTCGCCGAGCGCCTTGTCGGTGGTGAGCGCCTTGGTCCCGGCGTCGGCGAGGTCGAGCAGCTTCTTGGGGTTGTCGAACACTCCGACGCCCTTGACCTGCTTGATCAGCGCCTTGATGAAGGCCTGCTGCAGCTGTATCCGGCCGAGGTCGCCGCCGTCCCCGACGCCGTGGCGGGTGCGGACCAGGCCGAGGGCCTGCTCGCCGTTCAGCTTGTTGGGGCCGGCCGGGAGGTCGAGGTGGCTGTACTCGTCCTTGATCGGCTTGGTGGTGGTGACCTCGACGCCGCCGAGGGTGTCGATGATCTTCTTGAAGCCGGTGAAGTCGACCTCGATGTAGTGGTCCATGCGGATCCCCGACATCTTCTCGACGGTCTTGACCGCGCAGGCGGCGCCGCCGACGGTGTAGGCCTCGTTGAACTGCCGGCGCTTGCCACCGGGGTCGGCCTTCCCCTTGCCCGTGGGGCACTCGGGGCGGGAGGTCATGGTGTCGCGGGGTATGGACACGACGCTGGCCTTCTCGTGGCCCTCGTACAGGTGGACGATCATCGCGGTGTCGGAGCGGGCGGAGCCGCCGTCGTCCTGCCCGTACGCGCCGTTGGCGCCGCCGCGGGAGTCGGAGCCGAGGACGAGTATGTCCATCGACCCGTTGTCGACATCGGCGGGGCGGTCGGTGCCCAGCGCCTGGTCGATGTCGACGGTCTTCAGGTTGCCGTTGAGCTTGAAGTAGAAGTAGCCGGCGCCCGCCCCGCCCAGCAGGACCACCGCGGCGGCGCTCCAGCCGGCTATGACGAGGGCCCTGCGGCGCGTCGCCGGTTTGCGTCGGCGGCGGCCCGCGGCCCGCCGGCCCCGGCCCTTGCTGTCCTCGGTCATGCTCTCTTCACTCCTGAGTCCGGTCCCCGGGTCCGTACCGGCCCGCCGTCCGCCCCGCGGGTCCTCTGACACAGACGGGCGAATGCCATGAAGAGTTCCACGTCGGGCGCAACCCCCGAACGGCCAGCACTTGCGTAGGAATCGGTACAAACTCTGCGTAGCCCCTACTTCACCTGCGGTTTCGGGGTGTGCGCCCGGGAGCCGCGCAGCGGGTGTGGTGTGGCGAAGCTCGCACGGGGGCCGTACGGCCCCCGGAGGTCTCCAGGAGCCCTCCGGGGGCGCTCCTGGCCGGGGGCCGCGGAAAGCACGGCAGCCCCCGGCCGCGCGGTGCGGACGGGGGCTGCCGTGGCGATGCCTCACCACCGGCGCGGGGCGCCGGATGACGGACCTCAGTCGTCGTTCTTGCCCGACGGGGTCGTCTTCGCGATCTGCATCAGGAACTCGGCGTTCGACTTCGTCTGCTTCATCTTGTCGAGGAGCAGTTCGATCGCCTGCTGCGAGTCGAGCGCGTGCAGCACCCGGCGCAGCTTCCAGACGATGGCGAGCTCTTCCGCGTTGAGGAGGATCTCCTCCTTGCGGGTGCCCGACGGGTCGACGTCGACGGCCGGGAAGATGCGCTTGTCGGCGAGCTTCCGGTCGAGCTTGAGCTCCATGTTGCCGGTGCCCTTGAACTCCTCGAAGATCACCTCGTCCATGCGCGAGCCGGTGTCGACCAGCGCGGTGGCCAGGATGGTCAGCGAGCCGCCGTCCTCGATGTTGCGCGCGGCACCGAAGAAGCGCTTCGGCGGGTACAGCGCGGTCGAGTCGACACCACCGGACAGGATGCGGCCGGAGGCGGGCGCCGCGAGGTTGTACGCGCGGCCCAGACGGGTGATGGAGTCCAGCAGGACGACCACGTCGTGACCCAGCTCGACGAGACGCTTGGCGCGCTCGATGGCCAGCTCGGCGACGGTGGTGTGGTCCTCGGCCGGGCGGTCGAAGGTCGAGGAGATGACCTCGCCCTTGACCGACCGCTGCATGTCGGTGACCTCTTCCGGACGCTCGTCGACCAGGACGACCATCAGGTGGCACTCGGGGTTGTTGGTGGTGATCGCGTTGGCGATCGCCTGCATGATCATGGTCTTGCCGGTCTTCGGCGGGGCCACGATCAGACCGCGCTGGCCCTTGCCGATCGGCGACACGAGGTCGATGATGCGGGTGGTCAGCACGCCCGGGTCGGTCTCCAGGCGCAGCCGGTCCTGCGGGTACAGGGGCGTCAGCTTCTGGAACTCCGGTCGGCCGCGGCCGGATTCGGGCGCCATGCCGTTCACCGAGTCGAGGCGCACCAGGGCGTTGAACTTCTCGCGGCGCTCGCCGTCCTTGGGCTGGCGCACGGCACCCGTGGTGTGGTCGCCCTTGCGCAGACCCGCCTTGCGGACCTGGGCGAGGGAGACGTACACGTCGTTGGGGCCGGGCAGGTAGCCCGAGGTCCGGATGAACGCGTAGTTGTCCAGGATGTCGAGGATTCCCGCGACGGGGATCAGCACGTCGTCGTCGGCGACCTGCGGCTCGTTCGGCGCGAACTCGTCACGGCCGCGACGGCCACGGCGGTCGCGGTAGCGGCCGCGACGGCCACGGCGGCCGCCCTCGTCGTCGAAGTCGTCCTGCGGGCCACCGTCCTGGCGGCCCTGCTGGCCCTGGCCGCGGCCGCCCTGCTGGCGGTCCTGACGGTCGGCGCGGTCCTGACGGTCGGCGCGGTCCTGACGGCCGCCGCCCTGGCCGCCCTGCGCGGCCTGGCCCTGGCCCTGACCCTGGCCGCCCTGGCCCTGGTCGTCTGCCTTGGCGCCGCGCTCACGGCGGTCGCGCTGGCGGTCGCCGCGCTCACGACGGTCGCGACGGCCGCGGCCCTCGCCGTCCTGGCCCTGCGCCTGGCCCGCGGAGACCGCCGTGGCGGCCTCCGCCTTGGTCTCGGCGGGCGCGGTGGCGGTGGCCGTGTCGGCCTTCTGCTCGACCTGTACGGAGACGGGGGCCGAGCCCTCCGGGCTGCCGGAGGGGGCCGTGGCGCGGCGGCGGCGGCGCTCGCCGGCCGGGGCGTCCTCGCTGGCCGGCTGGCCCGGGATCTCGATCTGCGCCTGCGCGGCGGCGGGCTTCTCGGCGGGGGCCGCGGGGGCCTCCGCCGGTGCGGCGTCGGCGGCAGCCGTACGGGCCTTGCTGGTGGCGCGGCGCTTCGGCTTGGCCTCGGCGGTGTCCGCGGCGGAGGCGGCGGCCTTGGGGGCACCGCTGCCCGCCTGCGCCTCCTTGATGACCTCGATCAGCTGGCTCTTGCGCATCCGCGCGGTGCCCCTGATACCGAGGCCCGACGCGACCTGCTGCAGCTCGGCGAGGACCATGCCGTCAAGGCCGGTGCCGGTGCGACGACGCTTGGGCGCGGCGCCCGCGGCGGGGGCACTGGTGTCGACAGAGGTGTCGGCAGCGCCCATCAGATCGGTGGTGTCGCTCACGAAGGGTCCTTCCCTGGAGCGGACGTCGGCCTGTCTGGCTCGGCGACCGGTTGTGCTGTCCGACGACGGTCCTAGGTGTGGACCGTGCCGGGGCGGTGGTCCGCCGATAAGAGATACGGCGGAAAGAAACGTGCGTGGGTTCCGGCGAGAAGCCCCCGAGCTGAAAGCGTGGGAAAATCACGCCGATTCCGGAGCGTGCTCGAAACTGCTGGAACGGATCAAAGCAGTCGGGGAGGCTCCCGGAAGAAATGTGGTCCCGGATGGGGACACTGAGCACCGAGCCATGGCGGCTTCCGATGCGCACTTGAGACTAACACTACCGGATCCAATAGATATTCCCCCTCTCAATCACCGGCAACCGCGCACTTCCGCGCGGGCGGCCTGCCCCGGCCGCCCGCCCCGAACCGGCTGGGCCCGTCGAAGGACAGGCCTAGCCGCCCTGGGTACCCAGCGGAAGTACGCTCGCGCCCGCGGCGTCGAGGGCGAGCCGGTTGGCCGCCCACCCCTCGCCGGCGAGCTGCGCGACCTTGTCGGCCGCGTCGTTGTCGACCAGCGCCAGGACCGTGGGGCCGGCGCCGGAGATGACCGCGGGGATGCCGTCCGCCCGCAGTCGGTTGACGAGTGCCACGCTCTCGGGCATCGCCGGGGACCGGTACTCCTGGTGGAGCCGGTCTTCGGTGGCCGGCAGCAGCAGCTCGGGACGCCTGGTCAGGGCTTCCACGAGCAGGCCCGCGCGGCCCGCGTTGACGGCCGCGTCCACGTGCGGCACGGTGCGCGGCAGCAGGCCGCGCGCCGTCTCCGTGAGGACCGGCCGGGAAGGTACGAAGACCACCGGAACGATGGATTCGGCGGGCTCCATCCGGATCGCCCGGGCGCTGCCCCCGTCCATCCACGCCAGCGTGAACCCGCCGAGCAGGCAGGCGGCGACGTTGTCGGGGTGGCCCTCGATCTCGGTGGCGAGCTCCAGGAGCGCCGCGTCGTCGAGCTTCGCCTCGCCGCCTATGGTGACGGCGCGGGCGGCGACGATGCCGGCGCAGATGGCGGCGGAGGAGGACCCGAGGCCGCGGCCGTGCGGGATCCGGTTGGCGCAGACGAGCTCCAGGCCGCGCGGCTGTCCGCCCAGCAGGTCGAACGCGGTGCGCATGGAGCGTACGAGCAGGTGGCTCTCGTCCCGCGGGAGGGTGTCGGCGCCCTCGCCCGCGATGTCGATGTTCAGGCCGGAGTCGGCCACCCGGACGACGACGTCGTCGTAGAGCCCCAGGGCCAGGCCCAGAGCGTCGAACCCGGGGCCGAGGTTGGCACTGCTGGCGGGGACGCGCACCCGTACGGCGGCGGCGCGGAACGCTGGACCGGCCATCGTCCGATGACACTCCTTGTGACTGTGCGAGGACTTCGCTCTTCGCTGGCTCGCTGTGAATGTACTGGAGAACGTACGACACCCGAAGGCCCTCGGGGCAGCACCGCAGTCATATGCGCGGTGGCGGATGTAAGTACAGCCTATCGAAGGAAGGTTCTCTCGCGACATAGGGCGCACAGGAGGCGCACGATGCGTGTCGCGGGCTTCGACCGGGTTGGACCCGCTTCGGCCGCACTTTGTCGTCGTACGAGGTGAGTTGCCGGGTTCCGGAGGGTCCCGGGAGTGCCGTCGGGGCACTCGGGAACCCTCCGGAACCGGCTCACACGGTCGCGCGGTCAGACCGGTCGGACGGTCAGACCAGCCCGAGGCGCACGGCGGCGGCTTCGGCGTCCACCGGAACGGTGACCGGCTGCGGAGCGCCGGCGACCGCCCAATCGGGGTCCTTGAGGCCGTTGCCCGTGACGGTGCACACAATCCGCTGCCCCGGGTCCACCAGACCCAGCTCGGCGGCCTTGAGCAGACCGGCCACGGACGCGGCCGAGGCGGGCTCGACGAAGACGCCCTCCTGGGCGGCCAACAGCCGGTAAGCGGCCAGGATCTGGCGGTCCGTCACCTCGTCGATCAAGCCGCCCGACTCGTCACGCGCGGCCAGCGCGTGGTCCCACGAGGCCGGGTTGCCGATACGGATCGCGGTGGCCACGGTGTGCGGCTCCTTGACGACCTCACCCCGCACGATGGGCGCCGAGCCGGAGGCCTGGAAGCCCCACACACGGGGCGTACGGGAGGCCAGGCCGTCGGCCTTGTACTCCTTGAACCCCTTCCAGTACGCGGTGATGTTGCCCGCGTTGCCGACCGGCAGCACGTGCACGTCCGGGGCGTCGCCGAGCGCGTCGACGATCTCGAACGCGGCCGTCTTCTGCCCCTCGATGCGCACCGGGTTGACGGAATTGACCAGCGCCACCGGGTAGTTGTCGGACAGCGCACGGGCGAGGTCCAGGCAGTCGTCGAAGTTGCCGTCCACCTGAAGGATCTTGGCGCCGTGCACCAGGGCCTGGCCCATCTTGCCGAGCGCGATCTTGCCGCGGGGCACGAGCACCGCGGAGACCATCCCGGCGCGCACCGCGTACGCGGCGGCGGAGGCCGAGGTGTTGCCGGTGGAGGCGCAGATGACGGCCTTGGCGCCCTCCTCCTTGGCCTTCGTGATCGCCATGGTCATGCCGCGGTCCTTGAAGGACCCGGTGGGGTTCGCCCCCTCGACCTTGAGGTGCACCTCACAACCGGTGCGCTCGGACAGCACCTGCGCGGGGACGAGGGGAGTGCCACCCTCGCGGAGCGTCACCACGGGAGTCGTGTCCGTCACCGGCAGGCGGTCCCGGTACTCCTCGATGATGCCGCGCCACTGGTGGGTGCGATTGCTGCTCATGGGTCCTTACTCCCCTTCAACACGCATGATGCTGGCGACACCGCGCACGGTGTCCAGCTTCCGCAGCGCCTCGACGGTCCCCGAGAGGGCGGCGTCGGCCGCGCGGTGGGTGACGACGACGAGGGAGGCCTCGCCGTCCTTGCCCTGCTGCCGGACGGTGTCGATGGAGACACCGTGCTCCGCGAACGTGGTCGCCACCTGGGCGAGGACGCCCGGCTTGTCCGCCACATCGAGGCTGATGTGGTAGCGGGTGACGACGTCGCCCATGGGGCTGACCGGCAGCTGGGTGTACGCCGACTCGCCGGGCCCCGTTGCCTCGGCGAGCTTGTTGCGGGCGACGGCGACGAGGTCGCCGAGGACCGCGGACGCGGTCGGGGCACCGCCCGCGCCGGGCCCGTAGAACATGAGCCGCCCGGCGGCCTCCGCCTCGACGAAGACGGCGTTGTACGCCTCGCGGACGGAGGCGAGCGGGTGGCTCAGCGGGATCATCGCCGGGTGGACGCGGGCGGTGACGGACTCGCCGTCCGCGGCGCGCTCCAGGATGGCGAGGAGCTTGATGGTGCAGCCCATCCGCTTGGCGGAGGCGAAGTCGGCGGCGCTGACCTCGGTCATGCCCTCACGGTAGACGTCGTCGAGGCGCACGCGGGTGTGGAAGGCGATGCCGGCCAGGATCGCGGCCTTCGCGGCGGCGTCGTAGCCCTCGACGTCGGCGGTCGGGTCGGCCTCGGCGTACCCGAGGGCGGTGGCCTCGTCGAGCGCCTCCTGGTAGCCGGCGCCGGTCGAGTCCATCTTGTCGAGGATGAAGTTCGTCGTGCCGTTGACGATGCCCATCACGCGGTTGATCTTGTCGCCGGCGAGGGACTCGCGCATCGGGCGGACCAGTGGGATGGCGCCGGCGACGGCGGCCTCGTAGTACAGGTCGCGCCCGTGCTGCTCGGCGGCGGCGTGCAGTGCGGCGCCGTCCTGGGCGAGCAGCGCCTTGTTCGCCGAGACGACGGAGATGCCGTGCTCGAACGCGGTGGTGATCAGGGTGCGGGCCGGCTCGATGCCGCCGATGACCTCGATGGCGATGTCGATGTCACCGCGTTTGAGGAGTGCGGTGGCATCGGTGGTGATCAGCGACGGGTCGATGCCCTCGCGGACCTTGGAGGGGCGGCGCACGGCCACGCCGGCGAGTTCGACGGGCGCGCCGATCCTCTGCGTGAGGTCGTCGGCGTGCGTCGTCATGATGCGAGCCACCTCTGAGCCGACCACTCCACAGCCCAGCAGCACCACCTTCAGCGGACGCGTACGCATCATTCGACCTACGCCTTTCGATCTTCCATCAATACCCCGCGCGCGGTTTTGCGCGCGGGGTGTGAACCAGTCTCACTCAATGGACAGCACTTTCCATCTTCGGTCCATTTCGTGAGACACCTATTTCATCATCCGAGGTCGAGTCGCAGGAGATCCTCCTCCGTCTCGCGGCGAACGATCACTCGGGCCTCTCCGTCACGCACGGCGACGACCGGCGGGCGGAGCGCGTGGTTGTAGTTGCTGGCCATGGAACGGCAGTACGCGCCGGTCGCGGGCACGGCGAGGAGGTCGCCGGGCGCCAGGTCGGCCGGCAGGAACGCGTCCTTCACGACGATGTCACCGCTCTCGCAGTGCTTGCCGACGACGCGCACGAGCATGGGCTCGGCGTCGGAGGTGCGGGAGACGAGCGCGATGGAGTATTCGGCGTCGTAGAGGGCCGTACGGATGTTGTCGGACATCCCGCCGTCGACGCTGACGTACGTACGGAGCCCCTCCAGCGGCTTGATCGTCCCCACCTCGTACAGCGTGAACGCGGTCGGGCCGACGATGGCGCGGCCGGGCTCGACGGAGATCCGGGGGGCGCGCAGCCCGGCGCTCTCGCACTCGCGGGCCACGATCTCGGTGAGCGCCTTGGCGATCTCGTGCGGCTCGCGGGGGTCGTCGTTCGAGGTGTAGGCGATCCCCAGGCCGCCGCCGAGGTCGATCTCGGGCAGTTCGACGCCGTGCTCGTCGCGGACCGCGGCGAGCAGCCGCACGACGCGCTTGGCGGAGACCTCGAAGCCGGCCATGTCGAAGATCTGCGAGCCGATGTGGGAGTGGACGCCCAGCAGCTCCAGCGAGTCGTGGCCGAGGGCGCGGCGCACGGCCTCGGCGGCGGAGCCGTCCGCGACGGCGATGCCGAACTTCTGGTCCTCGTGGGCGGTGGCGATGAACTCGTGCGTGTGCGCCTCGACGCCGACGGTCACGCGGATCTGCACCGGCTGCCGTACGCCCAGCTCACGGGCGATGTGCGCGACGCGGGCGATCTCCTGGAAGGAGTCCAGGACGATGCGGCCGACGCCGGCCCCGACGGCCCGCCGGATCTCGCCCTCGGACTTGTTGTTGCCGTGGAAGGCGATCCGGTCGGCCGGCATCCCGGCGGCGAGGGCGGTCGACAGCTCCCCGCCGGAGCACACGTCGACGTTCAGCCCCTCTTCCTTCAGCCACTTCACGACGGCCTTGGACAGGAACGCCTTGCCGGCGTAGAAGACGTCGGCGTCCTTGCCGAAGGCGTGCGCCCAGGCCCGGCACCGGGCCCGGAAGTCCTCCTCGTCGAGGAAGTAGGCGGGCGTCCCGAACTCCTCGGCGAGCCTGGTGACTTCGATGCCGCCGACGGAGACGACGCCGTCGTCCCCGCGCCGCACGGTGTGGGACCAGACCTTCTCGTCGAGCGCGTTCAGGTCGGCGGGCGGCGGGGCGTAGTGCCCTTCGGGCAGGACGTCGGCGTGGCGGGGCCCGGCGGGGTGCGCGGAACGGCTCATCGGCTTCTCTCTTCGCGGTTCATAGGCGTTCGGGTGCGTCCATGCCGAGCAGGGCCAGGCCGCCGGCCAGCACCGTCCCGGCGGCTTCGGCGAGTGCCAGCCGGGCACGGTGGGCGGCCGAGGGTTTCTCGTCCCCCTGGGGCAGTACGCGGTACTGGAAGTCGAGCAGCGCGTCGGCCAGCTCGACGAGGTGCCGGGTGAGCCGCTCGGGCGCGCGGTGGTGCGCGGCGGCTTCGAGTACGAGGGGGTGGTCGGCGAGGAGGCGCAGCAGGGCGGGGGCGTCGTCGACGTCGCCGGCCTCGGGGCGGAACCCCAGCTGGGCGGCGTTGCGCACGAGCGCCCGGCTGCGCGCGTGGGCGTACCGGACGCGGAAGACCTCGCTGGCCTCGCCCTGTACGAGCAGCACGTCGGAGAAGGAGGGGGTCTCGCGGGCGGGTACGGCGAGCATCGCCCAGCGGGCGGCGTCGGCGCCGTAGCGGGCGACGACGTCGCCGTCGCGCTTGGCGACGGGGGCGACGGGGGCGACTGACAGGCGCGCGGGCTCGGTGGTGGCGCCCTGGACGCACAGCAGCCGCAGAACGCTCCGACGCACGACACCCTCACGCAGCCCGGACCGGTCCTCGTCGGCGGTAAGACCCTGGGCAGCCCCCCGGCACACGTCCCGGACGACCCCGTCCCGCATGATCGCGTCGGCTATGACCGCGGGCGCGGAGGGCGCGGGGAGCACGAAGTTGAGGAACCCGGCACCGGTGACCTCGACGCGCTCGATGCCGGGCTCCGCGCCGAGCCGGCGGGCCAGTACGCCGGCCACGTCACGCGGCGGGCATCCGGCGGCCTTGGCGACCCGGAACGCGACGGGCGTGGCGTAGTCCCCCACCCCACCGGGCCGGGTCCGCTCGACGACGACCCGCTCGGGCACGGCCGCACCGGCGGCCAGCTCCCCGTCCGCGACGGCGCAGCGCACGGCGCGTACGACGCAACGGGAGAGGTCTGCGGGGGTCACGGGACCAGCCTAGGGGAGACGCCCCGTCATCCCGCGAAGGGTTTCGCCATGTGAACAGCGGGCTGAGAAAGAGGCCGCGCGGTGGAGCGGAGAACCGCGTCAGCCGTGCCCTCTCCCGGCGGGGGCCCCTCTCCTGCCGTCGCGCCGGTCCTTGCGCTCGGCCAGCCGCCGCACGATCCGTACCAGCTCGGTGGGCTCGAAGGGTTTGGCGAGGAAGGCGTCGACCCCGGCGGCGATGCCGGACTCGACCTCCTGGTGCGTACAGGCGCTGACGATGGCGACGGGCACGTCCCGGGTCCGCGGATCGGCCCGCAACTGCGCGGCGGCCCCGAACCCGTCCAGCCGGGGCATGACCACATCAAGGGTGATCACGTCGGGACACACCTGGTGCACCACGTCCAGGCACTCGGCACCATCGTTCGCGGTCACGACCTCGAAGCCCTCCAGCTCGAGATTGACCTTGATCAGCTGCCGGATGACCTTGTTGTCGTCGACAACGAGGACCCGGCCCGAGACGCCTGACACAACTCGAGAGTAGGTCGGCGCGGCCCCCCGCGTCCGGGTTTTTGCCACTTCCACCCCGTGCGGGCGACGCACTCACCCCTCCCCCACAAACGGGTTCCTGATCACCCCGTGGAAGCTGGTAGTGTTCAACCCGTCGCCGCACCACAAGCGACACGCCCCCGTAGCTCAGGGGATAGAGCAACGGCCTCCGGAGCCGTGTGCGCAGGTTCGAATCCTGCCGGGGGCACTTCGCAGGAAGTGCCCAAAGACCCCGCCATCAGCGGTAACGCTGAAGCCGGGGTCTTCGCGTATGCGCAGCCGTGCGCCAGGCCATGCAGCCCCGTGAGACCCCCTGCGGCCTATTCGCGGCCTGGAACTCTCCACAACTGCCCAGGTCAGCCAAGGAAACATGAAGGCCCCCGGATCTCCCCAGGGGCCGTGGGCCGCAACGGCTCACCTCTCACTCGTACTCGCGGAGCAGCTCCTCGATCCGCCGGTTACCGACCTCCTGCCGGCCGTCGAGGAACTTGGCGTACCGGCCGAGCAGGACCTCCACGCTGTTGCCGGCTCGCGCTGCGACCTCGGTCGGGTCGACACCCGCATTGAGCCAAGGTGGAGAGAGCGGAGTGCCGGAGGTCATACGGCCGCCGCGCCGAGCGGGGAGGCGACGGCGGCCGGCGGCAGGGCCAGGGGGCCGCGCCTCCTGCCAGCCGCGGTAGTAGGTAGACGATGACACCACTCCCCCGCCCTCGCTGTAGGAGAGGCGCCCATCCTCGGCGGTCCCGAACGTCTCGATGTGATCCCGGAGCATCCAGACGAGCTGAGGCGGATCGGCACGCGTCGCACCTCCTCGGCGGGGCGGGGCGGTTCTTGAGCCCGCGGTCGTCATGGCTCAGGCCAGCGTCGGTCCACTGCCGCCCGACGCTCGACCGGGCCCGGTTCATCAGGGCTTCTCCCCAGCCGCTGGCGGGAAGGGTGAGATCAGGCAGCGACAGCCCGACTGCTTCGGCGGGCCGGAAGCCCCCGAAGTACATCCCGCCGAAGAGTCCGACCAGGCGCGGGCCTCGGGCCCGCTTGAAGCCACCGACGAGGACACCGCACACAGCAGCGATCGCGCCTGCTCCGGATTCGCCACGACTCGGGGGTCCACGTCGTTGGCGACTTTCGGCTTCTGCCAGCGGACAGCGCCGAGGGGATTTTCCGGAACTCACCGAGGTCAACCGCATAGTGCATGGAATTGACCAAGGTCCGCCGCTTCCGGTGAATGGTCTCCGCCGCGGCAGCGGTCCCGTCAAGCTTGATCTTGAGAGAGTCGAAGACGGTCCGCCCCACCACAGGATCCGCAAGGTCTGCGGGGGAACGGGAGGCCTTGGAAACCCAGTGCAGCGCGTTGGCGATCTCATCCGGGATTGCTCGATCATCAGGGCCCGGCAAAACGAAAGCCCAATTACGCAGCGCTCGCCCGAGAAGCCTCTCTTCCGGGCGGCCGGGCCGTCTTCCAACAGGGCCAGCGTGACGGAGGTCAGTGACTCGTTGATCCCGTCACGGGTGTTCGGAGCCGCGTGTGGCCACTTCATCGCGAGGTACTGCAACGCGAAGGAGTACCAGCTGAGGGAGGCCCGACGTTCCGCCATCGAGTCAGGAAGACCCGACGCCGTATCGAATTCCTCCCCGTCGCGCGCGGCATGCCGGTGCAGTTGTCGACGAGTTGGGAGCCATACGAGCTCACGGCGGGCACGCTCGTCGTCCTGCCGGAAGGCGGACCGCACGCCGGCGTTGGCGTGGTGAACCGGATGGCCGGGATCGGGATCACCGTCAGCCATGCTGTGGAGCAGCCGGAGCTGCGGCAGGCGACAGTTGAAGAGGCCTCGCTCCTGGGGACCCAGAGGGCGGCTCTGGTGACGCACATCCGATGGACGTATTACAGCGACCAGGGGCAGCCCGTGGAGACGGCGGACATCATCATCCCTGCGGCACTGTGCGAGATCGTTTACGAGATCCCCGTCAATCGCTAGCGCGGGCCCTGTCCGTTCTGCGCACCCACATGACGGCGCCTGAGGCATAAGCGCCCGTGACGTCGTCAGGGCTGTTGCTGGTCCTTCTTGCGCCAGGGCCCGGGGAGTCGACCGAAGGCCGCAGCCAAGGGTTTACGGAAAGCGGCCCCCAGCGTTGTCAGCGCGGCGATAAGGGCCGCAAAGCCGATGAGCCAATTCTGGGCCGACGTGATGCGGTATGACCAGGTGTTGCGGGCACTCAGGGCGATGTCGATGGGTGGTGAGGTGCGTGCGAGCAGGACGTCTGAGTCACCCCGGTAAGTCTCGACCACCAGCTTGAGGGTGTACCTCCCGGGCTTGCGCGGGGTGAGATTCCAGCGCCACTCCACTTCGTCACCGGGCACGGCAATGGTGCCGGTGGGAGAACCAAGTAGCTCGATCCCCACATCCTTTCCGGGCTCGGAGAGGTATGCCTTCTGAACGCCGCCCACACGCAAGGTGCGCCGGGCTACCACTGTGCCGGGCACCGACTCGGGCGGTGCACCGTTGCCGGTCGCCATGAGCCGCGCCGGGAACTCCAAAGTGTCGCCCACGTCGACTGCTTCCGGGGGCTGGTAGTAGAGGACCCCATCGAAGAGGGACCTACGGTCCTCGGCGACTTCCCTCCGGAAGATGACTTGGTCGCTGTCCACTTCAGTGCTGGGATCGGGCGGCGGTGGGGAGATCTCACCACCGTCCGGTCGCACGGAGAGTGTGAGCAAGACGAATAGCCCGATCACCCCGGCAACCGCCAGCAGGATCCACAGCCAGTTCCGTTGCGTTCCAGGCACCGGCCGACCATATCGCCAACTTCTATCGGAATTGTTCCTCAGCGCGGCAAGTACACCAAAGGTGGGATTAGCGCTGCGGCTGGCGCCGTTCCGGCACGGACCACGGTCCCTGGGCGTGCCCCACACGTGTCCGATCGACCGGCCACGAGCGGGGAGTCGCGGAAAACTGCGGCGCTGTAGCTCCGGACCTGCAGGTCAGGGGCTTGGCTGGTGAGCGGGTGGGGGCGTACGCGATCTTCCAAACTAGTACTCGGACAGCTGCGGCTGGTTCTCGCTCTATCTGCGTGCGGTCCTCTGCCCCACCCTGAGCCTGGGCAAGCACTGCGATCGTAGGGGGCTGGAATGGCCAAGCGACGACGGCCGCAACCTAGAGACAACCGGGGGCGCTTCACAACGACCAGCGTCCCGCTATGGCTGGGCATCCTCGTCGTGGTCGTGCTGGTGTACTCGTTCCTCCGCTAGCAACTGTGTTCCGAGGCAGCGTATGAACGGTGCCCTGCAAGCTGCGGCCTACTTATGGACTTACGGGACTGCGGACGCTGGTCCTAGGGCTCCTGATCAGGTGAAACGCGTGAGACGCACGGGGCCTCCGGAGCGGTGTGCGTAGGTCGAATCCTGTCGGCGGCACTTCTGGGACCAGCGTGAAACACCCCCTGACCTGCACGAGTGCCAAGCATGGAGACCTGGACCCAGTCCCACTGAGTCCAGGTCTTTGTCGTTGTTACGCACTGGTCCTGTGTGAGTGGCGTGTGGCCCCGCGGCCCGCGGTCCCACCCCCTCGACGATCACAGCACCATGATGGACGGACGTCCGCTACCGTTCGGCGCTCCGCCCCGGCACTGCCTGCCGGGCCGTTGACACCCCAGCCGGGGGATCCGTGGCTGAAAGGCTGTGCCGTAAGCCCCGGTATATCGGCGCACGTCGGCAGATGTGGTGCATCGCAAGGCGGCGGGCGCCCTCACACCCGGCGTAACCGTTCCGGTTGCGGGCCAGGAGGCGCTGTAGGAATGTGGTGAGTGAAGGGCCTGGGGGCTGCCCAATGAGTTGGTGGAAGCGCGGCAGCTGAACCATGGCCCGGTTCACAGACGACCCCGCGAAACCTGGCGATCTCCGAGCCGCGCCTGTCGTGCCGGCGTCAGGGCCCACGCTTGTCGTGTCGGCGCCAGGGTCGGCCTCCACAGAACTACTCGTACGCCAACGAGCAGGTGGTCCCATGTCTACGCGCGCGTCACGCATGCCCCGCTTCTCCGCCAGGTCTCGCACACTCGTGACCATGGCCCCGATCGTCACCGCCGTACTGGTCGGAGGTCTCCTGACGTCTGGTCAGGCCTCGGCAGCGCCCCCAGTGGGGACGGTGTCCTTCAACGGCAAGGTGACCTGCAAGAATGCGTTTCCGGCCCCCAACAACTCCGTCCCCACCCGGGTATCGCTGGACAGCGATGAGGACGATGCGTCGGGTCCCACCAACAACCCGACCAACCGCAGGGCTACGTTCGGCCCCATCAGCCTGGACACCCCGTTGGACTCGCAGTTCAACCTCACGGTCGACGTCACGTGTAAGGCACCGGGGAAGAAGGCCCAAACGTTCAGCAGGACGATTCCGCTGGACAACCTCACCGAAGGCGACACGGTCGCGCTGAACGTCAAGTAGGCGTCCACGCCGCACACCACGCACCGCCTCGCGAGGCCAACGGTCTGACGGGGCGTCTGCGTCTCCACGCGGCACCGGGCGTCCGGCGCCACGCGGCGGCTTGCGGCGTGAGCAGTGAGCGACACCGTCAATGCGCAGGCCCTGACCAGTTCGGACAAACCTGCAAAGCAACACCAGGTCGCCGTGACCGGCCGCCCATAACTCGCGGCTCCCGGTCACGGCCTCACCGCCCGCGATGCGCGTGGTGTGGTGCCACGTGAGTCCGTCATCGCCCAAAGTCGTGGGCATCACGAACTTGGGCAGTGTTGTTACGCACTGCTCCCGGGTGAGGGGCGTGTGGGCAGGTCAGCCTGACGCGTCACTGATCACCCGTCGGTCGCGCTCCCGCACTGCTCGCGCGTCCCGTCCAGCACCGCAGCGTCCGGTCCCCTCAACAGTTGCGTGAGCAGCGTGTGAAGCCGGAACCAGAACGCGACAACTTCTTATGTTCCTCCAGGTCCCTCGTGGGGAGCATCGCAGTCACGTGTGCCCTCCGGGGCCGTGTGCGCAGGTTCGAATCCTGCCGGGGACACACTGTGCAAGTCTGTCCAAGACCCCGCCGCCAGCGCGAATGCTGGAGAGGGGTCTTCGCGTATGTGCGGCCTGCGGGCTGGGACTTGGGGGTCCGGCTACTTCGGGGTGGTGGCGTAGGCGGCGAAGGCGCGGGCCTGTTCGTGTTTGCGGACCTGGCCCAGTTCGATGGGGCGCAGGTCGTAGGGACGGCCCAGGGCGCGGAGGATGTCCGCGAAGTACGGGACCGGGGCGTGGCCGGCACCGATGACCAGCGCGGACAGCATCACTCCCGTCGGGCGGGCCGGGCGGTCCACCGCTACGAGAACCGCGAGGCGGTGGCGGTCCGAGAAGTCCTTCGGCTGCCGTCCGAGAGACTCGGCCAGGGTGTGCCAGCCCACGCAGACCTGGCGCCGAGCGGCATCGGTCAGGGTGCGCCGTACCGTGCGGATGATGACCGGCCCCTCGATGCCGAGCTGCCTCGACAGGCCTGCGAGCGGGACCGGGGGGCCGTCGGCGAGGGTGGTGCTCCGGGCGGTCCCGTGGCCGGCGGCGCGGTAGGCGCGCTCCCGGCCCGAGGTCCAGGCGGCGGCGACGGTGGGGGTGGTCGTGGTCGGCCTCCAGCCCAGCGTCTTCAGGACCTCGCCGAAGTAGGAGGGCGGGCCCGGGGGACGGCCGGGCGCCTTCACCAGGGCGGACAGGAGGGGGCTGTCGGCCCGGTACGGCGCGTCCACCGCCGCGAGCAGGCGGATCCGCTCCTGCGGGGTGATCGAGGCCTGGGCCACGCCCTGTTGGCGCAACAACGTCGCCCACTTGATCACGCTTCGCCCCTTGGCGACGCGGCGCAGCAACTCGCGGAGCCCGGAGACCAGGTCTGCGTCCGAGTCGGGAGCCGCGACCTCCGCCGGCGTCGGCGGCTCGGGCTCGGGGTCGGGCTCCTTACGGAGCAGTGAGTACGCCGTCCTGCGCTGACGTTCCCAGATCTCCGTCACCCGGTCCGCCGGGAGGTCCGAGCGCCAGCCCAGCCCGGCCAGCACCGCGCCGAAGAAGAAGACGGGGGCCGGTGTCCCGGGCTCCGGCGTGAGGAGGGAGGACAGGACGGGCTTGCCGACGGCCCTCGGCCGGTCCAGCTCGACGAGGAGACGGACCTGCTCCGCGGCCGAGAAGCGTTCCGGGTCCTCGCCCGCGGAACGGACGAGGGTCTCCCAGTCGACGACGTCCTGCCGCTGGGCGACGTCGGTCAGGCCCCGGCGCAGATCGGCCAGCAGTCGGGGTGTGTCCGGCGGTACGCCGAGAGCCGGTGGCACGCGTACCGCGGCCGGTGGAGCCGGTGGAGCCGGGGCCGGTACCAGGTCTGGCCAGCGCGGGTCGGTGAAGCCGGTGAGCGGACGCGCGCTCTCCGCCCGTATCAGCCACTCGGCGGTGGAGGAGCCGTCAGCGGGCGGCACGAGGTGCGCGGCCAGCACATGGATGAGATACGGCTGCGGAACGGCGTACTGGCGGGGCAGCGCGATGCGGGCCCGCACCGGACCCGATTCCAGGGGCTGCGCGTCCGCCCGGTAGAGGCGGACGCCGCCCCCGGGGGGCGACGGGATTTCGACCGCGCCGGTGAAGGCGACACTCCCCGGAGCCAGCGGGAAGGAGACCGGCGCGCCGGTACCCGGGGTGGCGATGCCCCGCTCCGTCAGGTGGCAGTGGGCGAGCGGTACGGATTCCACGGCACGGCCCGGTGCCTGCCTGCCGACGTAGACCTCCCGGGTGCCGTGCTCGGTACGGCACGAGAAGCGGATGGCGTGCCCGTGCGCGTCGGCCTCGTTGTGAGCGAGGCCGCTGTCCGGGCCGTACGCCCAGTGGACGCCGGCCGTGTGCCGCGCACCGAGCCGCTCCCGGGTCTCCCTCCAGGCGGGGAACGGCAGGCGGTCCATCTGCACGCGCACGATGCGGGTGCCCCCGGCGAACCGGACCTCGACCGCCCCGCCGGGTCCGGACCCCAGGTCGGGATAGGTGACCGTCGCGTCGGGACGGCCCTGCCCGCGAAGCCAGCGCTTCAGGGCCTGTCCGATGTACAGGTGGTCCGCACTCGCCTCGCCGTTGGCCCGGCGGCGGCAGTGGACGGGTGGTCTGTGAGCGAAGTGGCACTTCTTCTCGGTGTACCGCTTCGCGGTCAGCTTCTTGCCGCAACCGCCGAGGAGAGTGCCGCAGTAGAAGTCCTCGCGGGTGCGGTCCCGCATGAACGCGTCGAAGTCGGCCGGGTCGTACGGGAGGAATACCGGCTGGTCGGAACCCGCCTTGCCCACGACGGCCGTCTGGACCTTACGGGTGTCGTCCTCTTCGAACGGCGGCATGGCGCGGCTCCGAGCGTCCGGGGGGTGGGGCGGCTGTGTGCGGCGGTGCGGGCTGCGTGTGGAGCACGGGGCGGTCCGGGGCGATGTGCGGTGCGGCGCGCGCGAGTTGGTCCGGTCACGCAGCGGTCAGGATACGGCCACAACCACCGTGCCGCCCCGCCCCGTCCGTACGGGGGTTCCGGTGGTCTGTACGAGGGAGGTGGGGGCGGCTCTGTGGGTTATGGGGGTGGGGGCGGAACGGGCGGCTGCCTAAGGTGGTGGTGAGGCCGCAGGGTGTCGCTGACCTGGTGCTTTGCGGGGAGAGCTCGAAGTGGATGGGGCGGCACGATGCGTGAGCTGGTGGAGACGGCGCGGCAGTGGGTGGCCGAGGGGCGGACGGGGTATCTGGCCCGGCCCGTGACCGAGCAGGGTTTCGGGCCGCGGGATCCGGGCGGGGCCGTGCTCGTCGATGCGCGGGGAGAGTGCGTCGGCAGCCTGTACCGCGGGGTCTTCGACGCCGAGCTCGTCGCCGAAGCCGTGGCCATGGCGCCCGGGGCCACCGCGCGGGTGTGCGAGGTGTCGGTGGCCGGGGACGAGGCCGTGGCGGCGAAGCTGACCTGCGGAGGGCAGGCCGAGGTGTTGCTCCAGCCGCTCGCGACGATTCCCGCCGAGTGGTGGGAGCTGCTCGGCGAGGGTGTCGGGGTGGCGCTGGTGACCCGGCTGAACGAGGCCGCCGACCAGGCGTCCAGTGAGGTCGTACGGGCCACCGCGGTGCCCGGCGACGATGCCGGGCGGCGGGCCGGCGAGCTGCTGGCCATGCGGCGGGCCGGACGGGACGCCCTGTACGGGGAGTCGGGCCTGGTGCTGGTGGAGGCGCAGCCGTCGGCCCCGTACGTGGTCATCGGTGGGGGCGGGGAGCTGGCTGCCGTCATCGAGCGGCAGGCACGGCTGCTGGACTGGGAGGCGGTACGGGTCGAGGCGGCCGGGCCGGCGGTCGAGGTGATCGAAGCGCGCCGGGACGCCGCGTGCGTGGTCATGCTGAGCCACGACGAGCAGTTCGACGTGCCGACGCTGCGGGCGGCGCTGGCCGCCGGGGTCCCGTACGTCGGGGCGCTCGGGTCGCGGCGTACGACGGCGCGGCGGCGGGAGGGGCTGCTCGCGGCCGGGGTCACCGAGGCGGAGCTGGCCCGGGTGCACGGGCCGATCGGGCTGGACCTCGGCGCCCGTACGCCGGCGGAGACCGCGCTGGCGATCTGCGCCGAGATCCTCGGGGTGCTGGGGTCGCGCAAGGCGGGTGCGCTGCGGGACGCCGACGGGCCCATCAACACCTGAGTCCCCCTGCGTCCCCGCTACCCTCACCGCCACCCCCGCTGGCACGTCCGAAATGCGCGTAACCAGACGATGTGAGGGAAAATGCTCCCTATGGACATGATCCTGAGCGTGGACTCGATCCTCACGGATGTCGCGTGGTTCCCGATCATCGGATTGGCCGTCGTCGCCCTGCTGCTCGGCGGCTTCAAGCTGGGTCAGCTGGTCCGGGCCAAGGAGCCGCCACCTCCTTCCGCCGACGAGCAGCCCCACCTGCCGAACGGAGGAGCGGTCTACGAGGTCCGCGAGGAGCGCGACCAGGTGGAGATCCCCGAGGGGGGCCTGAGACCGCACGAGATGCAGGGCTACGGGAACTTCGGCTCGACCACGTCCAGCCACCCGGACGAGGTCCGCAAGGAGCGCGAGTCCGGCTACGAGCTGCCGGAGGGGCCCGGTCCGCACCCGCAGCCCGGGGCTCCCCCGGACGCCGGGCGCGGGGCGCACTCCTGACCCGACGGCCCGGCGAGAGCCGGCCGTCCGGCCGGTCCGGGGAGGCGCCCGACCCAGCGGCCCGGGGAGTCGGCCGTCCGGCCGGCTCCGGGGAGGCGCCCGACCCAGCGGTCCGGGGAGTCGGCCGTCTCGCCTGGTAGTCGGCCGGGCCGGCAGTCCGGCCGGCCCGGGGACGACACGATCCGATCGCCCTCCGGCCCGTGCCTCCTGCGCGGGTCAGAGGTCCGTCCGCAGCCGGAGCACCTCCGGCGGCGGGTGCCTGGCCGAGGTGTACCGGACCTCCGCCGTGAGCGGCGGGTCCAGGGCGCGGTAGGGGACCTCGCCGAGGCCGATGGCGGTGACGGTGGCCCGCGCTTCGGCGGCACCCGGTTCGGCAGCACCCGGTTCGGCGGCACCGCGCGCGGCCGCCGCTTCCGCCACCTCCCGACGCAGCGCCGCCGTCAGCGGGCTCGACACCAGCGGGGTCTCGTCCCCGACCGGCAGGACGAGGACCAGGGCGAGCGGCCGGCGCGGGGTGCCCGTGTAGCCGACGACCGCCGCGTCCCGGACGTCCGTGTGGCGCAGCTTCTGCCAGCCGCGCCGCCCGGCCGGGTAGGCCTGGTCCAGCCTTTTGACGACGAGCCCCTCGATGCCGCTGGCGGGGAGCGTCTCGTACCAGGTGGCGGCCAGTTCCGGGTCGGTCGTCATCGGCACCGGCTGGAGCGGTGGCCCGAGGGGCAGGAGCAGGTCGACGAGGAGGGCCCGGCGGCGTTCGTAGGGGCGGGCGCGCACGTCCAGCCCGGCCAGTTCCAGTACGTCGAAGGCTGCGTACGAGGCGGGCAGGCTCTGCGCGAGCACGGCGGCCCGCGCGGCGGTGGCCGCCGCCCGCCGCTGCACCAGCGCGAAGTCCGTCCGGCCCGCGTGCCAGACCACCACCTCGCCGTCGAGGACCGTCCCGGCGGGCAACTGCAGCGCCGCCGCCGCCAGATCGGGGAACGCACTGGTCACGATCCGGCCGGAGCGGGCCTGGAGCGACACGTCGGCCGCCGACCGCACGACGACCAGCCGGTGCCCGTCGAACTTGGGCTCGTACGCCAGGCCCGCCGCGCGCGGCAGGTCCCGTACGGCGGCGGCCAGCGCGACGCGGATCACGGCCGGGCCCTGGGGAGCGGGTGGCGCCGCGCGGGGTCGGTCAGGGGGGCGAAGAGGTCGCCGTCGCGGTCGAGCCGCGGGCCGATGTCGTCGGCGAGGAAGACCAGGTCGGCGGGGGTGCGGCAGGCCTCGACCTCCGCCCAGGAGACGGGTGCGGACACGGTGGGGCGGGCCCGCGCCCGCAGGGTGTAGGCGGCGGCGGTGGTCTTGGCGGCGGCGTTCTGGCTGTGGTCGACGAAGACCTTGCCGGGGCGCAGCGCCTTGGCCATGCGGTGGACGACGAGGTCGGGGAGTTCGCGTTCGGCCTCCTGGGCGAGCTGCTTCGCGTACGCGGACACCTGCGCCGAGGGGGTCGGCTCCAGGGGCACGGCGAGGTGCAGCCCCTTGGAGCCGGAGGTCTTGGCGTAGGCGTCGAGACCGTCGGCGGCGAGGCGCTCGCGCAGCCAGAGGGCGGCGGCGCTGCATTCGACGACGGAGGCGGGCGCGCCGGGGTCGAGGTCGAGGACCATGCGGTCGGCGACGGCGGGGCTGCCGGCGGGCCACTGGTGGATGTGGAACTCGACGACGAGGTTGGCGGACCACATCAGGGTGGCCAGGTCGGCGACGACCACCTGTGCGGCGGAGGGGTCCTCGGAGCGGGGTACGGGGGTGGTCCTCACCCAGTCGGGTGCGCCGGGCGGCGGGTTCTTGGTGAAGAACAGCTGGCCCTCCGGCCCGTCCGGATAGCGCAGGAAGGACACCGCGCGGTCGTGGATCTGGGCGAGCAGGGGCTCCGCGACGGTGGCGTAGTAGTGGAGGACCTCGCCCTTCGTGAAGCCGGTCTCGGGGTAGAGGACCTTGTCGAGGTTGCTGAGCGCGATGCGACGGCCCTCCACCAATGTGATCGGCGTCATACGATGAGATTGCCACGAAACGGGAGGAACCGTGCGATCCATCTGGAATGGAGCGATCTCCTTCGGCCTCGTCAGCATTCCGATCAAACTCGTGAACGCCACCGAGAGCCATTCGATCTCTTTCCGTCAGATCCACCTCGCCGACGGCGGGCGCATCCGCTACCGCAAGGTGTGCGAGCTGGACGGCGAGGAGGTGTCGGGCACCGAGATCGGCAAGGGGTACGAGGAGGCGGACGGGTCCGTCATCCCGATCACGGAGGAGGACCTGGCGCAGCTGCCGCTGGCCACGGCGAAGACGATCGAGATCATGTCGTTCGTCCCGGCCGAGGAGATCGATCCGCTCCAGATGGACGCGGCGTACTACCTGGCGGCGAACGGGGCGACGGCGGCGAAGCCGTACACGCTGCTGCGGGAGGCGCTGAAGCGCAGCCGGAAGGTCGCGATCGCCAAGTTCGCGCTGCGGGGGCGGGAGCGGCTGGGCATGCTGCGGGTGGTCGACGACGTGATCGCCATGCACGGGCTGCTGTGGCCGGACGAGATCCGGGCGCCGGAGGGGGTCGCTCCTGACGCCGAGGTGACGGTGCGGGACGCCGAACTGGATCTGGCGGACGCGCTGATGGCGACGCTGGGCGAGGTGGAGCTGGAGTCGCTGCACGACGACTACCGGGACGCGGTGGAAGCGATGATCGCGGCGAAGGCAGGTGGGGCGTTCGAGCCCACGGAGGCCACGGTGGAGCCGGCCGGCGGGCAGGTGATCGACCTGATGGCGGCGCTGGAGAAGAGCGTGCGGGCGGCGAAGGCCTCGCGGGGCGAGGGCGGGGCGGCGGTGGCGGCGGGTGCGGACGCGGACGCCCAGGCGGGGGCCGGGGCCGGGGCCGAGGTCACGCCGATGCGGCGGCGGAGCGGGACGGGCCGGAAGACGGCGGCTGCGCCGAAGGCCGTGGGCGGGAAGAAGTCGACGGCGGCCTCGGCGAAGAAGACGGCCTCGGCCGCGTCGAAGAAGAAGACGGCGACGACTGCCAAGTCGGGGACGGCCAAGTCCGGGACGGCCAAGTCAGGGGCTGCCAAGTCCGCTACGGCCAAGTCGACTTCGACGGCGAGCACGAAGAAGACCGCTGCCAAGAAGGCCGGTACGGCCGCGGGAGCGAAGAAGGCCACGGCGCCGCGGAAGCGGGCCTCGGCCTGAGGCCGACGGCTCGGTGGTGGCGGGCGGCCGGGCTGCGGTGCGGGCCCGGACCGCCGGGCCGTAGGCGCGGCTCAGCGGGTGTGGCGGGGACGGCCCGGGTGGGGACGGCCCGGGTGGGGGCCGGGACGGCCCGGGTGGTGGTTGGGACGGCCCGGGTGGTGGTTGGGAGTGGGTGGTAGCCAGGTTCGGGTGTCGCGGGCCTGGGCGAACAGGGCTTCGACGTCGGGGGGTTTGAGGGCGGCCGGGGAGGCGAGGAGGTCAGGGGTCGCCGTCGGCGGCTGCAGGATGCGGATGTCGCGGACCGTCGGCGCCGTCTCCAGGCGGGAGGCGTCGACCACCGCCAGGGCCGGGGTGACCTTCGCGGCCAGCAGCGCCGCGGCGCGGGCCGCCGCACCGCGGATCCAGCGGGGGTCCGGGCGGGGTTCCGCGCGGCCGATCGTGAGCAGCAGGTCACCGACCACCGCACGCTGACGACGCCCCGGGACCGTACGCACGCAGAAGATCCCGGCCGGGCCGATGACCAGGTGGTCGATCCTGCCGAAGCCCGGGAGCGGGACGCAGTGCAACGTCCGCCAGCCGTCCGGTTCCAGGGCGTCGAAGGCGTCGCCCATCCGCTGTTGCGCCGTCAGGTCCTGGCGCAGGCGGTGCCGGGCCCGGGTGCCCGCCGCGCCGTGTTCCAGCTCCCCCAGCAGGGCCTCGGCGGGCCGGTTGGGGGCCAGGTCCGCGTCCGGCGGCATGGCCAGGCGGCGCAGGTCGGCCGCGGCGGGGACCGGGGGCGGCCCGATGGCCACGGTGCCGCTCAGGTACGGGCGCAGCGCCGCCAGGATCGCCTCGCGGTGGTCGTCCGCGAGGACGCTGATCCGGTTGGCCTGGCGGTCGTACCACGCGACCGCCTGCCCGTCGGGCAGGTTGACGTACAGTCGGCCGCGGCCGGGCCGGCCGCTGGGCAGTACCTTGAGTCCGCGCATTCACCCTCACCCCCGCCGTCCATGGGAGCAGCCGGGGCGCCGCACGGCAATCCCTCGGTTGTGTAACGACTCCGACGGAACCTTGCGACTTCGCTGTTACACGAACGGGGTGTCGCCGCAACGGCCGCCGCCTAGGTTGGTCGTACCTGCAGACGCCAGGTTCCGTTCCGACCGGCACCCCAGCATCGAAGGATTTTCCGTGAGCACCGTCCGCCGCCGCACTCTCGTTCGCGCCGCAGCCGTGACCGCCTGTGCCGGCAGCCTGCTGGCGCTGCCCACCGCCGCCGCTCTGGCCGAAGGGGTTCCGGCGGCCTCGTCCGCGCACTCGACCGCCTCGCAGCGGACGCTGGTCAAGAGCCTCGCGCTGGCGGACGGCGTGTCCACGGCGAAGGTCTACCGGACCGCCAAGGGCGGCTACCAGGCCGACATCCTGGCCGCCGACGGCACCAGGGCCACCACCCTGACCAGCCATGACGGGGTCACCGACTTCGGCGGCTCCGGCGATCTGCACGCCGCCCTGGACCCCGCGGGGCGGCTGACGTCCTGGGTGGGCGGCGCCTCCGCGCAGGACGGCGGCCACGCCGTCGCGGGCGACGGCCACAAGACCGGCACCCGCGACGGGCAGATCGTCCCGGTCTCGGCCGGGCAGCGGGCCGCCGCCGGCGACACCCGCGCACTGGAGGCCGCGTCCGCCGAGGGCCGGCGGCTGAGTACTCTGGCCGACGGGCCGGGCGACGGCATGCTGCTGCTCGCCGCGGGCGGCGGCATCGCGGCCGTGGGTGCGGCCGGGCTCGGCTTCGCCATGCTGCGCCGGGGACGCACGGACGGCTGACCGTCGTACGCAGGTAGGGGCGGCTCGCACGGACGGGTGGCCCCGCACACCCGCGCTCGGACCGCCGGGACCCACCGGCATGGGCAAATGGGGCGCACCTCCGCATATGGTGGATGTGATCGACCATCGTCGTACGCGGGCAGAAGGGCACGGGGGCTGTGAGCAGGGGGGCTGTGGGCAAGGGGGCTGCAGGCAGGGGGGCTGGGCGCAGACCGGCCGTGAGCGGGAGGGAAGCGGGCCCGGGGGCCGTACGGAGGTTCGGTTCGGGCGGCTCCGCGCGGAGCCGCTTTCCCGTTCCCGTACGCAACCCGGTCCTCGCCCCGCTGCTGGCGCTCGCCGCGCTTCCGCTGCTGGCGGGCTGCGGAGACACCGGCGGGCTGGTCGGCGCCGGGGCGACCGCGACCGCGAGCGGGCCCGTACACCTGTGGCCCGACCGCGTGGGGGCGACCGTACCGCCGGCCGATCCGGCCGGGGCCCCGCCCGAGTACGTGAAGGGGATCCCGCCCGTCCACGACCAGGACGTGCACGCAGTCGATCCCGTGGCCCTCGTCCAGGCGGAGCTGCGGGTGCACCCGAGGACCAGGGTCGGGGCCGACGGGATACCGGCCGAGACCGCGGCGGCGATCAACGCGTGCAAGAAGGAGGGCGCGGAGCCCGCGTCGTGCCCGGTGCTGGCGCCGTACTACCGGGACCTCACGGGCGACGGCAAGGACGAGCTGATCGTGGGCATCGAGTACCCGGACAAGATGATGTCCGTACGGGTGTACACGGCGGACGGCGACGGACGGCTCAACCGGATCATGGCGACCACGCAGACCGTGGTCTCGGTGGAACTGGCCGGGCGGGACGTGGTCCTGCGGGTGCCCAGCGGGAACCGCGGCTACGAGCTGATCACCGCGTGGTCCTGGGAGGAGAAGCAGCGCACGATGCTGCCGACGCGCGAGCAGATCGTACGGGTGCCCGCGAACCCGCGGGGTCCGGAGGACCGCGGGCCCGGCGGTGGGACCGGCCCAGGCTCCGGCTCCGGCGGTGGGACCGGCCCGGGCTCCGGTCCCGGCTCGGGTCGCGGCTCGGGCCAGGGGTCCGGGCCGGGCCCCGGCCTCGCACCGGACCGGCCGTGACCGTGGGAGAGGAGCACGCACGGACCGCCCGGCGGCAGCAGGTACCGCATCTGCGTCGGTGGCGGCACCTGCTGCTGCGCGTACGGCCGCGACTGCCCGCCTGGACGGCCACGCTGACCTGGAAGTCGGCGTGCTTCATCGTGGTGATGTGCTGCTCGCTGGCAGCCGTGCTCGGCGCGCTCGTGCACGTGGAGGTGACCCGCCAGACAGTGGCCACGGCGCGGGAGAAGGCGCTGGGCAAACTGAGCGACGTCACGGACGCCTACGAGGCGGGCGAGCCCCTGCCGCCCGGTTCCGGCCTGGACCCGGTCGGGCTCCCGCCGGAGCTGCGGGCGCTGGCGGCCGCCGGACAGCGGGGGACGGTCGTGGCGGAGCACCGCGGCCGCCCGACGATGTGGGCGGCCGGCCCGGCGGACGGCCGGGCGCTGGCGACCGTCGTCGACTACGGGCAGAGCGCCCGCACCATCAGCGGACTGGACAACGCGATCATCGGGTCGTCCGTGCTGGCGATCGGCGGGACGCTGCTCGTGGGTGCCTTCGCGGTGACGCGGGTGACACGACGGCTGCACCAGACGGCGACCGTGGCCCGGCGGATCACGCAGGGCGACCTGGACGCCCGGGTGGACGACCCGCGGACGAAGGACCCCTCGCGTCCCCAGGACGAGGTGGCGACCGTGGCCGGCGCGCTGGACACGATGGCGGGAAGCCTGCAGTCGAAGCTGGAGAGCGAACGGCGGTTCACGGCGGACGTGGCCCACGAGCTGCGCACGCCGCTGACGGGCCTGCAGGCGGCGTCGGAGCTGCTGCCGGAGGGGCGGCCGACGGAGCTGGTGCGCGAACGGGTGCGGACGATGCGGCAGCTGACGGAGGACCTGCTGGAGATCTCCCGGCTGGACTCGGGCAGCGAGGCGGTGGAGACGGATCTGCACCAGCTGGGGCCGCTGGCCCGGCGCGTGGTGCGGGCCTCCGGGACGGACACGGAGGTGGTCGTCCTGCGCGACGCCCATGTGGAGACGGACCGGCGCAGGCTGGAGCGGGTCCTGGGGAACCTGGTGGCCAACGCCCATCAGCACGGCCGGTCGCCGGTGGTGCTGACGGTGGACGGGCCGGTGGTGACTGTACGGGACCACGGGGACGGCTTCCCCGGCTACCTGCTGGCGCACGGCCCGCAGCGCTTCCGCAGCGGGGGCAAGGGGCACGGGCTGGGCCTGACCATCGCCGTGGGCCAGGCGGAGGCGATCGGCGCGACGCTGCGTTTCCGCACCGCGGAGGGCGGCGGCAGCCTGGCCGCCCTCACCCTCCCGGGCTCGTAACGCCCCGCCCTTCCCGGCCAGGGCCCGCCCGCCCAGCCCGCCCCCCTCCTCTC